>JBHICO010000019.1:0-23769 GCA_046759645.1 Nitrososphaerales archaeon
GGTGGTTGCCAATGAAACAATGATAGAAACAAAACACATTGTTATCGCTACCGGCAGCTATCCTGTTTGCTTGCCAGGTTATGAATTCAATGAAGATATACTGTCAACTGACACGGCTCTGGGATTGGAGGAACTACCGGAGTCGATTATCATAGTTGGAGGTGGTTATAGTGGTTGTGAGTTCGCTTCGATTCTGAACGCACTGGGATGCAAGGTCACTTTGGTGGAGGCCGAAGATCACCTGATGCCTTTACAGATAGACGAGATTGGAAATACGGTTGAGAAGTACATGAGGCTCGATGGCATAAATATAATGACAAAGTCAAGGATGGAAAAAATCACGGATAACGTAGCTCTGGTTAACGGAGAAAAGCTGCAGGCAGAAAAGATACTCGTTTGCATAGGGAGGAGACCGAACATAAATGAGGATGAATTAAGTAATATCGGTATAAAATTCAACCAAAAAGGGATTCTTGTTGATGAAGAGATGCGAACATCTGTTCACAACGTATTTACGATTGGCGATGTCACAGGTATGTATGAACTTGCACATGTTGCCTCAAAGCAAGGCGAGACAGCTGCACAAAATATAATGGGAATAGAAAGCAGGATGGACTACAGGTCTATACCTGCATGTATATTCACATATCCAGAAGTTGCATTTGTAGGAGAGTTAAAGGGACGGTCTGGGGAATTCCCACTTTCAGCAAGCGCAAAGGCAAACTGTTTGGGAGATACAAGAGGCTTCGTTAAGGTCTTTGAGAAGAATGGAATACTTGTTGGCACTCTTATATTCGCACCACATGCGGGAGAAATGATAAGTGAGGCAGCACTTGCAATTAAAATGCAACTGAGGCTTGAAGACATATTTGATACAGTACACCCTCACCCTACACTTCCAGAGTCATTTGCAGAGGCTGTAAGAGATGTTAGTAACGAAGCCACACATCTTCCTTCCAAACGATCTCGTAAATAGCTTCATGCATTATCAGCCTTCGGAACTCACTAGATATAGCTAATGAATGTGATCGATGCCAAAGAATCTATAACATATTTTCGTATCTTGCTTCGATGACGAATTTCTCTTACGCTGATCTATACGAGTAAAAGAAGTATGATATAAAAAGTCACACTTTCATGGCAATTGCAAGGTCCTCGATCTTAGTCTTCCAGTTCTTTGCCTTTACTATACCGCTTGCTACAAGAATTCCTGTAGATCCAAGTCGAATGGCAGCAGACACATCCTCTGCACTAACTATGCCAGCACCGCATATGACACTTACATTAGGATTAACATCGTTTACAGCATCTATAGAACGTGTAATGACGGTGGGTTTGGCCTTTGAAACCGCAATACCGGTACCAATAAGCTCTGGCGGTTCAATGGCAATATAGTTAGGAGCGAAGAATGCAAGTTTCTTTACTTCTGCTGGTGTTCTTGCACATACGACAGAGGTCATTTTTAAGCTATGCAATCGTTCTACAAGATCTCCGATTGTTTGCATTGCAATTCTATGTTCACTGTGATTTATCAGCGACCCACTAACACCATGCGATTTGGCTAATTCTGGTACAACAAAACCAGTAGTACCTCCAAGGTCTGAATGATCAAGATGCTGAGCAAATACTCTAATACTTACACTACTTGCTACATTCGATAACGAACTCGCTGGGGGTGCAACTGCAATCTTTACCCTTGATCGATGTGCTATGTACTCTGCGGCCCGTGCTAGCTTTACACTATTTCTGCCAGCAACTTCCGGATAGTTTTTGAAATTAATGATGAATAGCCTTTTCGTCATCGCTTGAACTTGGAACGTCCCTTCTTTTTGTTATTAAACTTACCTGGATTTGATAGCGTGGCTCCCTTCAACAAGACTGAACGAGTTTTGCCTTTGCTATTGAACTTACCTTCCAGCTTTCCCATCCTTGCTTCATAGCCCTTGTTGTATTCAAGTTCTTCAGGAACAAGAGTTGCAGGGTGTATGAATCCTTGGCTACGCATATCCATTGCTCTTTGCGTTGCCACATTTCTGATATATTCCCAGTCTGGTGTGTCAAATCCATCATGTGGACCCACAAATTTCCCATTGTGAACGCTGAATACAAGTGCCATGACTATTGGTATGGCGTAGTTGACACTAGCCGGTGTGTTTATCCTAACAGGCATTAAAGGCAGGTGATGGCTACCCCTTGTATCTCCAGCAACAAAGTGTGGATTGTTGAACGCGCTACATGCTTCCTCTGTCGCAGGAAATGACTTTTGGCATCGCACAATAGCTATAGGATCGTCCTTCCCCACGTATGTTCCAGCAATATTGTGCAACCGATCAGTGGAAGCAGTGAGTATTGGTTCTCCTTTTTTGCTTATAACAGAATCTACAACGTATCTTCCAGGATACATAAGAGCTGCTTCAATCTCTGGTTTATCTTCCCATAAACGCAATTCAGCTATTTTTCCTCTCATTACATCCATGACATTAAAGATAACGCCTTCAGCAAGATCGGGATTTATTATAATTCCAGTGTTGCTTCTACTCTCGATAAACATTCTATAGAAGGGAAAGTTGAACGCACCTGGTTCGGTCTTGTCTGCAGCGAACACAACAAATGCTTCGTTAGGCCGTTCATTAAACTCGAATTCGGCAACACCCGGTCCCATTCCTTTGACATTGCCTGAAAAGGAATCCTTCAAAAGATCCTGCCCTGCACCATACAATCCCTGCTCTTTTGCAACCGTCGTTCCTTCTTTAAACGCATCCCATGCAAGTTTGTGTATCTCACTATATTCAACTCCCTGCTGGTGTGCCATGATTATATGTATATCGTCCCCCGCATATCCTATATAGTAGTCAAGTAGCAAGCCATAATCAGAGCTACTCACGATATTCTCAACAGCTTTAAGAACTTCATCACTGGGACGAGTGTGACCTCCTATTCCACCAATATCCGCCTTTATAGCTGACAGTGTAATTTTCACAAATACGTCTTCTGCCTTGCGGGTTAAATGTCTTGCTATCTGGTTCTGTTTGTTAGAAATAAAAAAATTAGAGAGCGGAGTCCCCTTTTGTTTTGCTGCCCAAGTCTATAGCTTCTTCAACATTGCTAACAAATATTTTTCCCTCACCAGCCAATCCTGTGCCTGCAGCGTTAACAATGGCCTCTATCCCCTTTTCCACATCGCTATCCTTTACAACAAAAAGAAGAGAGCAATTGGTATTGAATTCTGGAGTATAGGTGCCCGTTCCTCTTCCCGTTTGTATCGCTGTTGGTGGATTCTGACCACGACCCTTTGTCTCGAAGATGGTCAAGCCGCCAGTACCGATCTTTTTCAATTCAGCGCTCACTGCACCAAGTTTTTCTGCTGGGATCACAGCCTCAATTTTTTTCATTTTATCTCCGCAAGCTTATGGAATTACTGGTTTATAATATTTAACGGTCGTAAGTGTTATAACAACTAAGCAGTTTTTTCTTTATGCGTCCATGCAATAAAGGGGGTAGATCCTGCCTTCCTTAGAATCCTTGTAATTCCATACATCGTGGCTCAAATCCATTTTGGAGAAAAGGTCTCTAAAAGGCTTCATCAGTTCGTCATAGATCCAGTCACCTATCACTATCTGACCAGGTTTTGCTATTTCTACCATCTTCCCTGCAATACTCATAGTGTAACCTAGTAGGTCAATATCCTCACCTAACCTAACAATCTGATTCTTGCCCACATCTATACCGATCTTGATTTTTAGTTCAGGATAACCATTTTCTCTAAGGATTGCATTTATTGCATGTTCTACCACCTTCATCATTGCCCGGGCACAGTTTATAGTGTTGCTGCAGACATCCGCCAAATTGGCTTCTGCTGGGAAGTATGCTATTACCGAGTCCCCAGCATATTTTAACACATAACCATGATATCCTGAGACTAGGAACGACATTTCCTGAATGAATATCTTGATTACAGTAGCAAGTTTATCTGGAGAGAGCTTCATACCTAGGTTAGTGGAACCTGCTATATCGACGTACAGAACTACAACATTCAACATGGTATTCACATGCTCTTTCAGATACTCTTCTGAAGGAACTATTGCAGTTTCAAACTTCAACCCTTGACTTACTGCACGTTTAACCCTCATCTGACTCCCAAGGATATAGGAATATAGATCCTCAATCTTTGACTCAGCCGATTTTATAGGTTGTACAGTCATTTCATCCATAAGTATCTTGAAAACTGCTTCAGGGATGAAGATCTTCTCCTTTTTGTCGAAAAACCCTTTCTCCCCTTTTACTGTCCTACTCTCATACCTTTTGGGATCGAGTCTTACTGCAAATTGTATCTTCTTATCCCTACCACTCTTCCTTATCAGCTTGTCAATTATTAATTCTAGATAATGCTTGCTCTTCAAAGTAGACAACATTTGCTATTGCACAATTTTGGTTTAATATACTAAACTATTCAGGCATGTTTAACTCTCCTTGAATATAGAAATATCAGATAACGGCAAGAAAGTACTGTTATCGTCCTTTAGGATGCGCTTTTTCCTTGTGCTTCACAAGCCTACTCTTTTCTGCAAACTCCATGCCACAAATTTCACATTTCACGGCCTGTGAAGTACCGCCTTTCTTCTTGAATAGGTTAAGCATGATCGTGCGTCCTATTAATGATATAATAAACGTTTGGAATAAAAAATATGTTATATGGCTTTAATTTGCTTCACTATTGGCGGTCTAGTCTTTTTGAAAACCCGGAAACCACAAATGCATTTTAATTCTGGCAATCTGCCTAGCTCCTCTACACTTGCTGTAGTACCACATCTCATACATTCGTAAAAAACATTCTGCAAAGCTTTACTCTGGTCTTCCATTAGGAGACTACTTAATAGCCCACATTTAAGCTTACGTCAATTAAAAATTAGTTTACTGGGTTAAAGAGACCTCGATGTAAACATCGTCTGGTATCTTTAACCTCATTAGCTGCCTCATAGCCCTATCATCAGCTCCTAGATCAATGATTCTTCTATGCACACGCATTTCCCACTTGTCGTAAGTGTTTGTACCCTGCCCTGCTGGCGATTTTCTTGTAACCACCTTCATCTTCTTTGTAGGAAGGGGCAATGGTCCAGCCACCTTAACACCAGCTTTATCACCTATGGTCTTTATCTCGGCACATACATCCTCTAATTTAGGCAGATTAGTGCTAGTTAGTTTTATACGCGCACGTTGGGGCATTTATGTTCACATTAAGCCTTGGCGGTGACTTTCTCTGCTGTGAACTTTTCCGTTACTTCCTGCACAACACCTGCAGCTATTGTCGTACCCATATCTCTTAACGCAAACCTACCAAGCTCTGGAAAGTCTTTGAAGGTCTCAATACATAAAGGTCTCACTGGTCTGATCTTCACTATCGCAGAATCGCCGTTCTTTAGGAATTTCGGATTCTCTTCAACAGTCTGCCCACTTCTAGGGTCTATCTTTGCCACAAACTCTGTTAAGGTAGCAGCTACCTGTGCCGTATGCGCATGCATCACTGGTGTATATCCGGGTGCCAATGCTGTAGGGTGGTATATTACAATTATCTGCGCCTTGAACTCTTTTGCACTTGTTGGAGGATTACCAACAGGACCTACGACATCACCACGCTTGATCTGCTTCTTGTCTATACCTCTAACGTTAAATCCAATGTTGTCACCTGCTTGCGCCTCTGGTATCTGTGTGTGATGCGTTTCGATTGACTTTATTTCGCCAGAAGCACCTTCTGGCATCACAACTATCTTGTCATTAGGCTTCAGCTTTCCAGTCTCTATTCTCCCAACCGGAACCGTACCGACACCAGTGATCGAATAAACATCCTGTATCGGTAATCTAAGTGGCTTTGTTAACGGCTTTTCTGGTTCCACAAATTCGTCCAGTGCCTGCATAAGTGTTGGGCCGTCATACCACGACATATTTTCTGCTTTTTTACTTAGATTGTCACCCTTCCATCCCGAAGTAGGAATGAATCTTATCTTCGCAGTATTGTATCCGATCCCCTTGAGTAAATCTTCTACAATGTTTTTGACTTCCTCAAATCTTTCCTTGGAGTACTTCACCAATTGATCGTCCATCTTATTTATTGCAACTATAAGCTGGCTCACACCCAGTGTTCTCAACAGAAATGCATGTTCTCTTCCCTGACCGCCAGGGTCTACCGCAACTTCTGTCTCACCCTTCTTCGCAGATACGACTAGGATCGCACAGTCGGCTTCCGATGCACCAGTTATCATGTTCTTCACAAAATCCCTATGACCGGGGGCATCAATCAAGGTGAAGAAGTATTTTTGCGTCTCAAACTTCTGGAAGGCAAGATCTATAGTTACACCCCTCTCACGCTCATCCTTTAATTTGTCAAGAACCCAAGCAAACTTGAAGGTATCTCCCTTACCTGTCTTTTCAGATTCTTTAGCAAACTCTTCTATCGTTCTCTGATCTATGGCACCTGTTTGAAACAGCACGTGTCCTACCAATGTTGATTTGCCGTGATCCACATGACCTGTTATTATGAGGTTCAGGTGGGGTTTCTTGCTACTCATATCGCCATACATCTGTGCAAGGGCTTTATTTGCATTTCTATCCAAGGATAGGAATAAAATCGATAGAAGATGAAGAAAATAATGCTATTATAGTCTGTAATGCTATCATCGTTTGGCATTCTTGATTATATCTTCTACAGCCTGACTGAGAGTGACCATTCCTTTTGCTTTGGCATATTTCTCGATCTCTTTCAGTTGCTCCTTGCTGAAGCATACAGGGATTGTTCTCTTTTGCATATAACCTCTCAAACAATTTTAATATATATAGGTAGTGCGCTGGAATCCATTTAGTTTCTACCTACACTAGAAGGCAAATAGATAGATCTGTAGAAATATGGTGTATTATTAACAACAATTTCATACTTCTTTTGGTAGAGTCCTCTCTAGAATCGGCTGCACAAGAGGAATATTTTTGCTCCTCGGTTCCTTCTTTAACAACTTCTTCTTTAGTTTGTCCACATCTCCATCTATCCCAAAGTAGTCTTGGAACTTCTTCGTAGTCTGGTATATTTTTAAACGTCCTAGCTTCTGATAAGTAAGAAATCCAGATTGGGTCAATAACTTAAGGTGCCCATAAACCTGGCTCCCACGTATTTCCACCAGTTGTTTTGACGTAACTGGTTGCATGTAAGCAAGACAGGAGAGGGTTTTGAGAGTAGCATGTGACAAAAACGGCCTCGTCGCAAATTTCCTTATCAGGTTATTATATTTCAATTTTAGTTGTAGGACAAACGAACCATCCTGCAACTCTATAAGTTCGAGAGCATGTAGAGATGAACTAATTATTTGACCTAGCCCTCTGGCCATCTTTATTGCTTTATTAGCCGAGTCCGTACCGGCAGCCTTCTGCAGTTCTTCTACACTCAAGGGTCTACCTGCAGCATATAGCGCAGCTTCTATACGTGCGAGCATTTCGATATCTCTATTAAGCATATATCAATCCTACGTAGAGGGCATTTAAAAGATCTTTTCATCCCTAGTTGATCCAATTGTAAAATTTTACAGCTTATCCCTTAGAACCAACTTAATATCATCGTCGATCTCCTCCAGATCTATCTTGTCGTACATGGCAAGATACAGCATACCCACAAAGTAACGTGCCACTTCTATAGGTTCCATGTCTCTGATGAACTTACTGAACATCAACATTTTTGACTTTTGTATTTTTTTGAAGAGAATATCCTTGTATTTTTCCAGTAACTGCTCGAACGTTAGTAGATATTTGTCAAGTTCGCTACTTTCTATAGGTTCAATCTCCAGAACCTTCCTATGTCTTGGATTGGCTATCTGGCTTAGCATGTTTTCAAGTACCCCCAGCAAATCCTCCAATGAGACAGGATATGTTGCTTCATATCTATAGGGCATGTCCAAGACTTCAAGGTTTTCAAGTACGCTTCTGTCAGCCAAAGATTTGCGTTGCAATGCTATCCTTTCTAATGCGAAGATACTTTCAACTTTCAATCGTAGAATCATGGCAGAGGATAAGGCAGCAACCCCACAAAGTCTCAAATCCCTGTTTCCAGAAGCATTAAGGATTCCGAGAAGTTTTTCAAGCAAAAAAGTTATATCGATATCCCAAACATTTTTCTTGCCGACTATGTTGGAATTGAAGAGTATATTCAATGGAGGCTTTGATATCGTTTCCTGTACCTGCAGAGGTTCTGCGCTCTCATCTTCATTCATTTGACGATAACTGAATCTTACTTTATATCAATAGACAACTCTATTATCTCAATCTATGTGGTCAACTTTGTCTTTCACAATATGTTTGACAACTTTGTTGGCCTGTATACTAGTAATTATAAGAAGAGCTTGTAGTAAGTAACCTCCTATTATAAGAATCAGGGCATTGTAAATTGGCGATAGCGTTAGCATAACATCAGTATGCGTAGGTGATAAGGTGTTACCAACACTTACAGTACATGCGATCGCAATGTTTGGTATCACCACAGATCTTATTCTCTTCAGTGATAATACTGTTAAAGCAATAAAACTTGCCTCAAGGACTATTGCTACAATAAAGAATTTGGGATCCCCCAATGGAATACCAATGATTCCCACGGCACAGAACGCAATGAGAACAGCAGTCACAAATTTCATAAAATAAGTGTGTTGCAGCAAATAAAAAACTCTTGGCGACAAGATATAATAAATCGCAGGATCTTATAGCAGTTTGTGAAAGCTGCTAGGATAGTGAAGCCAAAGGCACCACTTAATATTGAAGAACTCAATACTCCAAAACCAAGGAGCTCTCAGGTTCTTGTAAAAGTAGGGTCAACTGGCGTATGTCATAGCGACTTGCACCTGTGGGAGGGTGGTTATGCTGGTCCCGCAGGTCTATTCATGAAGGTTGAAGATCGTGGAGTAAAATTTCCCTTGACACCGGGTCATGAAGTTGCGGGAACAGTTGAGAGTTTGGGAGAGGATGCTGAAGGTTTCAATATTGGTGATAAGGTTCTTGTCTATCCTTGGATAGGCGATGGAATATGCCCTGCATGCAGGGTTGGGGAAGAAAATCTTTGTGACAAACCGAGATCTATTGGTGTGTACCAGGATGGAGGTTATGCAGAACATGTTCTTGTACCTCACTATGGCTATCTTGTTAATATCGGTGATCAAGATTCAGCTAGCGTTGCGTCTCTGGCATGTTCTGGCCTTACTGCGTACGGTGCTGTAAAGAATGCTAATGCTAAACCTGCAGAATTCCTAGTAATTGTTGGGGCTGGAGGACTTGGATTAATGGGTGTACAGCTCGCGAAAGCACTGACTAACACAACCATAGCTGTACTCGATCTTGATGATAAGAGATTAGCTGAAGCAAAGAAACTTGGTGCTGACCACGTTATTAATTCGAAGACAGCAGAAGCTGTGAAGGAGATAAAGGGACTCACTAACGGTCTTGGAGCCGATGTGATCATTGACTTTGTAAACGCATCCAAAACAGTTGCAACTGATATTGATATGCTGAGGAAGCGCGGCAGACTTGTTCTCGTGGGATTGTTTGGTGGCGCTGTGGAACTCAATCTGGCATTGATGCCATTGCGGGCATTCAAGATCATAGGGTCTTACACAGGTAAATATGCTGATCTGGTAGAACTGGTCGCACTTGCGAAGAAAAATATAGTTAAATCGATTGTATCTAAGAAGTTTAAACTCGATGAAGCCAATGACGCCTTGAATCAATTGAAGGAAGGAAAGATAATAGGCAGAGCAGTTATATCCCCATAAAACAAAAGGAAGGTGGTTTCTCAGCAACACCTTGCTTATGAGCTAACCTTGTCCTTCTATAACAATCAATGTAACTGTAGAGCGCACCTTCGGCATTCTCCTAATCTTCCAGGTTATGGTATCCTTCAATGCATCCATCTTATCCGAGTCTACCTTCGCAATTACATCATAGACACCATATGTTCCTTTTACTTCCTTGACACCTTCCAGCCCCTTGATTTCCTTGATTATACTCTCCTCAGAACCAAGGTCACAATTTATCAACACATATGCCGATGGCATCAAGAATGTTAAGTAAGAGTAGTATATAGCGATTTAATTTAACTTTAAATACCAATGATAAAGTAAATATTAAAACAAGATCTGAATATTATAGAATATGAATTCAGAAGAGCTTGTAGAGCAGGCATCACAGGAAGGTTTAGTTTACATACCATCTGAAAAGAAATTTGTATCAGCATCTTTGCAGGCAGCAGTTTCGAAGTTTGGTACGAAAAAGATACTTTTAATTTTGACACCTGCAAGGATAAAATTGATGATAGGTGCCACTCGTTCAAATTACAGAAATATAAAACGCATGTGTGATACAACACAGGATCCAAGCTACTGTTACATGGCAGAAGCTATACTTCCCTATCTGGAAGCAGCGCTAGAGGAGTTTGAGCAGGGAATTAACATAGCAAAACCATTGAAGATCTACAGCATCGATGAAAGCAACAAGGCTGGAGAGGTGTTACTAGAAATTTACAGACCGCATGAATACTAGCTTTCAAAATTATGAGAACGCTCTCTCAAAGATTGTAAAATACGAGAACAATTATAAGCCATAAATCCATGCCATACTTGTTTAATGTCAAGTGATAATGTGACTGAGAAGGAAGTTGAAGAACTTGATCAGTATGGAGAATATACTGTAGAACAAAAGTTAGAGAAACATTTTGGCTTTAACAGCATAGTAATGTTCAAGGTAGACCATAATAAGTATGGCTACCAGCGTTTTGAAGATGGAAATTTGTTGGTAGAAAAGGTTATTGCTTCAGATATGCCTCTTGTTCTGGGCATATTTCCTGTAGCACCAATTAATACTCCAGCCAAATATGGAAGTCATGTAATGTTAAAACTAATAACTCCACTTGTCATTGATCCAAAATCCCACGTTGATGCTTATCTTACTATGCCAATAGAGATAGGAGTAGTTCGTTCTACTTCTGACGACGTTCAGATCCTCGACGTATTCTCGGTGAGTCAACCCAAATACGCCTTGTATGGCATTCCTGAGCTAGGTAGAATATGCAGATATTATGCAACTAGGATAAATTCCGAAATACCCAAGGCATCTGCTAACAGTGAAGCCGTAGTGCGAGTGCATTTTCATAATTACACTAACAAAATTTGCACAATAAATCGTATAGTGTTTCCGATAGAGGGGGCAGATTTTTACTATAGAAAGAATGAGGCCTATTACAACGATATAGAAGTGGTTGTCGAGGAACAAGTGTTGCACACAATTCTGAACATAGATGTTGCCAATGCAGACTGGGTAGGTAAAAGAACAGATCTGAAACAGAAATTTGCTGGTAAGTTTGCAATGGAGTGGGGATTCTAACTTGGTAGAACTTATTCCTACCACTATAAATATTCTGGGAACAGAGATCGAGTTACTCAAGCTTCTGGTTACTGTAGTGATAATTGGGGTTGGTGTACTAATAGCTAGCATGGTAAAACTGACCATAACACGTGTCTTTGGCAAGTATATTCCTGATCAAACCGAGAAAATGATTAAGAGAATTGCTTTTTGGGGTGTAATTGGTATTACTGCGTTTTCTGCTATAGGTAACCTTGGAGTTGACTTCACGGGTGTATTACTTGCTGGCGGTATTCTCGGTATCGTTATAGGTTTTGCAACACAATCGGTAGTAGCAAACTTACTCTCTGGCTTCTTCTTGCAGCTTGACAGGCCTGTAAAGATAGGAGATCCCGTTGAAGTTGTTGACATGAATGTTGCTGGTATCGTTAAGGAGATCACTGCTTTCTCTACTAGGTTAAGGAGATTCGATGGTGTTTTAATAAGAATACCAAATGAAAAGATGTTTACATCGCAGCTAAGAAACTTTTTTGGACATATAGCGAGGCGTGTTGAAGTCACTGTTGGTATTGCGTACAAGGAAGATGCGGCTACGGCGCTACAATTGATTAAAGAGATGGTTGCCAAAGAACCAAAAATATTTGCAGAACCAGCTCCAAACATAATGGTATGGGAATTAGCTGATTCCAGCGTAAATATTAATGTCTGGGTGTGGGTTCCGTCGCAGGAATGGTTCCCAATGCGAACTCAGATAATGCAGCAGCTTAAAGAATTGCTGGACAGGGCTGGAATAGAGATACCATTCCCCCATCGTACTTTATGGTTCGGAGAATCGAAGGAAGGTGCAAAGGATACACTTGCAGTTGCAGTCAGGGAAGCAGGGGCAGAAAAGGAAGTAAGGACAGTATATGCCCCTGGTACTACCAAGAAGGGAGAAGAGGAAGTTAGGCCAGTGAGAAGGGATAAAGATGCCACAGTTGCAGACGACACAGGCGGCACTGAATTCTAGCGTTAATACTCCCCAACTCAATAGAAGTATCTATCTGAGCGATGATAAATGAAACTATTCGGGACAACAATCCATTAGTTAAAAAATATTTAATGTTAAGCGCCATTAAACAGTATATTTAGTTATACTTGATACTTATACTTGATATCTATACCTAAATATCTATTATCCACATTAACACAATTTATCGTTATCCTTGAGTTCTTGGAACACCCAAGAAAAATTTACCGGTACGATCTCTCAATACTTCAGAATCATCTGGTACCAGACTGTTAGGAGTAACAAGGTAAACTTTGTCACCTATTCTTACATGAACGTATCTGTACTGTGAAAGCATATACTTTTCTGACGTATAGAGTAGATCAAGGAGTGGTACCATATGCCTGTACCTGTAGGTCGTATAACTATGCTTGCTGTCCCATATAGGATATGGTGGATCGTCACTCGGTCTATTCTTGACATATAGTAATGAAGGTTTGTATACTATGATCATAGAAACCCCAAGAATTCCAACTCCAAGGTAGAACATCACAGAACTTCCTGTTGGTGTTAGTGCATGTGCAGGTTCGTACCTCCATACAAGATGCTTTACCTTATACTTATCATCAGGATCATAGGTATCCAGTTCATTGTAAGTACTAGGTATGTCCTCTCGCACTGGGTAGAATAAACTTCCAAGAATTAGCATGACACCGACGATAGACAATACTGTTACAAGCCAACTTCTACCTATAACACTCAGCACAACTGCTGAAATTAACAAGATTATTGCTATCTGTCCAAGTGCAAGGAGAATCGCTGGTGAATCCACAAGATCCACAAATGCATATACTGTAATAGCACCTAGCAGCGAAATCACTCCGATAGTTATTAGCAATGAATGATATCCGTCAAGTCGCTTCTGTATTCTACTTTGATATATTGATCTATCTGACATCAATCAATATATTTTAAGGTCGCTAATGAACATTTTCCTGACGATCCTAAGTAACAATCTTCTCTAATGCATTACTGCTAATTGCATTCTTGACTTCCCTTGCAATCCTCCTACCAGTGCTCATTCGTTCATCATGTGTTAATGATGTGTATGGTGAGCCATCGACGTAAAGATTAGTGCCGGCAACTATTCTTGCCGAGAATTCGAACGACGTGAATCTGCCATCTTTGTCATAAACACCCTCAATACAGAATGGCCCAACCATACCTGGTTTAACCAGTCTCTTTGAAGCCTCCACAAATCTTTCACCCATTTTATACACTTCATCTAACAATGACTCTCTCAAAACTATAGGAATATTTCCTACAACTGTATATGAAGGATCGATATTGACCTTCTGCTGGTGTTTACTAGGGATTCTTCCTAGCCCATCAACATCGGATTCGTATCTGCGATCAATGCCCATGAATTCAACTTCATTTGTTAATGGAGAATAGAAATACTGCAGATAAACGGGAACTCCAAACGCATATTCCTGCACGTATAGATCATTTTCATTTTTTATGAGCCCTTTTTTTTTGAGTTTACCAACACGTTCAATAAAGCTCTTTCTATCCCAAGCAAGAAAGTATCCTTGACCCCCAGCCGCACCATGCAGTTTTGCTATAACCAAACCTTTGATATCAGCAGGACTTTTGACTCTTTTTGGGATCTCCAATTTGGATTCGATCATCAACTGTTCTTTTAGTTTCCTATCAGATTCCCAACGCAGTATCCACCTATTGCCAAAGAAAGGGATCTTTATGCTCTCTATCTGCCGGCTGTTCATATTAGATATCAACGTACCGTGTGGAACAAGAATCGCATCGTTTTCTTGCAACCTATGCAGCACATTTTGATCAATATGAGTAAAATTATCTACAATAATAAGTTCATCTATGAACCTAAAACGCCTGTACAAACTCTCTCTCCTCTTCTCGCAAACTAATAATGTTTTGAACCCTTCATCTTTAGCTCCCTTCAACACTTGCAATGCACAATGCGAACCCAGTGTAGAGATGGTGTTCATCACAAGCACTACTCCATACAAGGTTATTAAAAACGTAACAGTTACAATCTCACCAATCGAAATGCAGACAATCTCTCAACACTAACTAAGAAACCTTCTCATATTGTAGCAATAACCCACTTAATTAATAAACAGTAATTTGTTGTGATAAATAATGCATTCCAACTTGGCACATACTGCAGAACATATCTTTATGGGAAGCCTGCAACAGTTAGTCGATGGGATATCCGTAAGAAAGGTAGAGCATCGTGATACGATCAACAAAGTGTATCTGAAGAGCTCTGAACTTACACTGGATATAATCTATCAAGCTGAAGTTACGACCAACAAGGTAATCGAAGAAGGAAGAGAGGTGAAGGAACATATGTTCCCATCGATTGAAGAAGCTCGTAAAAGATTTCCCCACATGCGTGCCTATGAAGAACGTATATTTGGTGAAGTTAGAGTAATAGAAATTGACAGTTATGATTATTCAGCTTGTGCAAGAGAGCACGCACAGAAAACCAGTGATTGCAAATTCTTCCTAATTACAAGAGTATCGAAAGAGGGTGACCAATACGAGGTAGAATTTCTCGCAGGGAAAGAAGCACAAGAATCAGCCTTGGATCTTAGTATGAAGTGCATAAAGGTTGCACGTGAGCTTGGTGCCAGCATGCAGACTTTGGAAGCGACGGCTAAAAACATGAAAAATGAGCTAGATACATACAGGAAGAGAATGATTATCCTTACAGAGACTTTCATTGACTCTTTGACACCAGTAAACAGGAATGATAAGATCATCTATGCAAAGATCATAGAGGCTCTTGACGATTCAGTTGTTATGAAAAAGGCTGGTGAGATTATACAACAGAACAATACTATAGTATTATTAGTGAACATTAATTCTAGAGCAACAGTTCTACTTGCATGCAACGAGAATTTGCAAGTCAACTGCAATGCTATACTGAAATCGGTTCTTGCTAAATTTGGTGGTAAAGGAGGAGGAAAGTTGAATTTTGCAACTGGGTCAGTTGAAAGAGAGAAATCTCGGGAAACATTCATTACTTTACGTAAAGAGTTAAATTTAGAGTGAAGAGGTTTTGTTATGTTGAGTGAGGAAGAGCTTGGAGACTGGAGGAGAACACATTATTCATCACAGATAAAACCTGACTTGAATGATAAAAACGTACTAGTTATGGGTTGGGTCTCCAGTATACGTGATCATGGAAACATTGTATTCGTTATGCTTACTGATAAGGATGGAGAGATGCAGGTAACTGCGAGACTTGATGAGTGCGGTAAGGAATTGTTCGACAAGATCAGGGAAGTCAGGGAGCATTCTAGCGTAGGATTGAAGGGTAAGGTAAGAAGCATACAGAACGCACCACACGGAGCAGAGGTGATTCCTGAAGGGATAAGGGTATTTTCCATAGCTAATAAAGTGCCACCTTTTCAAGTATACAGCAAGACAGTACCCAATATAGATACAAGGTTGGACCTTCGAGCCGTTGACCTTCGGAGGAAGGTTTTGCAGGCAGTGGTTAAGGTTAGACACAGCACGCTAGAAGCAGTGCGCGAATTTCTTAGCAACAAGGGATTCATTGAAGTTAATACACCAAAGATGATAGCTACCTCAACAGAAGGTGGTGCAGCACTCTTCCCGATATTCTACTATGACAGAGAAGCGTTTCTTGCACAGAGTCCACAGTTGTATAAGGAGCAGTTGACAATGGCATTTGAACGCGTCTTCGAAATAGGACAAATATTTAGGGCAGAACCTTCCAGGACAATGCGCCATTTATCCGAAGCAACATCGATAGACATAGAAGAAGCATTTGTAGATTATAATGATGTTATCGATTTACTAGAAGGAATAGTCGTATATGTTTTAGATTATGTTGTGAAGAATAACTCCCAAGAATTAGATGTTTTACAGAGCAAGATCGATAAACCGAAACTGCCATTCCCAAAGCACACATACAGTGAACTCGTTGAGCTATTGAAGAAGGAAGACGAAAGGATCGAATGGGGCGAAGATTTTTCAACTGATAACCTGAAAAAACTGGGGTCAGTGATGCAAGGCTATTACTTCATCACTGACTGGCCATCAGCATCAAAACCATTCTATGCAAAACCAAAAATTAGTGATGAGAAATTATGTGAATCGTTCGATCTCATGTTTGGAGAACTGGAAATATCATCGGGCAGTAGCAGAATAAACAGGAAGGAAGAGCTGCTGGAGCGCATGAAGAAGCAAGGACTTAATGCAGAAGCATTCGATTACCATCTTAGAGTTTTCGATTATGGTGTGCCTCCGCATGCTGGTTTTGGTCTTGGCATGGAGAGGTTTCTGATGACATTTACAGGTGTAGAAAATATAAGGGACACAACACTCTATCCGAGAGATATTGATAGACTAACACCGTGATGGTGGTATTATGGTAAGCATAAAAGAAGTAAAGCATTTGGCATGGTTAGCAAGGATGGAATTGGATGATAAAGAACTGGAAGTTTATACAAAACAAGTTGAGCAGATAATAGGTTATTTTGATACATTAGATAAAGTTTCATTGGAAGATATTCAGGTATCTCACAAGGGTGTATCCTATGCGAAGTTCAGGGACGATGTTCCAAAGGATTCGGGTGATAAGGCGTTAGGCGTTGTTAAGAATTCGAAAGAGAGGTTTGTAAAAGCACCGAAGATGGTTTAAAATGGACTATTTAACTTCTAATGCAGGCGATATTGTAACACAGATCAAAAATGGATCAAGTGCAGAGGAGTATATCACGAAAATACTTGAGCATATAGACAAGGTTGAAGGGAAAGTGCATGCATACATAACGTTGAACAATCTGGCTATTGACAAAGCTAGAAGTGTTGATAGCGCTGTCAGGAAGGGTGAAAAGGTTGGAAAACTTGCAGGTATTGCAATTGCTGCAAAGGACAACATATGCACAAGAGAGATGAAAACAACATGTGCGTCAAAGATCCTTGAAGATTATGTACCTCCTTACAGTGCCACAGTTATAGAAAGGCTTGAGCGGGAAGGAGCTATAATAATTGGAAAGACAAACCTTGATGAGTTTGCCATGGGCTCAACCACGGAATTCAGTAGCTTTGGTGCAACTAGGAATCCATGGGATAATGAGAGGGTTCCTGGAGGCTCTTCTGGAGGCAGCGCAGCTTCCTTAACTGCTGGAGAAGCGACTCTAGCACTCGGATCTGATACAGGTGGGTCCATAAGATGTCCTGCAAGTTTCTGTTCTGCAGTGGGTTTAAAACCCACATATGGCCTGGTCAGTAGATTTGGTCTCGTTTCATTTGCAAACAGTTTAGAACTGATCGGGCCGATGGGTAGATCTGTGACCGATGTAGCGTTAATGCTGAGCTGTATTGCAGGGAGAGATTCAATGGACCATACAACACTAGATGTTGATGCAAAAGATTACGATCACACATTAAACCACGGTGTGAAAGGCCTAAAGATTGGTTTAGTTAAAGAGATGATCTCCTCTGATGGCACCGATGAACATGTGGCAAACAGCATTCATGATGCGGCAGGTAAGTTCGAGAGTTTGGGAGCGGACCTTGAAGAAGTTTCCATGAATTCGATTCAATATGCATTAGCATCATATTACACGATAGCTATGGCAGAGGCAAGTAGCAATCTTGCAAGGTATGACGGTATACGGTACGGTGCGAAAATGAATCCAGAAGGTTTTGAATGGAATTCTTACTATACAAAGATAAGAAGCAACCTCGGCGACGAAGTAAAGAGAAGGATTATTATTGGTACATATGTTCTGTCGTCTGGCTATTATGGAAAGTATTATCTCAAGGCACAGAAAGTGAGAACTTTAATCAAGCAAGAGTTCGCGGCTTTGTTCAAAACACACGATCTATTGATTGCACCGACCATGCCCATCTTGCCTTTCAAGATAGGTGAAAAGACCATTGAGCCATTACAAATGTACATGGCCGATATAGATACTGTTGCCGCCAACCTCGCTGGGATACCATCAATTTCTATTCCGTGTGCATTAACAGATGGTCTGCCTGTTGGGCTGCAGATAATGGGAGATCATTTAAGTGAAGAACTACTGTTGAGAGCTGCGCAAGCTTTCGAAGAAGTTACCGATGTACAGAAGGTGATTGTATGAGGATCAAGATAGGACTTGAAATACACTGCCAACTGACAGGTTTGAAGAGCAAGCTCTTCTGTTCATGTGCGTCTGACTATAGGGGGAAGGAACCTAACGCAACCATCTGCCCCATCTGTCTGGGTTTACCTGGCACGCTGCCATTGTTGAATAAAAAAGCATTGGATCTAGCATTAATGATCTCGATAGCAATGAACTGCAGTATACCTGACGTGGTATCATTCTATAGAAAGAACTACTTCTATCCTGATCTTCCTAAAAACTTCCAGATAACACAGTACAATACCTATCAAAAAAGCAGTATAGGTAATGATGGTACTATAGAATTCGATCACGAGAAAGTCAGGATCAGACGGGTGCAGCTGGAAGAGGACCCAGGTAGGCTAGTTTACGAAAGCGGGATGGAGACATCTCTCTACACATTGGTAGATTACAACAGAGCCGGGGTTGCGTTGGTAGAAATAGTTACTGAGCCTGATTTCGGTGATCCGAAAGACGTTAGACTCTTTCTAAACAAACTTGCATCAGTGCTGGAACATCTCGGAGCATGCGATACAAAATTAGAGGGTGCTGTAAGGTGTGATGCCAATGTTTCTCTAGAAGATGGAAAGAAGGTTGAGATCAAGAACGTTGGCTCCTTCAAGGAAGTCGAGAAAGCACTGCTATTTGAGGCATCAAGACAGAAGAGTTTGGGAACAAAGGGTATCGAAGTCAAATCTGAGACTAGGCACTGGGATGATGCTAGACGAATCACTATCCAGTCCAGAACCAAGGAGGAGGAGCATGACTATCGTTACTTTCCAGAACCAGATATACCTGCAATATTTTTGGGAAAGGATCTAATAAACTCCCTTGCAAAATGCATTCCAGAACTGCCCGATGCAAGAAGGTTAAGATTTGTTGAAAAGTTTGGTTTATCGGAACAGACTGCTCAGATCTTAATCGATGACAAAAGTATGGCAGACTTTTTCGAGGAAAGTGTAAAATTGTATGGGAATGCAAATGAAATAGCCAACTGGATTGTTACAGATCTCAAGGGATTCGTTAATGAGGTCGATGGTATAACATCGTTGAAAGTAAAACCTGCACATATTGCGGAGCTAGCTGAACTAGTAGATCAATCCTTGATCAGCAGGAATACAGGAAAACAGATCCTTCAGCAGATAATTAATAGCGGTGAAATGCCATCAGCAGTGATCAAGAACCTAGAGGCTACTCAGATAAGCAATGAGGAAGCACTTGCAGAAATAGTAGATGCTGTATTTGCAAACGAGACTGAGGCGGTGCAGGATGCTCTGAAAAACGAGAAGGCCATAAACTTCCTCTTGGGGAAGGTTATACAGTTCACGAAGGGTAGAGCAGATCCCAAACTTGCTACTGAGTTGATAAAGAAGAAGCTTGCAAGTATGGTTACTTAGTTTTGCCTATCTGTTCGAGATGGTTTACTACAATGGGCAAGAACGCCCCAACATCGGATACTATCCCTATTGCCTGCCAGGTGCCTCTATCGAGCAATTTTGTAACAACCGGTTGACTGATATCAACGGCAACGACCTTTACATTAGATGGTAGCATATTGCCCACAGCAATTGAATGAAGCATTGTACATAACATCAGTACCATGTCAGCACCCTTGAGAACTTCCGCATGCTTCCTCTGTGCTTCCACAACATCTGTTACACAATCGGGAATAGGACCATCATCGCGCAAAGAGCCTGCCAGTACATATGGAACATTATTTTTAACACATTCATACATTATACCGCGTTTCAGAAGACCCTTCTTCACCATCTCCTTTATTGAACCAGCTTTGAAAACTTCGTTCACTGCCTGCATATGATTTCTATGTCCTCTTACTGCTAGCGTTCCATCCTTAACATACATACCAAGCGATGTTCCCCATAGAGCATATTCTATGTCATGAATTGCTAATGCGTTCCCTGCAAGGAGAGCATCTACGTAACCCATCTTTATCAGCTTTGCAAGTGATACAGCAGCTCCGGTATGAACAATTGCTGGACCTCCAACAACTACTATCTTTCCTTTCTTCGATTTTGTATGATAGATATCTCGGGCAACCTTCCTAGCTATATGCTGTGTCGGTCTCTCACTTGAACTACTGCTACCCATGAACTGAAAGACATCAATCCCTTCCCTAGGCCTCTCAGGGGGTGAAATCCTGACACCTTTTTCACCAACAACTATAAGATCGCCTTTCTTGACATGCCGTATGGGCTTGCAGTACGCCCTCTTCTTTGTTGGATCGTAAACAATGCATTTGTCCATCATCAAGTTTTCTACCTTGAGCCATTCACCCTTGTGAATGAAACTTGGATTGTTTGTGGAGCTGTAGAAGTTGTCAGGCAGAACCATATCCCTAGGTGCCTTCTCTAGCACCGCATCCTCTACCGAAACAGATACAGCTCCTTCGCGATAGACCTCTTCGGTCATCTGCTCCAGATGCTCCTTGCTCCTGCCCCTGATTAGCAGCTTAGCATAGCTTTGAGCTTTCTTCTCCTTCCCTATGGTAAATTCCAAGACTTCAAAATCACCCTTAAGATCCATGATCTTATCGAATATTCTGGTTAGTATCATAGAATCTATAAGATGACCCCTTACCTCGATCTCTCTTTCAAATTTCTTAAAGGTGATCACCGGTCACAGAACCATACCTTTCTCAGTCACTTAAAAATCTATAGAGGGATCTTTATCTTGCCAACATATTCGTTCAGTCCATCATTCTTCATCTGTGCAATGATCTTATCTGCATCTTCTTTCTTGAACCATGACGCGATGGACTTTGCATTGCCTTCGTTATCGCAGAGACAAATAATACATCCATGTTCTCCAACAACCAGCCCAGCCAGGTCTTCTTCACCCACCGGATCCCAGATGTTGTTCTTGCTTTGCCTCAAAGCTATGGCAGGTAACGCATTGACAGTATACTTTTTTAATTTGGCAGTTGCATCCTTGATCCTTACCTGCCCTATCTTCAGTGCCTGAAAGTACTGCATATAGAATTCTACTGTCTTGCCTGCTTTAAACTATGTAGCATCTTCAACAATTCTTTATCCCTTATGCCTGCTCTTGCAGAAAGAAAGAACTGTTCCAAAAGATGATGATCATACCCTTTCTTCAAATAGTCACTTGCCTGCAGCGCCATCTCCAATTTATCTATTTGGTGAACCAGTATAGCTTCCTTACTTGACATGTCCTTATACTCCTTCCATAACCTGCTATAACTTGACCGTAGTTTTAGGGGCAAATTACTCAAAATATTTTTGATTGCCAGTACTTCTTTATCCTTCTTCATATTCTTCGATAGATCATCTGGCATATAATCGCCTGTTATCGATTCGGCCAGATCGTGAAGCAGAGCCATCTTCAAAGCCTTGGTACTGTTCAAACCCTTCTTCTCCGCAATTACCATGCACATAAGAGCAGTAAGGTAAGAATGATCCGCAACTGACTCTGGTTCTGTTACATTTACCTTTGCTACCCAACCTGTCCGTTCTGTCCATTTAAGTTTGGTAGCAAGTTCGAAGAATCCAAGAACGTCTACCATTTACCCCTATCGCCTTCCAACAGCCCTGAACCGGTATGCACACGATCTATATGTTTGGAAAGCTCGTCTTTGTCTTTAAAAGCGGAATTACAGTACGGACATTTGACCTCACTCATATCATGAGTTCCACCATGCATCATTTTAACTTAATTGTTTGACCCTAGTTGTTCAGAATCACGAATTAAATTTTGTATACACTGTCTCATATTATCAGGCAGAGCAAAAACATGCTCTGCCTTGCGGGGCCATGATGGGGGGATGCAACAAAGTAAGTGTACATCCATGTATTGTTAAGGGACAAGGTATGATAAGGAATTCTGCGAAATAGATAGGAACTGGCGTTCCGGTGAATGTGTATTATCATAAAGTAAAGAAATCATATTTATTACGCTACTGCAAAGCCGACGCAGAACAAAGTCAATGAGCAAAAAAGACCTGTGATTTGTATATTATTTATTACCCCTCCATTAAAGTAGCGAAGGTGGAAAGGAGAGCGGAGTGTAAATAATGAAACATAGTTTTTCAAGCGTATTACCTCTTAAGGTGCTCCTCTCTGTAGGAGCTGCTTTGCTGACAATTTCCGCTTCAATACTATTGGGGCTTTTAGATGATACTGTGTTCAAATATGCTGCCGACGACCGGCTTGCTACAAAGATCGTTTATACTACCGGTGGATTTGGATTTATAATATTGGTTTTTGCTGGCATGTATTACTTCCAGTACAGGTATAGGTTGTAACACATTAAGTTAATAAAAAGTGGTTTTGATGTCATTGCATGGTAAAGATATACACCAAGGGTGGAGATAAGGGAGATACTTCCTTAATAGGAGGGAAGCGTGTTCCTAAATCAAGTGTAAGGATAAATGCATATGGCAATGTTGACGAGTTGAATGCTTCCATAGGCATAGCAATTTCGTTCATCGACGATAATGAAGTGAAAAAATTGCTCGAACAAATACAAAATGAATTATTCATAGTAGGTTCCGATCTAGCCGATCCATCATATCCTGAAAGCGTGAACAACAGTCCTAGAGTTAATGACGCACTGGTTAAGCAGATGGAGAATATTATCGATAAGTATGATCAAGAGGTTGGCGCAATACAGTTCTTTATTCTGCCAGGAGGGAGTAAGGAAGCAGCACTGTTGCATCTGGCAAGGGGCATAGCAAGAAGAGCCGAAAGAAACTGTGTTGAACTATCAAACGTAGAAAAGATCAACCCTACAATAATCACTTACCTAAATAGACTTTCAGATCTACTGTACACACTAGCACGGGTAATGAATAAGCGCAGGAACGTAAATGACGTTGCCTGGCAAGCCTGATCATTTTTTCTGTTTTTGCATGTTCTTAATAGCTTGTTGTTGCGAACCCCATTCCCTGTTAACTTCGATGATCACCTTTGTGTTTATGAATGCCATGGCACCCCAGAACGGCGCCAATAGCAGGAATACCATATTGAAATCCATCCTTATCGTGTTATGATTGACGCGGCGAATATTTGGGGGGAATGTTTACAATGTAATTGTGTGTACTGGAACAAAACTGTTAAATCTTCGCTGACTAGAGTTACCGCTGTGCCGCCGTAGCTCAGCCTGGGAGAGCACTCGACCTTTTTGGGGTGATGCTGAAGACCGAGCTGTCGTGTGTTCAAGTCACACCGGCGGCACTCA
>JBHICO010000020.1:0-23510 GCA_046759645.1 Nitrososphaerales archaeon
CGAACATTAGTGCTAAGAATATTATGGCTAAATAAGGACTCGACACCTTGTATGCTTTCCAAGCAACATCCTTGTTAGGATTTTTAATTAGTTTGAAATTATATGCAAGCATCATAGCTCCTGATAATGAGGCTATTATTAAGTAAAGTAAGCCAAGACCAAAGAAGTATAGCATTATGGAATATGGAACAAGCACTAGTGTGTTTGCCAAGACATACTTTGAGGCAGCACTATCACCAACAAGTACTGGTAGCATTGGAATCCTCGCACTTGCATACTCTTCCTTACTTTTAATAGCCAGACACCAAAAGTGACTTGGGGTCCAAATAAATACCAGCAGACCGACTAGGAATCCCAATAGGTCTAATGTACCAATACCTGCTACCCATCCAGCATATGAAGCACAGCTACCAGCGAAACCTCCAATCACAATGTTGGAGGCATTAATTCTTTTCAGCCATGCAGTGTATATTATCACATAAAAGAAGATGCCCAGAGCAATGAACGCAGCTGCTATGGGGTTTAGCGTAAGGTATGCTATGAAAATAGAGCCAATGCTTAGCGTAATACCGTACACAAAGGCGTTCCTTGCACTCAGTCTACCTGATGGAATCGGACGCTTGCTCGTCCTAGACATCAAGGAATCAACATCACGATCATAGTAGTGATTAAGTGCACTTGATCCTATAGAAGCGAGAGTTCCTGCAATGAAGAGAAAAAAAATGGTTTCCCAAGAAACCTGCCACTTGCTCGCGGCAAGCAAAGATGTTATAGCAACGAGATTAAGAACAGCTACGATCCTGAACTTTGATATTTCAGCATATTCTCTAATTCCCACACCGATTTGGCTGGTATCCAGGATTTAATCGTTAAGGAAAGATTATTTAGGCGTAAAAATTGTAGTAATTTCAAATTGGCTGATTGGGAGCTTATGGTACCTGGCATTGGGTTGACAGTGCTCGGTATGGCTGGCATAATTTTGTCTTATGCTGGTATTGCTAAAACCTTTCTAGAAGGTATGCATGCAGTTTCTGGGTTGATGATGTTTATTGGCATGATCATTTTTGCTTCTGGAATGTTGAAGGACGGTCTGCCAAGGAGCAATCAGGCAAAGGCAGCTGCCTTGATCATTATCGGTTTTATGGCTACGGTTGGGGCGTTTGCTGTAGGGCTTGCCGAAATACCTGTCTTGGTCACATTTAGTGGTATACTTTTTCTTATCCTTATACCTGCAGTAGTTATTGCATGGGCTGCACATAATAAGAGTCCACATTTCAAGGCCATAACTATACTCTTCTCAAGTGCATCGGTAGTAGGAGTAATAGCATTCTCCATATTTGGAATTATAGCACCTCAACCGATAGAAGCTGGAGTTATGGGAGAATCGGAAGTTACTGAGGAGCCACAAGTGACGAGACCTTCCGTTGAAGTTGCAATACTTGAAGGATCATCGATCGAAGGTTCAGAGGGTTACTCACCAAGAGAGATCACTATTGCGAAAGGTACTGCATTGGTGTGGACAAATAATGACAAAGTTGTGCATACAGCAACAAGTGGAACTGTTGACGATGCCGATTTCGGTGAATTGTTCGATTCAGGAGTTATAAGTTCAAAAGCCACCTGGTCGTTGAATACGGATAACCTTGAACCTGGAGATTATGTATACTTCTGTACCTTCCATCCATTTAAGATTGGAAAGTTCACTATTAGTGAAGCTAGTGAACTACTATCAGACGAAGCTATTGAAATGATGAAAATCATTGAAGTAAATATAGCAGTTGGTTCTGCTAACACTGAAAACTTGCAGTTTTATGTACCACAAGAGGTCACTGTCCAAGCAGGAACTTTTGTTGTATGGACGAATTCTGATACCGAAGGGCATACGGTAACTAGTGGTAGCCCATCTGATGCAGAAACTGGAACATTGTTTGATTCTGGTTTTCCCCTGATAATGACTAATGAAAGGTATGAATTTACCTTTAATGAAAAAGGAGAGTATTCATACTTCTGTCAAGTACACCCATGGATGGTTGGCAAGGTTATAGTGACGTAATGATTAGAAGATTAGTTCTGAGTCACAAACACGCAGATGAGCTAAGAAGATTCGCAAATGACACATTACCTCAAGAATCATGTGCGCTCCTACTCGGCAAGATTGAAGGAGACGACACAATTGTTAGTAGAGTAATTTTTACAAAAAATGCAGACAAGTCCACAACTACCTTCAGCATAGAACCTAACGAATTGCTCGAGGCATACAAAGAAGCAGAAAACTCAAGGCTTGATATCGTAGGAGTGTTTCACTCTCATCCGGCGCCTGCAAAGCCATCTGCTACCGATGCAAAGTATATGGAAACAAACACCGTACCTTGGCTCATAATGTCTACTACAAGTAACGAACTAATGGCATTTCTTTATGAAAATACAATACGAAAGTTAGAGTTGGTCGTAAGTTAGATTCCAACGAAGCCCAAGAATATTACTACAAACACTATTGCTACCGTGTTAAGGAGCTTTATCACAGTATTCAGTGCAGGACCCGCAGTATCTTTGTATGGATCTCCAATCAGATCCCCTACTACGGCAACCTCATGTTCTGGTGTGTTCTTCTTGCCCAAAATCTCGAGATACTTTTTCGCATTATCCCATGCACCACCGCTATTTACCATATGATATGCCAAGAATATACCACTGATTACAGCACCCATGAGTAGACCAGCAACAGCAGTTGGACCAAAGAGAACCCCAAGCACAATAGGACTTGCGACTGTAATTATTGCAGGTTTGAAGAGTTGTTTTATGCTGGCACTGGTTGTTATATCTATACACTTTGCATAGTCAGGCTTTGATGTTCCTTTAAGTATGCCAGGTTCTTCTTTAAACTGCCTTCTTATCTCATCTACCAAACGCATTGCAGCCCTGTTAACGCCAGAGATAAGCTGGCTTGAGACGAAGAATGGTAATAGTCCTCCAACAAGGAGACCTATTATAACATTGGGATTTGATAAACTGTATTCTAGAGTTTTAGTGACAAATATGTTAGCAGCTTCGTACTGGAAGGCCTGGATCATCGCTAAAGCTGCAAGACCAGCACTTGCTATTGCAAATCCTTTTGTAACAGCTTTGGTTGTATTACCAACTGCATCTATCTGATCCGTAATCTTTCTGTTTTCTTCACCCATACCGGTCATTTCTACGATACCACCAGCGTTATCACTTATAGGTCCGAATGAGTCTATACTCAATACTATTCCGGCTAGACTCAGCATTGCCATTGCAGCCAATGCGGTGCCGTATATTCCCATCAAGGGATCGCCAGATATAGAAAAAGCAATAACGTAAGAAACTGCCAGCGTGATGACAATTGCCAGCATGAAGGGCATTGTGGATCGCAGACCCGTTATTATACCAGCAAGCGTATTGGAAGCGTGACCCCACTTGGTAGCTTCTCCTATCTCCTGCACAGGTTTGTACTTGTAGCTCGTATAGTAATCTGTTATTCGCTGAATCACGGGCACCAGTATCACACCCATTACCGTCGTTGCAAACAGGGCATATGCTATCGGACTATCACCTAAAATGAATCGAGTGAATACGAAGTTCAGACCTATCGCAATTGCAGCACTCACAATGAAGGCTAAATTTAGAGGTCTCATCGGATCAGTGATCTTCCTTGGTGTTATTGTGAGAGTGCCTATTATGGAAGCTATTAGACCAGCAGAACCTACTACTATAGGAAAAACTATCATCTGTGTAGTTGTAAGCACTTGAGGAATGATCAGTGCCCCTAAAAGCATGGCAGCTAGCAATGTGACAATGTACGACTCGTATACATCAGAACCCATTCCAGCTGCATCTCCTACATTGTCACCAACATTATCAGCTATTGTAGCCGGGTTTCTAGGATCGTCTTCTGGTATACCAGCCTCGACCTTGCCAACGAGATCTGCTCCCAGGTCTGCAGCTTTGGTGAATATGCCTCCGCCAGCTCGTATGAACAAGGCTATCAAACTTGCACCTATGCCAACACCTGCAATGGTAATAGGGTCAGGATATAGAAGGTACAGCCCAGTGATACCAATAAGTGCCATTGCAGGTATTGTTAGACCAACAGTGGCGCCTCCCCTAAAGGCAGTGGTCAAGGTGCGTCCCAACCCTTCTGTTGTTGATTGTGCAGTCCTTACAGCAGCTTTTACAGTAATCTTCATGGCTATCAGACCAGCTATGCCTGACAACGCAGCACCAACAGCAAATGCGATACCGTTAGAGAATCCAGAGGCAAATGAAATCGCTATTGCAAGTCCAATTGCAATAGGTATGATAATCTTAAATTCGCGCCGCAAAAAAGCAGAGGCGCCAGTTCTTACGGCCTTGCTTATGTCCATCATCTGTTCCGTCCCACTACTTTGCTTGCCAACCCATACAGCCATGGCACCAGCAACTGCGAGTGATGCTATAGATGCCATTATCGATAAGGTGGAATCTAGACCTAAACTAAGTAAACTCATTTTTAGTTCCCTCTATCGAGAGTTAAACAATTTAAACGTATAGTAGGCATTGTGCAATTTAGGGAACATCTCCTATTGTTATTTACTGTATGGGGTCAGACATTAGTTTAATCTATCATCACTCAATCAGCCACCACGTCATCATTCCCCGTTAGTTTAACAATGATCTTATCTTATTAATTACTTCTTTTAGTTTACTTCTTGTCTCATTATTAACGATAACAACAACAAGTCCTTCGAAAGGCTGTCCATAGAACATAACGGAATTGTCTGGAGCAAATGCAAGAACAACCATGCCAATCAGATCCTCCTCACCGTCTACAATTATCCTTACTGGTTTTTCTGACTTCAAAGCTTCTATAAATGCACGCACGGCTTGAACAGAGATAGTGCCAGGAGGGTTGCTACAATTTATTACTCTAGCATAATCTTTCAAGGGAAGATCTCTAGTTACTCTCCTTTCCCGACCATCAACTATCTGTATTGTTGGTATTATGCCAAGGTCAAGCAGTTTATCTGTAGTAGCATCACCTACACTTACTATCATCTCGCTCTTTAGGTATTTTGATAAGGCGCCTAGATCAATTTCATTATTCTTAAGGAGAATACCAATGGGTTTCTTGAAGATCTGTAGTTCCTCGTTACTAAACTGCATTTGTCCGCATCTCTGCAGCAATAACACTTATCCTACCTGCTGCAGTCATAGCAATTTTCTTGAAAGCCTCAGCATGTGGAGAAGTGGGTTCTGTGATTAAAACTGGTTTACCAACATCGCTACCTTTCATTATTTCATGATGCAATGGTATCTGCCCCAAAAAAGGGGCACCAAATTTTTCGCTTACCTTCTCTTCTCCACCTATACCAAATATACGTGTCTCCTTGTTGCAGTGCGGACATGTGAAGTGACTCATGTTCTCGATAACACCTATTATTGGGATGTTAAGTTTCTTGAACATAAGTGCAGCCTTTAGTGCAATATTCATCGCGGCATCCTGTGGTGTGGTAACAACAACAACCCCAGTAATAGGAATAGTCTGCGCAAGTGTTAATGGTGCATCACCAGTACCTGGTGGTAGATCAACCACCAAATAATCAAGCTCACCCCACTTGACATCAGTAAGGAACTGTTTGATTATTCCAGATATTATAGGTCCACGCCATATGCCAACATTTTGATCTCCCTGCTGCGGAGCAAGACCCATCGACATTACCTTGAACCCATGAACTTCCTGTGGTACTATTTTGTTATCATCAGCATTAAGTCCAGGCTTTAGTCCAAGCATGATGGGAATGCTGGGCCCGTAAATATCTGCATCAAGCAATCCAACCTTTGCACCGGTTCTGGCTAATGCTAGTGCAATATTGACTGCAACTGTACTCTTGCCGACCCCTCCCTTTCCACTGGCAATAGCGATAACATTCTTCACTCGTGGCAAAAACTCCTCCGTACCTATCGATCTTCCTTCCATAACTCTTGCTGTAACCTTCATGTCAAGCTCCTTCACGCCGCTTATTGTTTTCACCTTTTCTCTTACCTCTTGCTCTATCTCGCTGTTGTACGGACATGCAGGAGTGGTCAGTTCCAACGTAAAGCTTACTTTTCCATTATTGATGTTAAGACCTTTTATCATACCCATAGATACTATATCCTTGTGAAGCTCAGGGTCTATTACAGTCTTCAATTTGGTTAGAACTTCGTCAACATTAACCATAATCGTCATTCTGTATTTTCGTAACACATTATATAAATATTCATATTAGCACAACCAATTTCTTCAGAGGATTTGTTATTTTTTATCTGGTTGTGTTAACCCCCTGACTAAAGTACCGCATATTTGAAATACATAGGATTTTTGGGTTTTTATGTGGTCAAAACCATACAAGAATTTCTAATTCCTTCGTCTGCCGAACTTGCAAAAGCACCCACATTATCCACCAATTTTGTTCAAATTTTACCAGCTGCGATCGTTGGCTTCAGATTATGTATAGCCATGAAGTTAAGGAGTTTAACTTGTGGATTTTCTTGCTGGTATGGATGAATTTTAAATCTCAAGGCATATCTTACACTCCCTTAATCAAAAGATTCATAAATTGATACTTTGTTCTCCCCGCCATAGATGTTTACTATTGTCGAAATGTCAGATGTTGTTAGGATACCACCTAACCGTCTGGGCACTTCATTGAAAGAAGCAGCCATAGGCATCTTAAAAGAAAAGTATGAGAGCATGATAAGTCCAGATTTGGGCTATGTTATAATGATAATTGATGCTGATGTCAACGCGACCGGCAAGTTGGTTGCTGGTGATGGAGCCACCTACCATAGAGTGAGTTTCAAGGCACTAACATTCTATCCTGCATTGCAAGAAATTGTTGGTGGTGAAGTCGTTGAAATCACAGAATTCGGTGCCTTCGTTAGGATAGGACCTACAGACGCATTATTACATCTGTCACAAATACTTGATGATTATCTTAGGAGCGACCTTAAACAAGGAATGATAATTGCCAATCAGAGTGCAAAGGCTTTAAGAATTGGTTCGAAACTAAGGGCAAGGGTTACCGCTGTTAGTTTGGGCAAGGGTGCTGCAATGGGGAAGATAGGTATTACATGCAGACAACCATTCCTGGGTGCCGAAGAATGGATAAAGGAAGAGGTCAAAAAGGCAGACAATGAAAAGCCGCAGGAGAAACAGAAAGTGCAGGAGGCAAAGTGATTGGTAAGAGAGATGGCCTGCAGAAAGTGTAGGGCAATTACATTGGGAAAAGTGTGTCCTGTATGCAAATCATCAGATCTTACCCCAGATTGGAATGGCATACTTCTTATAGTTCACCCGGAGACTTCACAGGTTGCAAAGACACTGAAAATAACACAAAAAGGGAAGTATGCATTAAAGGTAACGTAATATGCACGTGCTGAGAGAGGCACTTGCTGAATTTTTACGAGAAGATATTGGCAAGGGAGACATAACAAGTGAAATACTTCCAGATGGTAAAACAAAGGCCGAGATAATTTGCAAAGAGAGAGCTTTAGTTGCTGGCCTAAAGGAAGCTCGTATCTTATTTAAATTAGTGAAGTGTAGAGCCAAAAACCTAGCTAAGGAAGGGTCATTTGTAAATCCCAATACAGCTATACTTGCAGTGGAAGGAAATGCGAAATCAATACTCTCTGCAGAAAGAACTGTTCTCAACATACTTATGCGAATGAGCGGTATAGCGACTGAAACAAAACGCTTTGTTGATGAGATTAATAAGATAAATAGCAACATAAGGATTGCATGTACCAGAAAGACAGCACCGGGGTTTAGGATCTTTGATAAGAGAGCAGTTAAAGTTGGTGGTGGGGAAACACATAGAATGCGGCTCGATGAAATGGTCCTGATAAAGGACAATCATCTTGCAATTATCGATTCCATTGACAGAGCCGTAGTCAGGGCAAGAGAGATTCATCGTTTCCGAAGCAGGATTGAGGTTGAGGTTGGAGACATTGCAGAAGTTCTTGAAGCTGTAGGGGCAGGGGCAGATATAATAATGCTTGATAATCTTACCCCGAAGAAGGTTAGATCCATTGTTAACGCTCTGAAGAAAAATGGTTTACGTAACAAAGTCACGATAGAAGTGTCCGGCAATGTGACACTTAAGAATGTAAAGCGTTACGCTTCGATAGATATAGATATGATATCAATCGGAGTTATAACCCATTCTGTAAAAGCTATCGATATGAGCCTTGAAATAATTAAAACTTAATTTATTGCAAGCATCCTCTCTATTGCTAACTTCGCCTTTCTTGCTGTGCCTTTGGGCACCTTAACCTCATATACCATCTCTGCCAAGGACCTGTAAACTTTATCGATTGTTATCATCTTCATATACTTGCATATTGCATTTTGACTTATAGGTATGAACTCCTTATTCGGGGACTCCTTCTGCATTCTGTGGAGTATGCCTGTCTCTGTTGCAATGACGAACTTGTTCGCATTAGAATTCTTTGCGTACTTCATCATACCTTCTGTTGAGAAGAACTTTATATTATGACCATTTCCATTATCTTTTCCATTGCCGTTACCGAAGTAATACATCATGGAGGTTGTGCATCCACATTCCGGATGTATGAGGAATTCAGCTGCCTTGTGAGTCTTCAGCATATCATTTACCATCTCCGGTCGTATGCCTGCATGCACATGACACTCTCCCGGCCAGATAAGCATATTCTTTCGTTTAGTAGATTCAGCTACATATGCTCCAAGAAACATGTCTGGTAGGAATAACACGGTCCTATCTGCAGGAATGCTTTTTACAACTTTTACAGCATTGCTTGACGTACAGCAGTAATCGCACATTGCCTTCACATCAGCTGTCGTGTTTACATATCCAACAACTACAGCATTGGGATTCTTTTCTTTCCATATCCTTAACTGCTCAGCATTGATGGTATCTGATAACGAGCACCCAGCTTCTGTATCAGGTATCAATACCATTTTGTCAGGGCATATTATAGATGCTGTTTCTGCCATGAAGTGCACACCACAAAATACAATGATTTTCGCATCTGTTCTTGCTGCTTCCTGTGAAAGGCCCAGAGAATCGCCTACGAAGTCTGCCACATCCTGCACTTCTGGAATCTGATAGTTATGTGCGAGGATCACGGCATTCCTCTCCTTCTTCAAACGCGATATCTCTTCCTTTAGAGAATTAACCTCCATTACGATTAAAGATCTTTCAAAAATTATATTTAAAGGGATATAATACAGGGATTGGTTGCCTATCTTATTACACGATCATGCAATAATTGCCTAGAACTGGGCGTTATGTTCCAATATTGACTCTATTATTGCATATAGCACGCAGACATTCTATTGCTGAAAGTGCTGCGAGGTAGCTAGTCTTAGGATTTGTAGGGCTTGGGACATTTTTGATCTGAAAATGCATCTCACCGAACTTTCCCCTTGCAGTTATCTCATGCAAATTCATTTCTGAATTCGGATCAGCTACAATTCTAACTTGTGTCTTGTTTGGTCCAATACCTGCCAAGCTTAATACAGCTGCCACATTGACATTTGCAGGAAATAGTTTCACTGCCTCCAGCGCATTACCTTTGTAGACCAAAGTTGGTTTCTTGATTTTTTTCAGATCGATGTTATGTTTATCAAAAAAAGGTGCACCTTCCAAACCTGCAGGATTCTTTGTGGTAGTAAGTGTTACGTCATCAAGCATGTGTTTTACGCTTCTTATAGCATCTATCCCTGCAATTGCACCGGTAGGAATGTAAATTTTCACATCGTGCTTTGCCGCAATATCGACAAGTCCATTGTACAGACGGGTGTTGAGTAATGCACCTACACTCATTATCATTAGGTCTAGATCATGTTCTAGTACCTTCTTCGCATACTTGCGCACCGCTTCCTGTGAGGCTGATTCTACAATAAGATCCATATCACTTGATAGAAATTCCTCGATTTTCTTAACAACAACAACTTCTGTTTTGAGTTTCTTTGCAAGTCTGTTTGCTGCTTTTGTGTATGTATCAAATAAGGAAACTAATTTAGCATTCATTCTGGTTGAGTCTATAGTCGAAGCTAGGTTAGAACCAATAGCCCCACAGCCAATAATACCTATTCTTTTCAACTTGTGTCCGTGCCTCCACTTACTTAGCCTATATAACTTGCCATTCCTGCAATTTATGGATAGAATTACTGGATACTCACATAACCCGAACGTAAAAAGCGGAAATTACTTGGATAGATGGAAACGCCATCCAATACTCGAAGACGATGTGGCTTTCTGCTTGCAACGTTGCCGTGGTTCTTGATCTCACGCGTAACATCAGTTCGCCCTCATTGATGCCTCACGAAACTCGCTAGGTTGCCCCACCGTTCCACGGTGAACCATCAACGTTCGCCTATCTGCGCAACAGACCAGGGCTTTCCCCGATCTGGAAACTTCTTGACGAATCATCCTCTCTTTCGATTGGATAGCTCTTATTATATCGTCATCATTTGATATAAACTTTTATGCATATTTTTGATGCTCTATAGTAGAAAACTCGACAAACTATTTAGATCTTCTATGAGTGCTTGATAGGTGTCTGGATCAAGTTCTGTAATCTTTGCATCATCTATGTTGATTAAATAGATAGAATGGAGACGTGCGTTAATTATTGCCTTGATATCGAGAGGCGGATTCTTATAGTATTTATCGCATAATTCCTTGACCCTATTCACCTCTGCTGATTTCCTATATTTTGGTGGTTTCAGAAAAATTTCGGGAATAGGTAGAATACTTGCTAATGGTGTTGCAAGAGCAAATTTGCTTGCAAAGGGGCTGTATCTAGCTATCTTGCTGGCAATCCTTGCAATGTAGTATGTCAAAGGATCGAGTGCGTGTTCTGGAGGTGTAAAGCCCGTTTCAATTTCAACTACAAAACTTCCATCACCCTTTGTAGCATGAACATCGCAAACAAGGGTATCGGATAACTGCCGTTCAACATCTACATCATATCCATATTTTATGAGTTGTTTTGCACAGACGATCTCCATTACCGAATGATTTATTTTCACCAAATTACGCTTATAGAGGTCGATCAGCCTCTGTTTGACGAAATTTACTCTCTGGAGGACTAGCTGATCTTCGTTCACACATGATTTGAACGCCACTTCGTTCACATCCCGTGTGAACTTCTCGAGATCCAACCTACCTTTCTCCCTCAGCTCGTAATTTAAATTTTATAATGATATTCTATAGACAATTTTAAAAACTATCCTTCCTTATGGGTCTATTGCTCATGAATATTAGGAAGATAACTGTGGTTGGGTCGGGAGTGATGGGTCACGGCATTGCACAGGTGTCAGCGATGGCCGGCTATGATGTGGCGTTACGCGATGTAGATCAAAACTTTCTTGACAAGGCAATGGAGAAGATCGGATGGAGTTTGAACAAACTAGTGCAAAAGAACAAAATTTCAAGTGAAGAATCTGAAAAGATCATCGGACGCATAGAAACATATGTTGACCTAAAAGAATCGCTGAATAATAGTGATCTCATAATAGAAGCTGTCCCGGAGGATATGAATTTGAAGAAGAAGGTCTATGCAGATCTTGATAAACTCGCATCAAGTAACACTGTTTTTGCATCGAATACGAGTACTTTGCCCATTACGGAATTATCCGAGGTCACAGAGAGACCTACCAGATTCATAGGCATACACTTCTTCAACCCTCCTCAACTAATGCCACTCGTTGAGGTAATACCTGGAGCTCAAACTCACAAGGAACTAATAGATACAATGATGCAGTACGTTAAGAGTCTTGGTAAGGAGCCTATATTATGCAATAAGGATGTTGCAGGTTTCATAGTTAACAGGATCTTCATCCCTCTTGTGCATGAAGCTGCGTGGTCTCTTGAAAGGGATAATGCAAAGATGACTGAAATAGATGCAGCAGTAAAGTTCAAACTGGGATTCCCGATGGGGATATTCGAGTTGGCAGATTACACTGGGATAGATGTCGTGCACAAGGCAACGCACGAGATGTATTCTAGGGATAAAAGCGTAGTCAAGCCACATCCGGTTATTGAGAAGATGTTCAAAGAAGGTAGTTTCGGCCAAAAATCTGGTAAGGGCTTTTACGAATACAAAAGAGGCACTTATGAAAGGGTTACCTTGTTACCCGAGGAATCTGAACATTACAACCCCTTACTTTTACTTGGAGTTGCTGTTAATAATGCCTGCTGGCTGATAACCAACGGCGTTAGCAATAGGGAAGATATAGATAGAGCCACTAAGTTTGGTCTAGCATTGAAGGAAGGTTTGTTCCCTGTTGCAGAGAAGTTTGGTTTTGCAAAGGTGGCAGATGAGCTGAAGAAGGCCGCAGGGGCATATGGCAGTTTTTATGAGCCGGATCAAACACTGCTAAAGTTTGCGCATTAAGTTGCTACTGATTTAAGGATTATATGCATAGCTTCGGTAGCAGTCTTCGCTGAAAGTATCTTTACTCGCTTTCGTTCGTCAAGATATTTTCCAGCATACTCGTCAGCTGTCCCCCCACTTCCAAGTATAGCTACAATAGGCTTCTTCTTCATATATGCAGCGCCTGCTTCTATTAATGTTCCAATCCCACCACCAACAATTACAACACCATCGGTAGAGTAAGCGGTTATGAAATCTCTTGCAAAGCCTATCCCTGTGCAAATTACTATATTGCAATATTGGTTGGCATCAGCAAAGTCTTCAAATGGAATTACCCCTATTGCTATTCCCTTACTTTCACTGGCACCTTTGCATGCAGCCTCCATAACACCGCCTAGCCCTCCTGTCAGCAGCACAGCTCCCTTTTTTGCTACCTCTTTACCTACCTGGTATGCAATATCATAGGCCTCTTTTGTGCATGAATCGCCATTGTATCCTATGACAAGGATCTGTAGTTTTCTTCTCATGGCAAGTTTGATTAATTACGAGCTTTTAAACATACTATGAGATTCAAGGACAGAAATGATGCTGGTTTGCAGCTGGCGGCAAGGCTGGCTTGGTTGAAAGAAGAAAAAGTTATCGTTCTTGCCATACCACGAGGTGGGGTGGTCATTGCAGATGTTCTTGCGAAATCACTGGGAGCAACCCTTGATGTTCTAGTACCAAGAAAGCTGGGTGCTCCCTACAACCCCGAACTGGCAATAGGTGCTGTTATGCATGATGGTAGCTCCTACATCAATGAACATGTTATCAAAACATTGAGGATAGAGCAGAACTATATTACAACAGAGATTGAGAATCAGGTGATGGAGATCAAACATCGGCTGGCACTTTTCCGTGGAAACAGTTGCTATGACTTGAAAGGTAAAACAATTGTTTTGGTTGATGATGGTGTGGCTACTGGTGCAACAATGAAGGTAGCAATACTATGGGTCAAAAAGCAGAAACCAAGAAAGGTTATAATAGCTGTACCTGTAGCCCCAAGTGAAGTCGTTCGAAAATTAAATGAAATGGTCGACATGTCCTTGGCCTTGCATATGCCCACAGAATTTGGTGCTGTTGGTGAATTCTATGAGGATTTCGAACAAATAAGTGATGAAGAAGTAACAAATATGATAAGGAAATACAAAATATGACAAATTTGAAAGATCAACTAATCCTGCTTCTTTCCTTTCCTATTTTAGCTGGTAGAATTGGCTTCTTTCTCATGGGATGAGTTTGAGCTGACCTGACCCTTCAAAATTTCAATCTCTATCGTAGAGACATTTCTTGGTCTACCGTCCTGGGACTGCAGTTGTTCACTTCCAATTTTAGTTTCCCCTACCTTGTATCCCATGCTGTTCATCCTCTTGTCTATTATCTGTGCCACATCAACTGCCCTTGTAATGCTGTTTCCCCTAGCTTTTACCATGACCTTGTCTTCATTTGCCAATTGTACCAGTGCTGCGGTCACATAAGTCATAAGTGGTTTCTTGCCTATGAATATCTCACTAAAGGATTTGGACATGTATGCCTTGCACCCAAAGTGCTATATAATTTTAATGAATGAATTGTCTATCCCTGCGACCATCTTGTATTACAAATCTCCATCAATAACGTCCAATATAACAAGCAATTATTACTCCACACTTAACCTGTCCAAGGATGAAATCCAAACTATGAAAAAATTACATTAATTTTGTTCTAATGGAGATTTATCTTCTATGTAATCAGCTTGGACTCTTTGCACCTTGATTTTTAATGGAGCGTTCTGTTTCACTTCTTCCACACTTATAATAACATTATCTAGGCTTATCTTATCTCCGTGCTTCGGAATATCATGCAGCCTTGCATGCAGAAGGCCATTAAGGGTGGAATAATCTTCGCCCTTTGAGATGTGGACGTTAAGTGCTTCGTTCACATCATCAATTTCAACATCGCCATGCACTATTATCGTATTCTTATCTACCGTTGTAATTAACTGCCTCTCTATATCTGTCTCATCCACGATCTCTCCTACGAGTTCTTCAATGATATCTTCGAGAGTTACCAGTCCTTCCGTTCCTCCAAACTCATCAACAACTATAGCAATGTGGATACGTCTGCTCTGGAATTCCTTCAAAAGATCGCTGATCTTTTTCTCTTGTGAGACAAACAAGGGTTTTCTTGCTATATCCTTAAGCATCCGATCCATACTTTTGATCTCCAATGAGCGCAGCAGGTCCCTGTTATGGACTATGCCAACAATATTGTCCTTTGTTCCTTCCATTATGGGCACACGAGAGTATCCTCCCTTGTTTATCATTGGTAGTGCTTCCCAAAGCAACATACGTGCGTTAAAGACGACCATGTTCTTTCTAGGTGTCATGACAGCTCTAGCGGGTATATCATGAAATTCTAGCACCTCTTCGATCAGTTTCTTTTCCTCTTTCAGCAATACTTTTTCCTCAACACCAACATCGAGAAATGCCTTTACCTCTTCTTCGCTTATTGGAGGAGGACGTTCACGCGTTCCGATCAACCTGAAGATGCCTTTGGTTATACCCTCAAACATTCTTACTATCGGAAATATGGCATATTCGAGGATGCGGATTGGTCCTGCAAATCTTAATGAAATAGTTTCAGCGTGTGCATTGCAGTATGCTTTTGGAGTTATCTCTCCAAAGACCAGTAACAAGAACGTCATTATTCCGGTGGCAATACCTAGACCATAATCTTGAAACACGGTTATTGCAAGATCCGTTGCTACTGCAGCGGCTGCTACGTTTGCCAGATTGTTTCCAATTAATAATGTTGTCAACATCCTGCTAGGATTTGATTTCAATTTTTGAAGAGATGCAGCGCCACGCCTCTTATCATTCAGAAATTTCTTAATCTGTCCCTTGTTTATAGAGATAAAGGCCACTTCAAGACCACTGAAAAATGCTGACGCCACTACGATACCAACTAATGCGGCTATCGAGAATGTTATATCAACCATTTTTCTAGGTGAGTACATTACTCATTTGGATTAATTAAACGTTAGCTATAATTTTATAGTTGATCTCATTCATTTTATTAATCATTTGCGTCTATTGCTCTGATATATAGCAATTCTTAATTAGCCGAATTCTTCCATAAGGGCTTTCTTCTTCTTGCTCATATTAAATAGCCTGTCAGTTCTATCCAGTGCCTCCTTTCTCTTACGCTTGAATACCATACCCTGCAACAGTATATGATTTTCGGGTATAACCATACCTGTTTGATCATCGGAATAGAGGATCTTAAGCGTATCATCCTGAACCTTGAGAGCCTCCGAATGTATATGGACCATGTTTGTATCACCGTGCGGAAAACCCAATTCTGTTGCTTTCTTTCTTACATCAGCAGTCCCCTTTGCACGATTCAGAACCACTATACCAAACTCTTTTTCAAACAAAGCTATTACGTCGTCCTTGCTCGGCGAAGAACTATCAGAAAATCTAGCATTAAGCTGGTGCAAGTGCATCATCCTCGATGGTACCTTGTAAACATCAACGTATAATGGAGGTTTCTTGATAAAGTCAGCGACGTCATCCTGATGATGTGGGTTGCTATCCCACTCGATCGAATCCTTTACTTCCCTTTCATCCTCAAGATCGGCCCATCGTCTTATAAGCGTGGCATCAAACCGTTTTATCGTGTCTCCGTACTGTTCTATTAAAGGTTGAATCATCCTACCTAAACCTGTTACGTTGCAGCTTCCTTGTATCACATACTTTTTATCAAAACTTTTTTCATAATTCACTCTGGAGTTGTGTATCACGTCTGCAACACTTCTATCTCCATACCTGTCCTCTCCGCCCTGGAATATTGCTGGTTTGGAATTTGGCATGTAATAATTCGCCTTGTTTTCATACCCCAAACCATCCTTAGCCGCATCCACGATGATGTCACTCTGCTCTACAGCTTCCCTTACGGTTCCTGTTATACTATAGTCCTTGAATGCAGCCAGTTTTTCCTCTGGGACAAACACGCTGAAGTTCTGGTCAAGAGCATCCCGTATCCTTTCATCGGCCCTGTATTTTGATATACCCTCGAATTGAAATTCCTTGTCTGCTGCTAAGGCGCTTGCTAGTCGTCTGCCTATATTACCAAACCCATTGATAAATACTCTAACCAAATACAATTAAACAAGTATTACCATGAAATATAAAAATTACTGCTATGATTTTACTATGATCTTCAAGGCGGCGTAACGCTAAGGAAGCGTTGCAGAACTTATCCCTGCAGAATTGGCCAGTTTTTCCCGCGTCATTTTTTCATCCTCGATCATGAATGTTGCATGAAGTGTAACAGCTGCAATGCCCATCAGCCATGTTTTATGTAACCATCTACATTTACCAATAGATTATTGTTAGGTTACGTCATTTGCCTCCAATAAACACCATATAGGTTCAGGCAAAGAAGTTATATTTGATCTGTTCACTCATCTGAATTTTATGACTCTAACCTTTGAAGTCCCACTCTTTAACAGTTTACCTTCTTTGTCCATCGCACTCCAGTCAATTGAACCTATGTCACCTTCAACCTTTGATCGTAGACGAAGTTTCTCTCCAGGCTCAAGGGGGTTGTTTAAAGTATCAATTTTTATCGCATCCTTTCCAGTTTTCATATCCCAGCCCGCAAGCGCCCTGATCTTGACCTTACTAGGATCATCAAATTTTAGAACAATGGAGTATATGGGGTTTGGAGCCAATACAGGATTTCTGAATGTAACTCTCATAGCATTATCCTTCCGTAGTGACTTCACCTTAACTGCAAACACACTGCTCTTTATCACATCGATATTGAAATCTGAAGAGAGCGTAATTGACCTGAGATCTGGTGGCTCACCTACGTTATTCACTTTAACCGACACAGTGTACTTTCCTCCCTCTACAAATGTGTGCTCATGTGTTGCATTGCCTCTGGTTGTCTGTTCTCCTTCAAGTTCCAGTATCACTTCACCGCCTTTCTTTATCACAAAGTCGTAATTAACAAATGGTGCGACAACGTTATTGGTATCTGTAAAGGATAAAGTGAATATGGTAGGTATTCCCTGTAAGACCTGTTTTGGTGACCAGTCAAAATCAAGTTTTATGCCCGGAAGTGATTGGCGGGTAAACACATCAAAAGTAAATGCATTAGTAAATACCCTATATCCATGCTTCTCCGCTACTAGCTGCAGTGTATGTTTAGGGGGAGAAAGTTGTGGAGTTTCGAATTTGTAAATGCCTTCGTTTTCCCTTGCAAAAGAAACAATCATGTCATCATAGATCGCTATAAAACTTTCAGGATCTAACGGTTCGCCTCTTGGACTTTCAAACTTGATTGTGAAAGTAGCTCTGTCACCGCTGAAGTAAAAATGTTTATCAAGCCCAATTGAAACAATCATAATCTGTATAGCAACTCTTATCCCAACCCTAACAGATTTTGAAGCCGTATGCTCATCATCTCCGTCAAAGGATGCAGAAACAGACATGATACGATCTCTTGCCGGATTAGTCAAGTCAGCTCTCCAGGTGGCGCTAAAAACACCTCTTTCGTCTGTGATTGCACTTGCAAGTACGTTTGAACCTGTAGCTCGTTCTTCCTGAATATCAACTGTTTTTCCGGTCAGTCCACTACCATTTACGTCAGTCAGGGTCCCGCTAAATACAATTTCGTCTCCCGTAACAACTTCTGCTGGGGGAGGATCAAGTGATAGAAATGTGAGATTAAGAGGTTGTGCGTTCGCGACTATGACATTTGATAAGAGAATGATGCCAAGTGATATTGCTAGAGATTTAATATGTTCCACAAATCTGTATTACCTCTTGCTCTACTATAAATTTTTCAACCATATGTGTAAAAACATAAACAAATGTTGTTATAGAACAAACAAATTTTCTGAATAAATATATATGACAGCTAAAGGGACTGGTTTCTGATGTCTAGGCTCGTAGGCATAGACGATATAGCTATACACGTGCCAAAGTTATACGTAGATTTTAAGGACTTTGCCGAGGCACGAGGTATCAACCCAGCGAAGCTTGAGTATGGCATAGGTGTAAAGATGATGGCAATGGTTGACACAAATCAGGATCCTGCTACAATGGCTGCAAACGCCTGCCTGAAACTGATGGAGAAGAATCGTCTGCACCCAGAAGATATTGGCAGGTTATATGTAGCAACAGAATCAGGTCTTGATGAATCCAAGGCAATGAACTCATATGTCGTCGGCATGTTGGAACAGATTTATGGTAACGATAGTTTTGAGCACTGCGGAGGTATTGAGTGCAAGTTTGCGTGTGTTAGCGGATCATATGCTCTTTACGACAACTCCAACTGGATACGGGCGGATGAGAGTGATGGAAAGGCTGCGATAGTTGTAGTTAGTGATGTAGCCAAGTACGACATTGGTTCCACAGGTGAATACACGCAAGGAGCTGGTGCCGTCGCTATGCTCGTAAAAGAAAATCCTCGCATTCTAGTGTTTGATCAGAAGGTTACTGCTACTGTGATCAAGAATGATCATGATTTTTTCAGGCCTTTTGGACGCCAAACGCCTCTTGTTGATGGCCCATACTCGAATTTATCATATCTAATACAGGTTAAGAAAGCGATGCTGAAGTACAAGAACAAAGCACTACAAAGTGGTCTGTTCAGACTAGCGTCAAATGAATCGATCATTGATCATATAGATTACATAGCTCTGCACCTGCCATATGCCAAGATGGGTAAGAATGCTCTAGCTTTTTTGCTGCGTCATGAATGGCGAAAGCTTCCCAAGTGGGCTGAGATAATCAAAGAGGTTGGAATGGATGAACCTAAACCAAAAAATAATGCTGGTACAATTGAATCGATACTTACTGATGCAGAGTTCATGGAGAAGGATGAGCAGTTTAGGAAGAAGTTTATGGAGACTCCACAGTATAAGGAGGTCTTCAATGCAAAACTTGCCAGTTCGCTTAAAGCCTCTGAAATTGTAGGAAATCTTTACACTGGATCATTGTATATGGGCTTCAGGAGCGAGCTAGAGTTTGAGCGTAGAAAGGGCATGGATCTTACTGACAAAAGAGTAGGCTTTGCATCTTATGGAAGTGGTAGTAGCGCAATGGTCTTTAGCGGTGTTATTCAACCAACATACCTTGAAGTTGTAGGACGAATGGATCTTGAAAATGAGATAGGGGAGAGGAAGAAGATATCCATAGATGAATATGAAAGGTTGCATGAGGGAGAGAAGCCCATCGATGAAACGCTTTTGCCAGCAAGGAAGGAATTTGTGTTGGTAAAAATAGGTAGAGGCGGCACAACCGAAGGTTTTAGGGAATATGTTTTCATAAATTAAAGTGTCTGAAGACGCCTACGCTCGAAGAGAAGGATTTCCTACCAAGGTAGTAATGGCTGTGCTAGTTGCCAGTGTGATAGTATTATGGTTTGCTGTTGGTCAAGGGTACTTTACCAACTCTAATGTAGGGGGCTCAACGCCTCCAACTATATGGCTTGTGTACCAAGGGGAGCTCTATTCTGGCATACGTGAAAGTTACTGTTGGACAGACGAGTGTGTGGATACAGAATTTCGAGATCCTACAGGCATTGTTGAAATCAGCCAAGGGTCTTCAGTTGGATTACTGATGAACAACAGGATCAGACCAGCAGTTGTTAACGCATATGTATTTACATTTGACAGTTTTGGAAATCTGGCACCAGTAGGAGAGCTCGCGAGTGAAGGAGATGATATGTATAGGGTTGAGTTGCAAAAAGGAATATACATATTGCAATTGCAGGCAAGATGGCAGAACCTAGGTGAGGTTAACTATGCGTTTAAGATAAAAGTAAATTGATTATGGTTTGGCAACATCTCTTCCCACTTCATTTTCATTAGAGCCACCTTCTTGCTCCTCCTCAAGAATATCCTTTATTGCCTCCCTTTCCTCCTTCTGCTGCTTAATCAACTTTTCTGAAAAATCGTTTGGGATAGCTAATACTACGATTGCAGAAAGCACCAATGCCGATGCCATAATAAGTATCTCCCATCGTATTTTGTAAAGGACGCTTCTATCTTCAGACATTACTTCATTTTCAGAGGTTGTTGGGATTTTAAATAGATTGCGCTAAAGTGTACGATAACAATTTATTGCTAGATAATAAATCCTTCCAATAAATCCAGAAAGCATCTCTTATGTACGTAACTTTCAACCAGCAATTTTAGGTCTCTTAATTTTCTGTTTCTCAACAGCTGCTGGTTTCTGCATTCTATAATACACGAAAATGTATTGAATAAAGAGATCCGTCTATCAGGATACATTTACCGAGACTTCACGCAAAGAATCAAGGATCTCAGGGTTCTCCATGCTATCCCACACAAAGAACTGAAGTAAATATATCCCAACACCGGAGGGTAGCCACTTATGCAAGACCAGTCTTGATTCATTGGCCACAAGTTCTCCCTCTGACCATGTCAGAGAAACTACAATTCCGCTTTCGTCCTTCACTTGCAATATGTTTACAAAACTCTGGGCTGTATCTGCAGTATTCATGATATTGCGCTGAAACACTATCACATCACCCATGTTAAACTCCTTTAGACCTGGCTCCAAGACATCAATGAATAATGTCTTGCTGGTAACTGTAAATTTTGCACTTGCCACAGATTTCTGATCGTTAATAGACACAGAAAACACGTAATCCCCTGCAGAAAGTTGCTCTAGCATGTAGACATGGCTGTGTCTAGTTATGACTTGTGCAACAATCATATCAGGAGATGGTGGTATCACAGTCACGTCTGAAGTAATTGTATTACCAGCTCTTGTAAGTTCGTTGAATTTTACAGAGAATCCAGCTGTGTTCGTTTCAAAGCTGACATTTACCTTAATCTTGTCATCCGTCTTTGGGTCTTCGGGTTCTATAGTCACCATTGGGTTGGCAAATACCTTTATTGCTTTCAAATCTGCAGGAGTAAATACTTCATTTTTATTGCTTACAGAGAGCCCTGGGTCAATACCACCACCTATAACGTAAATACTACCACCAGCCTCCGCCGCAGCCAATCCATGTCTAGCTGTTGGCATCCTTTCTCTGACAATCCATTTGTCTAACGAAGCTATGTACTGCTCATTGTTGTAGAACGTTATCGTCCTTGTTTCTCCACCAAAGACATAGATGCTCTCAGATAAAGAGGCGGCCACTATTCCTCCACGGCTAGATGGCATAGGGGCCTTGGTAGTCCATTCATCCTTTTCAGGATCGTACTCCTCATTAACACTTAGGTTGGTTAACAAGCTTCCTTGTCTCCCCCCTATAACATACAGTTTTCCATCAATCACACCGGAGGCAAGATGTTCCCTCGCTGTTGGCATAGATGCCTTCGTGATCCAACTGTTCGTTGCAGGATCGTATGCCTCGTTAACACTTAATGGCATTCCATTCCATCCTCCCACCGCATATAGCATACCGTTGATGAATTGGGTGGTCAATGCTCCCCGTGGTGTTGGCATATCTTTGGCGGCTGTCCATTCGTCTGTAAGAAGATCATAGATGAATAAAGAGTTGGAGGGTATCCAGCCTTCACTATAACCTCCGATGACATATAGCTTACCCTGATAAGATTCCGATGCAGCGTGATGCAAAGCGATGGGTAATTTCTTCCCATCAGACCATGTGTTGCTTCTAGGATCATATACCTCTATTACACTCGTCGTGCCTCCATCCGCATTAAAGCCGCCCACGACATAGATCCTGCTTCCTACTGCCGATGCGGTAATTTCGGTTCGGGGCGTTGGCATATCAGAACCAGTTGACCATTCGTTCCTTCCTTCTATGGTTGGTGTGAATGAAAAGATCAAGACCGCTATCATAAAAAATGATATTCTGAGCATCCGTATCTGGTCTTGTTACTCTTCGTGTGTATAAAAATAATTAGCGATCTTCCGTGGCATAGATCGCTAATTCTGCAAGATATATGCCTCTAGAAACGCGGCATAGTTTATGATCCTGCCGGTTTCTAGATTGGGGAAATAAAGCTGCATTAAGGTTGCAATAGAACGCTTCTGATCCGCTCTAGTACGACACATCTCAGTTTGCAGTACCTCATGAAAGCCTCCGTCCAAGACTATCTGTCCATTTTGCTGCTTCAGCACCCCAAGTGTGAGCAGTTCATGCATCAATGTTGGTTGGTTTGGTTGCAAGTTCCTATACCTTGATCGATTTGGAATATAAATCATAAAACCATGTGTGTGTACGAAAGACTGACGACGGTTCATGAGATTGATCGAATGATGAGAAGGTAAAAGTATCTCATTACACAAAAATGATTTAGCTTACTGTGGGATTTAATTCCTCTTGAGACAGTAATCTATGCTGAATGGAAGATTCAAGGAAAATGATAAAATAGGAGGAGGAGAAATGTGACTTACTGAGACTGATTCAATGAGTAATCAAAAAACAACCACTGGCACTTCTTCTGTGATAAAATCCATACTCTTGTCCATAGGTGCAACGTTTGCTATTATTGGTACCATCGAGGTACTTGTGTATTCAGGAAATGGTTTTCCATATTTTGTTATCGGTGTTATTTTTGGGTTGATATGGGCTATTAAGGCTGCCAGAGGAACGTATAAGAGAAAGCTCCAGTCTGAAGAACAAAATCCGCTTGATTAAATTGTTTTATCAATTTCCGAAACCGTTCTGCTTTCACCTGTCAGCTCATGGCTTACATATTTATTGTTTAGCCATTTCTGAAAAAGCAGCCTTGGCAGCTTTCTCTAGTTCCTCTGGAGAAAGATTTTGCTTACGTGTAGCAAGTGACCAAGTATGACCAAACGGATCTTTCAACTGGCAAAATCGGTCCCCCCAGAACGCGTCCGTTAATTGCATAACTATAGTGGCACCAGCAGAAACTGCTTGATTAAACATGGTATCAACATCTTCTACGTAAACATACATACTAACTGGACTGCCGCCCAATGATTGAGGTGAAAGGCACTGCATGGATGGGATCTCATCTGATAACATCAGAATGGAATTGCCAATCTTAATTTCTGCATGAAAAATAGTCTTACCATCAGGAGCATAATTACGGAATA
>JBHICO010000021.1:0-23259 GCA_046759645.1 Nitrososphaerales archaeon
AGTTCAAAGAAGCTAATGATTATTGGAATAGTTATAGTTGCTGGATTTGCTATTGGAATAGCATATGCATCATCTCTTGAAGGTGGCCCTTTTTCACTCACTTCAGACAGCTCCTTTTTGTCAGAGAAAGAGAAAGAAGAAACTGCGAATGAACCTATGGTGATTCATATTCATGCGGCCGTCAGGATCTTGATTTATGGTGAACCTGTAATCATACCCAAACATATTGGTATAGACCCTTCACTGTATAACAGTCACGACTTGGATCAGTATGGAATCAAGGAACCTAAGACTTACCCATTGCATACTCATGATACTTCTGGTGTCATCCATATAGAATCTTCAGAACTCAGGACTTTCACTCTCGGGCAATTCTTCGATGTATGGGGTGTACCTTTTGACCAGAACTGTGTAATGGACAAGTGCAATACCAGCATGGACAAAGTGCGAATGTATGTTGATGGAAATGAAACTTTTGAGTTCAGAGAACACATATTCAAAGATCGAGACGAGATAACAATAGAATTCGGCGCTTCCAAGGGCGAATACAAGTTTTAAAGCGAGGCTAGCTATGTTAAAATATTCTTTTACAAGAATAACTCATTAGATTAATGTGGGTAGTGTCTCCTGGCAAATGGCAATATTTTCTTCATAATTATAGATTCGTGATCTGCTGCTTTATCAAATGATAGAACTAGAATGGAATTCTTTAAGGGTATAGTTGCTCTTTTTACGTTTTCAAACAATAAATATGAATAAACTATTTTTCCAAGTTTTTGTTCCGTAAAAAGCTGGTGCAAGGCCTTCATCGTCTGCATCCTCCTGGCAGATTGCTTAATATGCGATTCTGACTCCATTCTTGATAATAACGGTCTAACTCCCTTTCTATACTCTCCCATGACTATCTCCCCAGATCTATTTACAATACCTGCAAACCTGATACCCTTGCTGAACTTAAGGATCCTCTTGCAAAAATCTGATTTAGCCCCCGCCTTTCGCATGCACTTATAATTTAAATGCCCCTAGATATTGATTTCGAAGAGAGGAGAAAAGATTAGGAAAGGAAGGAAGGAAGAAAGAAAGTCCGAAGGACTCAGCATAGCAAAGGTTCTTCATTCCTCTCCCAGCTCTCTATCGATCTCATTCTTCAAGGATATGAATCGCCTGAACCTCCTGTCCCACTGGGAAAAGAATCTACGCTCTTTGATTCCTACGTACAACCAGATTGCCATGAGTATTATGGAAATGACTACAAAAGCCAAATTATAGCAATAAATTATAGGTCCAGATTTCCTTGTTGAGCTGTTGATGAAAAGATAAAGATCTGAACTAACTAAACTATTTCTTCAACTAAACCCAGAGCATCCATACTCAACTCGTTACCATCGTAAATTGTTGTATGACAATGACCACAACGCACAAGTGTGGCACCTTTGTTATTCTTATCCCACACGATACTTGTATGATGCCCATCCTGGCAGGTAAGGAGACTGTCTAGAGCTTTTACCTCATCTACTCTCCCTATGTCCTCTAGAACTATATTCGAATTACCTACCTCACTTCTATATTCTTTCTTAGTATTCAGACTCTGCATCTAGAATCTATATTCTGAACGAGCTTAAAGCCGCTTGTCTGTATGTCTTGTAACATACAAGGGTATCAACGAAGCCCATCTCATGAGATTTGCTCGAGACAGATGTGAACAAGGTAAATTTATTGTAAGATATGTCTCAGTTGCTAATGAAGCGAAATAGAGGCATCGAGATGTTGAGATTTGATGGGAGCTTCTGAGTAAAAGACAAGAACCAATGAAGAATGAGACTAAAGAAAGAAAAAAGAAAAAAGGGTTTTGGAGCCTGTACGTTTGTTTGAGCCTTTTACGCTTCTACACCTATCTTGTGTTGTTCCTGCTTTCGTGCCAAGAATGATGTCATCCAACCTAGGACGGCACCAAAGATCGCATATTGCAGCAGAGGCACAACCAATTCGGTTAATGGTGTCGATACTGGCTTCACTAGTACTGCGAAGGATACAATTCCAGTCATTATACCTAAGGCTATTGCGTCTCTCGTACTTGATGGTCTGAGGCTATGGTTCGAGGTCACTATTCCGTATATTGCACCTATGAGCACTGTAGTTGGTATCAGCACTTCCAGGTTGAGAGAGTTCGTGGCTAGCATAGGTAATGCTAGTACGAGTCCTGCAACGAGTCCGCCAATTGCTCCATTTCTTATTCCTTTCGTGATTTCGTATTTGTTTGCTGACATGCTTTTTTGTCTGCAGCCATAGATCAACAGCCCTATCCTTAAGCATAGATGGTTTAACAGTGATCTGACAAATGTCATATAATGCATAATTGAACGACAATAAGCATGTCAACAATTGTTGCAAACTTGCAGAAGTTCTTTTCCTATAATCTCATGTGATCTACGCATCTCATTAGTTGCACAATGAAATGAACAGAACGTAGGCTATGGATATTTAAGGATACGATAGAGCAGTGGTGCATTCTGTCATCTTCACCGGTTCAAATTTTTCATACATTAGACTGTTATCTTAAGGAATCATTATTGATCTGAAAAATTATACGCATTTTCCATCAAGGCCATGCAATAAGATAAAAATCTGGGATAGTGGAGAATAAATAGCTGATCATTGAGATTGCCTCATTCGTTTCATGCTCTATCAATCTCATCATTTCATCACAACAGAGATGAACTCAACTTTACAGCCATTATTGCATGGTAGGTAAGTGGTTTGGCAATCGTGACGTCATCTTTGCATGGCTTCTGAATACAGATTTGTAACGCAGTTCAGATAGCTGAGATTAGAAATTGTTGACCAAGAATAGAGATGATCTTTCTTTACAATTTAAATACAAATTTAACGTAAATGAGACAACAATGCGGAATGCGAGACGTCTCTTCTACTCATTTTTTACACTAGTGATAGCACTGCTCTTGCTGACACCAACAAGTCTTTCATTGAATAACGCTAATGCACAACAAGTATCTCTCTCGGTTTCAGCAGCAGGTATAGGAAAATTTTTCGGACCCCAGATCGTTCAGGTAGTAGTAGAAGGTCCTGGCATAAGAGATTCTAATACCAGTACAGCCTCATTGATAGTCCACGGTCAAAACGTACCGTTGGTGCATCTCGCAGATAGCAGATGGTACGCTTTCTTTGCAGATGCAAATACTTTCACGACGCTCGCAAACGAGGCAGGCTTTCCTGGGTTCGATGATGGCTCATTCTGGGTTGTTGGTCCAACAGGTAAGAACCTGCTCTTTCCAACGTTGCCTACTGCTTTTGGACACAATGCTACCTCAAACGATCCCAGGAACCCGGATCTAGACCTCAACGGTGATTGTCTCGTTGCTATAAATCCTGAAGATGCTTGTGTTGAATGGCCTTACATCAAATTATTCAATTTTGGTGAGAATGATCAGGTATCCACACGACATGGTACCGAGTCTGTCACATTGGACTTTATTAGGCCAGCTACAGATGATATCATACTAGCGTTGGATAGAAATTCCTACCCTATCAACGCAGAGATTATCTTTGGCTTATCTGATTACATGTGGAACATAAACCCAGTTGAGGAGGATCGTGTGCACTTTGCATTCACTGATGGAAGTGTTGAAGTTTTCTATCAGGCATCTACAGAATTACCGCCAGCGGGCATAACTGGGGTGATGCAGAGCCTTGGCTTTGAACTTAAGCAGATTCTATCTATACAGGAAAGGGAGGGCATAAGATTCATCAACGAAATAAACGGCATGCCTGAAACTATTATGCTTGAAATCTTCCCCAATGCAGGCACCTTTGAAAACTTTGACAGTGAGGCTGATATGTTCGCCAGTGGCAGAAATGTACAATTCAGATTCGATTACTTCGATAAATCGATTTCAGCTGGGATGGGAACACATGATGCGAGTGTTAGTGTAGGAAAGGAGATTCCTGTTGTTGAAGCAGAGATCTCGACAGATAGAACATCATATGATGCAGGGGATGAAGTGGTTATCCAGGTAGCTGTGGAGCCAATAGATGTCAATAGAGAAGTAATCATCTCGATCTTTGATCCAATCGAGCTCTATGCTACTGAAAGTAAGATGCCTGACAGAGGGGGGATAGCAACTTTTGAGTTTGCTTTGCCAGGAGATGCCCTTAGAGGAAAGTGGAGGATAGTTGCTGAATATATGGATAAGGAGGCAGAAACCTCATTTTCCGTTTCAGCAATAGTTGCGGAACCTGAACTAGCCTCTCCTGATGAACCATTGCCTGTTTCCATAGAGGTATCGAGTGATAAATCTTCATACACGATTGGAGAGAGGGCATCAATCATAGTAATGGTTGAACCTGCCTTAGATGACCCAGATAGGCCAATTATAACTGGAAGAATTGCATTAACAGGACCAGACGGTACGATTTACTTCGAGGACAGTTTTATTCCAAAGGATGGCGTAGCAGAACTTGCTTTTGATATAATCAAAGACTATCCTCCTGGAGAATGGCTGGTAAATGCTACCTTGGGTGATGCTGATGCCATGATATCATTCTTTGTTGAAGAACCAGTAATAGAGCAGACAAAGGTATCCTTCGATATAAAACAGAAGAAGAGACTGACCCTTCTAGAACTCAGATACTCTGGGGAGGAATCCGTCTTTGGAGTTAAGATGAAGGTTCCTGATGGCAAAATCAAGTTTGTTAAGGCAAAGAACTGGGAAAGGGAAAGGATGGATCAAAGTACAGTTCTGGTATATACTAACAACATGCCTGTAATTGATAACGATTCATTAAGAATTATCCTTATATCTGACAATCTAGATTCAGCAATCGAGTGGTCTATTCTTGATAAAAATGATAATCGAATTATTAATGGCTCGTTAGAGGCTTTAACGAGCGATAGAGGGCTCCTAAAAGGAGCAGTTAGGTTCACAGGAACTCCTTGTCCTTCCTATAGTACCCAAGTACCCCCTTGTGATGGGCCATACCCAAACTATGCTGTTTTTGTGCATTACGCTGATGGCGAGACTATAGTAGCAAGGACTATCTCTGATGAAGAAGGAAATTATATGATATCTCTAGAGCCTGGGCGTTATATCATCTATACTCAGAACGGACCACTCAAAGATAATGTAAAGGTCAACGAAGTGACAATTTTTGGTGGTGAGACCATAAAACTGGATTTGGTTGTAGATACAGGAATCCGATGAAGATGATAATAATAAAGATATGCAACCTCTTGTTGAATGCTGCGGAGAATCATGTATGTGTGGAACTTTGTCTTTCCTAAAATAATCTATGGGAAATAGTTGTTGATAATGTAATTCCAAGATTGCCGTATCCTTAATTGCCTTTACTATCAGCAAGGGCCCTAATCCTTGCAAAACTTAAATATGTTATATTGAAAGTCGTGTTAGGTAATAAAGATGGAACTTAGATGTAAAGACGTAGGCGTGGACTGTGATTTTGAGATCAAGGGCTGTTCGTCAGAAGAGGAGGTTATGCAGATAGCTGCCGTTCATGCAAAGTTGGCTCATAAAATGGACCAGATTCCAGCAGAACTAGCTGCTAAAGCGAAGGCCGCCATTAAGAAGTGACATTTGCTGGAATTGCTGTACAGATTCCTTTATTTTTTTGTTGGCAATCATCATAGTCTAGTCTGGTCTATTCTATAAAGCAATGAAATTCAGCAATCTCGCTGGTTCATAGGTCTATATCTCCACTCTTTATAATTTCCTCCAAATCTTTCTTAGAATAGCAAGACTGGCAAACATTACAAAGAAAGGATTCCATACTCTCTACCATATTAGATCCGCAGTTCAAACATTTCTTCTGTTCTAGATGCATTTGATCGATGACATGTTTTAACGCAATATTAAACCGTTCCTTAAAATCATTTAATATTTTGATTAAGCAAGTTTGAATGAGGCACATGTGATGTAAGGCTTACTTTCCAGCAAGAAGAGTCATGTTTTATATTGTATAACAAATTCAGCAATAATCAACATACACTCCCGCTTTCTTTCCTTCTTTTTACCGTTGGATAATGCAAAAAACCTAAAATGCATTCATGTCAATCTGTAATGGCAATACTTAACTATTTGAAATCACAATATTAGTTAATGCTCTTCGTGACCCTTATAAAATTCAAGAAAGATCCTAGGGCGGTTGCTGAGTTTGGAGATAAGATGTTGAAGAACCTCCCAAAGGGAATTAAGGTAAAGGAAACCATATGGACTCTTGGTCAATACGATTCTGTTTGGATCATAGAAGCTCCGAGTGAAAGGGAGCTTTTCAGCTATTTCCTTGGCAGTGGCGGGCTTGAATATGCAAAGACTGAGACGCTGATAGGTATGCCTAGGGAAGAAATCGTTAAGATGCTGTAGCTAAAGAATCAACTTCCAGACGCATGAATACTCCCTTATTAGAAAATATGCTCACTCGCTGGTTCATTTAGCTGCACAGAGGGATCTATAAGGCTTCACTTCAATTGCACCTCAAATGCTTACAGATGCCTACTTCAGGACGCTTGGCGAGATAGCTGTAATAGAAATCTTGGAATTGTTAAGATCGTCCATGGAGTTCAAAAGGATGAATTCACATACAGAGGAGTTTAACCTTTCCAACATAGCCATGCTTATGGATGTAGGTATGCAATTTGGCATCGATATACAAGAATTCAGAACCGAACTGAAATGAAATGAAATGAAATGAAACATAGGAAGGGATTTGTTGGCTCTTTGGGGTCTTTGATCAAGTAGCTCGTCCTCAATCGTTTGATCAATTTGTGAACCGTTAAAGACAATCATTATAGATCTTCGTTACCTAATAATGGCTGTGATGGTGAGGACTAACCTAGATACCCCACCCAACTCCAGAAGAGGATAGTTCTCGCACTCCTCTCCTATTGCTATTATAGTCTGCATTTAGCAGGCTAAACTATTAATTCGCTAAATCTTCCTTGTCATGCCTACAGGATGAGCATTCGCATGACTTACAACAAGAGCTACAGTGTTCGCAGCAAAAGCACCACTCATAGACCTTCCAGATATGCCAGCAGGAATACTTGCTTTTTTGTTGCATTCTACTCTTATCTGCATTACAACAAGTCTTAAGTGAAATGGTCAATAAATCTCAGTCAAGGTCAAAAAATATTACTAGCGATACACATAAATAATCACTAGTGATATATAAGTCGGTCACAAGAGACCACCAACACCCATGAGTCCAGCACTTGGTGGAGAGGCCCCATTTTGCCTCTCCCCATCAACCTCCATCCTAACTCCTTGTAGATGAATTCTACACGAACAAAAAGGCTGCTCAGAAGTTGAATATATCTTTCGTGTAATCAAAAGGGCTTGCTTACTTCTCTTTTGAACATATATGCTGCAACTACTGTGGCAGCAATAACGAAGCTAATCAAAACTGAAATATCCAAAGCCAGACTTATGCTCGATATTACTTCACCAATTATAAGCGCCCTTACTAGCTCAATCGTATATGTTAAAGGATTAAACTGAACTACTATGGCTAACCAATCAGGCATCAACTCTAGTGGGAACAACGCTGAACTGAGCATAAACAAGGGCATCCCAAGAAAGTTCATCATTGCCCAGAATGACTCCTGCGATCTTGCAAGTACAGCTGCGATCAGCGATGCACCTGCCAGCCCCATGGAGAAAGCAATTATTACAAGCATGGCTGGCACCAAGCCTAGAGGATCTCCCAATCTAATTCCCATTAAGAGTGCAATAGCCACTATCATTGATGCCTGAATAGCTGATATTATAGAGATTCCAAACATCTTTCCCAAGGCTATCGAGGTTCTTGAAATCGGAGTAGTCAATAACTTGTTCATGTATCCAAATCTTCTATCCCAAAGTGTTGATGCACCCCCAAATATGCTACTGAATATCGCTGTTAGCATGATGATGCCTGGAGTTATGTATTCAATGTAGGAACCTGAATAACCAGTATCGGTTAGTAATGGTTGTGTCCCTGCAAAAGTGCTCCCTATTAGTATCAGCCAAGCAGCTGGCTGTACAATCCTTATTATAATTCCAACCCTAGATCTGCTATACCTCTTCAACTCGCGCCAAAAGACCCAGTATGCGTCCGATAGTAATATCATCATGTCTCATCACATCCTACCATTTGACCTTTTTCACTTTCTTTTCTCTTCTCCTCTCCTTCCTCTTACCAATCCTCTTCTGTTCTCCTTATGCCCTAGCCCTCCTAAAACGCTCGGCCATCTGGGACCCTGTCCAAGCTGTCCCATCCTCGTCACGAAGTCCCTTTCCAGTATATGCCAGAAATACGTCATCCAGAGAGGGCTCCTTGAGCGATATCGATGCTATCTTGATGCTATAGGAATCTGAGATCTTGAATATCTTCGGAACAAGTGTCTCCCCTTCCTTAGTCGAGACAAGAAGGTGATTGTCTACATGGTGGACATCTCCCACCTCCCGCAATTCTCTTACTCTTCCAACAAACGCATCAAAATTTTCTATTTTATCACTATGCCCAAAGTTCAAAACTATAACCTCTGTTCCCATATTCTGTTTCAGTTCATTCGGCTTTCCCAATACTCTTATTTTGCCATGATCAATAATGGCTATTCTATTGCAAAGTTTGTCAGCCTCTTCCATGTAATGTGTTGTGAGGAATATCGTCGACTGGTACTCTTTGTTTATTTTGTTGATATAATCCCAGATCCTGTGACGGGTATGAATATCCAAGCCTAATGTTGGCTCATCAAGAAACAACACCTTCGGTTTGTGCACTAGTCCGCCGGCAATATCCAACCGTTTCCGCATACCACCAGAGTAGGTGCCCACTATATCATTCGCTCTTTCTTTCAGTTCAACAAGATCCAATGCTTCTTCAATACGCTCATTTAGCAAATTCTTGGGCATATGGCTAAATCTACCCTGAAGCATCAAATTTTCCCTTCCTGTTAAATGTTCATCAACTCCGATCTCCTGTGACACATAGCCCATGTTAGCTCTAACCTTACTGGCCTGCTTATCAACATCGTATCCAGATACTAACGCCCTCCCTGAAGTTGGCTTCAATAGCGTTGTTAGAATCATTATTGCCGTTGTTTTACCTGCTCCGTTTGGGCCAAGAAAGCCAAATATTTCACCTTCCTCAACGCCAAATGAAATGTTATCTACAGCGGTTGTTCCATTGGGATACACCTTTGTAAGTTGCTCCGTGAGAATAGCTACCATTCTTTTCTGCAGCTACTTCTTTACTGCTTATAAATTGTCTTCTCGATTTGTCGTACATGTTAATTCTACATTATTGTAGTGTAGATTCCTAACACATGTGCCAGATGCACAAACCTCAATAATGCTGATCTGATCTATTATAATAGTCATGCAGAAAAGTGGGGTCCTTGGTCATGCTGATGTTCGGAAATAAAGGGTTGGATCAGAAAGAAGAAGAAAACCAAACCAGAGAACAGAAGGTTTGGGTTTCGTGGGAAGCCGAAGCCATAGTTTTAAAAAAACAATGGGAGAAAATACTAGCCAATAAACTGAAATTGAATGAAAAACAATTCTTCTATTCGATTGATTTTTTAGAAAAATATGGCATGATTGATGCTACAGATAGCACCATTCTGAAGATACAGGTTCCATTTGCTATATGCCGAAAGGATGACTTCGTGTGTATTGAAATTCCATATAAGAATGATGGTCAGACAGAGACTGTACAGCACATCATAAGGATCCTAGATAGGTAGGATGTTTAGGAATATAGATCGCTAATAGTATGATTAATGAATTAGGCGTATTTAATCCAGAGGATATTTGTACGAATAGTCAGCCTATTGTGAAATCGCTAGAAAGACTATGTTTATGTATTAACGATTGGGAACTATTGTATGAGATACGCACTTGTTATGACAACTTTCTTAATGTGTGTGATACCATCGTACTATATTCTGCAGTTTGCTGAAGCACAATCGATTGAAAGATGTGATGCTGAAATATGCCATGTGGAGATAATGGAGGACGGATTTGTGCCAAAGACACTGATAGTAACAGTTGGCACAACTATTGTATGGACGAATATGGATGATGGCAGGCATACAGTGACTAGCGGGTCACCTGGGGAGATAGCTGCACCATTAAAATCATTACTGCTCGAAAAGGGCGATACCTACGAATTCAATTTCCAACACGCTGGACTGTACAAGGGTAATTACAAGTATTTCGATCAGGTAACAAAAATTATTCGAGGTGAAATAATAGTAGAAGCAGGAAAAGAAGTGATAGAAGAGGCACCTGAACCCCACACAATAGAAATAGATTTCAATGATCCCAAGTCAGGTGTGAAGATTCTTTCATTTCCGAATGCGAGCATAAAGAGTATTGAGATCGATCTTGATTTTCATAGCTTGATAATAAATGTAGAAGATGTGCAAGGTGGTAGTAAATTGGAGATCACGCTGGATCGGAACCTTATTGATTCAAAAACAGATGCTAAAGATGATGATTTTGAGGTTCTTGTCGATGGTGGGGAAGGATTCTTTGAAGAGATATCCTCAACTGCCACAGAAAGAACTTTGCAAATAGTAGTTCCAAATAAAGCTACTTTGATAGAGATAATAGGTAAGGAGTTACTAACTGAAGGAGTTATTCCTGTGACCTATCAAGACAGCACATTCGATGTCATGACTTTCCTATCCAGTGGAAGTGTCAAGAGCATTCAAGTCGATCCAGATTTTAATAGCATAATACTGGCAGTAGAGAGTTCGGCAGATGGAGAATTGGCTATAACCTTGCCCAGAGCGCTGATCGACTCAAAGACTGATGGGGAAGATGATGAGTTTATAGTGATTCTTGATGGTGATGAAACGGAGTATAGGGAACACAGTGCAAGTGCTACTGAGAGAACATTAACTATACCAGTATTTGCAGGCGCTGAGGAGCTCGAAATATTAGGCACGCAAGTAATACCAGAATTTCCAATCTCTTTGCTCGTTATTGCAGGTACATTCACTGCTCTGATTGCAGCATACCGAGTACGCAAGATTTAGCCAGAAACAGTAATGAATTTGTATTCGGCTATTGCTCATTGTATTATGCCAGATCTGGAATTACGCTTTTGTGACAACTGCATGTCCAAGACAAAACATGAAACGGTTTTCACACCTGAAATGGCTACCTACAAGCGAAGACGACTCTATAGATGCCAAAAATGTGGGAAGGAAAGCTGGAAGATGGGTCTAAGACCCAGCTCTGAAATATCATACTAGTCCAAAGATAAAAATACCATCTTGACCACAATTTCATATGAATACAAGGAAAAATAGACTGACTAATGAAACAAGCCCGTACCTTTTGCAGCATGCAGAGAATCCAGTTGACTGGTACCCTTGGGGACCTGAGGCCCTAGAGAAGGCAAAGAGAGAAGATAAACCGATTTTTCTAAGCATAGGGTATAGTGCCTGTCACTGGTGCCACGTTATGGCACATGAAGATTTTGAAGATGAGGAGATAGCGAAAATTATGAATGAAAATTTCGTGAATATAAAGGTCGACAGGGAGGAACGTCCTGATCTTGATGATATTTATCAAAAGGTTTGCCAGATGATGGCAGGAACTGGAGGCTGGCCTCTCAGCGTTTTCTTAACGCCAGATCAAAAGCCATTCTTTGCTGGAACATACTTCCCTCCAGACAGCCGCTATGGGACACCAGGCTTCGCATCGTTGCTCAGGGAGCTATCTTCTACTTACAGAAATAATCGTGAAACTATAGAACGACAGACGAAGATCGTAATGGATGGTCTTGTCCAAATGACAGAACATACCTTATCACCTACAAAACTAGAAAAAACTCTCTTGGACGAAGCTGCAATAAATCTTTTACAGAACAGCGATCCCCTAAATGGAGGATTCGGCTCATCACCAAAATTTCCTAATGCATCAAACTTGTCGTTCCTGCTACGGTACTACGATCTGTCAAAGATTAGCAAGTTCCGAGACTTTGTTCTTTTAACACTAGATAAGATGGCTTACGGTGGTATCCATGATCACATAGGGGGGGGCTTCCATAGATACTCAACAGATTCCAAGTGGTTTGCACCCCACTTTGAAAAGATGCTTTACGACAACGCCTTAATACCATTGGTATACATAGAGGCTTTCCAGATTACATATGAAAAGAAATATGCAGATATTGCGAGTCGTACGCTGGACTATGTTCTGAGAGAGATGATAGATAAAGATGGAGGTTTCTATTCGGCACAGGATGCGGATTCTGAGGGAGTTGAAGGCAAGTATTACACATGGAAAAAGAGTGAGATCATGGAAGCTCTTGGAAATGATGGTGAGATCTTCTGCTTGTATTACGGAGTAACAGAAGGAGGCAATTTCGAAGGGCGTAACATACCACACCCAAGTATTGCTGCGGAAGTGCTTGCAAAGAAACTCTCCAAACCGTTAGATGAAATGGAACTCATCTTGGCAGAAGGAAGAAAGAAACTTTTACGGATCAGAGAGAAGCGGGTAAAACCAGGTAAGGATGAGAAGATATTGACAAGCTGGAATGGCCTTATGACCAGTGCATTTGCAAAGGGCTACAGAGTAATGGGAAATGACGCCTATCTGGAAGCGGCAAGGAAAGCTGTAAGATTCATTGAAAGAAGACTTGCAGATGGCGATAAATTACGGCGCACGTTCAAGGATGACGAGGCAAAACTCGAGGGATATCTGGAAGACTATGCATTTTATATAAATGGCCTAATGGATCTTTTCGAAGCTGATTCCAGGCCAGAGTATCTGCATAGGACAATAGCCTACGCGGATTACCTGGTCAGGCACTTCTGGGACGTAAATGAGGGGGACTTTTTCTTTACATCAGATGATCACGAAAAACTTATAGTAAGAACAAAGAGTGTTTACGATTTGTCAATTCCATCTGGTAATTCAATGGCGGCACTTGCTCTGTTGCGTCTTTATCACTACACCCAGAACCAAGATTACTATAAGAAGGCAGAAAGAGTGCTAACCAAGAATGCTACTATGGCTGCAGAAAACCCCTTCTCATTCGGGCAGCTTCTTAATACGATATTTATGTATGTTAAAAAGCCAATTGAGGTTACTCTGATAGCAACCGATTCGAAAAGCAATGCTGCGATTGAATGGATCAATAGGCAATTCGTTCCTGAGGGTATATTTGCAACAGTGAGAGCTGCGGACGTTCCTCAACTGCGTGATATCAAATTTTTCAGTGGTAAGGAAGTAGTAAAGGACAAGCCATTCACTGCATATGTGTGCAAGGACTTTACATGTTCGTTGCCGATGCATTCAATAGAAGAGATCAAGAGGACTCTAAGGCATTAACACTTTACCAGGAAATGGCTAGTCATACTTTCTTACCGATTAATATGGCGCCCAGATATTTTTGGTTGTGAATTGAGGTGCTGACTTTGAATATCTTTATACCAACAATAATTTAGGTATAGAGAGGCTTGTTAAGGAGGCATAAATGTGACTTATGTAAGAGACGTTTTGGTCGCGTAGAAGAACTCATGCAGCATCAGCAGGTAATTCACGGAAAGGAAAGTTTGTACGAATGTGGTACATGCAGCATGAAATTCACTAACGGTGAAGATTTAAAGGCACATGCTAAACGCTACCACGCATACAAGAAAAAATGAGGTCATCTTCTTATCGGTTTGGCGTCACCCTCATCTATAATATTATCATTCGAACCATAAGCAATCCAGCTTATCACAAAATCATCGCTGTCAACCTTTAGTTTTAGATATGTCTTTTCACCTGGATTCAATGGTTCATCTCCGACAGAAGAAGAGACTTCATTTGATGTTACAGTACCGTCATGCCAGCTTCTTGGTCCTCTAAAAGCTTGGATAATAGAATCTGAAGTTTCAATAGTTATACCATAAAGACTTGCCCCACTGTCTTGAGCATTTCTTATACGTACTATAAGTAGATCTCTTATCTGCTTCGCAGCTACTCTTACGTCTGCATCAACTTCAATCTCACCACCCATAGCTTCTTCGACCACAAAGAGAGTTTCAGCCTGGGCATCAGAGTAGCTTGCCCTTACTGTGTACGATCCAGGGATGAACTGGCTGCCCGTAAGTTTGAAATTGAAATTAAATGCGCCATCAATACCGACAGATACCAACTCAAACACAACACTTTCGTTATTTGGGTTCAAGACCTCTATCATCAAAGGCATGCCTTCAATGAACATACTAACACTGCCATTCAGGATTACATTATCACCAACTTTGTATGTTGTTTTGTCAGGTTCAATCGACAATTCAGAAGGTATTTCCTGGCCTTCACCAACAATAACGGTTCCAATCATCCACGGGTGCAGCGAACAAAGATAGGGGTAGACTCCTGGTTGATCAAACGTAAATTTGTAGACATCATCTAGACGCATTATTCCAGATTCAAAGTCTAAACCCCAGCAAAGTCCTGGACAAGTAGGAGTACCACTTGTTACTGTATGTGCAGCATCATCTAGATTCTCCCACACTACGGTCCCTCCAACAGGTACAGTGATCTTGGTTGGTACGTAGAATTTATTATTATCAACCGTCTTTGCACCCACTGCTATTTCCACTAGAACCTCTTCTTGTGCATGAATATTCATCAATGTATATGGAGCTAGCAATATAGTCAGTATTACAAATGCTGGCACAGCATGCATAGGAGATTTTGCTAATCATTGGTTTTAAAATTGTTACTCTAGAAATTTCCGCACTGAGTTGAAAACTATACACAAATATAAAGACAGAACAATATATAGAATAAAAAGATGAGGGTTTTGTTACTTCAATCCATCTACAATTATAGTGAGGAATCCGTTTTCAATGTTATATCCTTCCTTACTGGGTATTACAAGCAGCTGTGTATGTTCCTTCGGAAGCGCAGGTATGGTCACTGTGTAGGAACCGATCTTCTTCTTCTCTGCATCAACCTCTCTATCGTTCAACACCACTCGAAGAGAGTCAGGGTCAACGAATTCGTCGTGGCTGTCTATAAAGGCGAGGAAGACAAGTGCAGAATCTCCTTGATTGTATAGGTTCTTGTCAGAATTCACAAATGTTGTCAATTCATTTACCGTTATGGTTGCAATGTTCTTCCCTGATCTTGTAGGCATATACTGCCCATCGCCATCAAACTGTGCAAATATTTCTATATTCTCGTTCAGGTATTTTCTTGTTACGTCAGTTAAAGCTCTTTCTACAGGTGTGAATTCAGCAGTCCATGTAAGGGCGAAATCGCCATCTATACCGGTTACGCCAGTGGCTAGAGGAACAAGTTCTGGTTTTGGTATTAATTTATACACTATCACTTCTGCTCCAGTTACTGGATCTCCATCGACAGTTGTCAGCACCCCTGAAAACTGAACCTCATCACCCACAAAAAAAGTCGCATTACAGGTCACTGAATTTGTACATCCCTCCATCTCGAACTCGATGCTTGTAGCTTTTCCCACTTGAACTTGCGTTTGCCCAAAGGAGGTATCTGACAGTGCCACAGTAGACAAGACCAACATCAAACCCATCAGCACCACCGTGATCCGCATCAATTCAACTCTAATCGAAACCGGATAATAATATATCTTTTGCTTTTATTACCCCAATATTAGGAACGAATCCTCTATGAATAGCCGTAATTGATATTTAATAATAAAAACACTACAAGTGAGGGCTAATACTAGCTTACTACTTGCTCTCTACTTCATGATTTGCCAAAGAACCCAGATACCTGTACTGTAAGGAATCCAGTTTCTATGTTATATCCTGCCTTTTCTGGTATTACATACACTTGGTGATGATCTACGGTCAGACTTGGAGTCATTACAGTATAAGACCCAGTCTTCTTCTTTTCGATCTTCATTTCCTGTTGATCGTAAACCACCCGTATGCTATCTGGATCCACAAACTCGTCATTGCTGTCTATAAATGCTATGAATATCAGTGCACTGTCACCAGGACCATAAACACGCTGCTCCGCATTTATAGTAGTGAATATTTGGTTAGCATGTATAGTAGCCGTTTGTTTGGACGTCATTGCATCAGCATATGTATCATCACCTTCATACTGTGCCAAGAAGACTACAGTCTCTTTCAGGAACTTCTGTAAAGTACTTGTATGCGGTTTCTCCACCGGTGTAAACTCTGCAGTCCATTTCAGGTCATAGCCACCGTCTATACCAGTCACACCAGATACTATTGTTACTAGTTCTGGCTTTGCGAGCAATTTGAGTATCTTTATCTCAGCATTTGGAATGGGCCTGCCGTCAGCACCTGTCAGTGTACCACTAAAGCTAACAGCCTCACCTACCAGGTACTCTGCACCACATGTAAGACTGTTCTTGCATCCATTCATGTCAAAGGACAGCTCAACTGGAACCTTCTGGGAGACATATATGGGATTTCGCAAGTCGTCTGCAAATGTATCAGTCAATGCTGCTGTAGAGAGCAACAATACTATACCCGACATTACAGCCACGGCCTTTCCCCACTGCATAACCAACCGTATAATAACTCAAGAATATAACCTTTATTCTGATACTACGTAGGATTCAATTGTATATCGGGGAGATAACTGGAATTAGAACACTCCGATGGGACCTTTTGTAAGCACCGTAATAGTGATTGTTTCTACTTCTATATTATATCCTTCTTTAAAAGGCACGACGGCTATCTGATTGTACACCCTTTCAAGCGGAGGTGTTTCATATGTGAAAGAACCTATCTTTTTCTGATCCAGCTCTGGTGCTATTGGGTTCAAATTAAAATTGGCGTTTATACTATCTGGATCCACAAATTCGTCATCTGCATCAACAAAGCCTATGAACACTATCGCTCTATCACCCATATTATACTCCCTCTTGTCTGTATTTATGAAAGTCTTTATCGAATTTACAGCTATGGTAATCGTAGTCTTTCCCGTTTTTGATGGAGCGTATCTGTCATCACCCTCAAATTGGGCGAATAACGATCCAATTTGAGTATGTATCTTCTGTGTAACATCAGTCAACGCCCTTTCTCGAGGAAGCAACTGTACATCCCAAACTATGTCATAAGTACCCTCAATACCAGTTACTCCGGATGCGACCACGACCAACTTCGGATCAGAGGTTAGGATGTAGATGTTTACTGGCATATCCACCAGTGGCTCTTCCTCTGCTGTCGTGACCATACCGGTTATTGATACCTTGTCTCCAGGTCTTACCTGGCCCGGTACTTCATCAATTGTTACTATCGTGGCCACCTTTCTCTGGGCAAAGGCATCATCATATGAAAAAGGCATAGAATAAAGCAATAGCACCAACGCTAGCGGTATAGCAGCATACACTGCAAGTTTCATAAATACCCTCATAGCGAGATGGCATATAACTCTTTTTGTAGTCACCGTGTTTAAATTACAATATTTCTTTGCGCGCAAATAAAATGATGAATTATTTTATATACGTAAGCCATTTGCTAAACCGTCTGTCTTTACCCGTGACCACTTCTTCGTATAGACGCTGTACCTCCTTTGTTATGATACCAACCTCACCATCGGCGACAATCCTTTTATCAACCTCTATTACCGGTTTGATCCCTGCAGCGGTTCCTGTAAGAAACACTTCATCTGCTGTGTACAATTCGTCCCTTGTAATGTCAGTAATTCTGCACGGAATACTATTCTGCTTCGCAATCTCCAGAACACTATCTCGCGTAACCCCTTCCAACGCTCCAGCAGTTGTAGGAGGAGTCATCAAAATACCTTCTCTTATAATAAATATATTTTCAGCACTTGACTCTGCAACCATACCATCGACGTTTAACATTATTCCCTCATCGTAACCGCTCTTCAGCGCTTCAATCCTAACAAGTACAGAGTTGGCATAATTCGCATTTGCTTTTGCTTGCAATGGCATGGTTCTAGAATCTAGTCTACGCCATGAAGAGACCATGCACCTTATAGCACCTTTTGAATCCGATTTCAAATATTCTTCCCACTTCCACACCGCAACAGCAACATCTACTTTGTTCAAGGGTGTGACACCCATCTTTCCGTACCCATAGTATGCGAGGGGTCTAACATAACAATCTGGTAAGCTGTTTGATTTGACAGTAAGAATTATTGCATCGCATATGTCATCAAAACCAAAAGGCATTACCATCATGTATATCTTCGCGCTATCGAATAAACGCTTAACATGTTCCTGCATCCTAAATATGACAGTATCCTCATCCGTTTCGTAGCACCTAATGCCCTCAAACACAGCAGTACCATAATGGAGCCCATGAGTAAGGACGTGAATTTTCGCTTGATCCCAATCTACCAGATGTCCATTGAACCATATCTTCGATGACTTTTGCATGCAACACTCAGATTTAGATTCTTAAATAAATGTAACAGCCGATCTATATTTGTATCCCTTCTCTTTTTGTATGTATAGCACGTATCGCATTTTCAACGTTTTCGCCCTTATCATCAACAACTATGAGTATACGTGAAGTTTCTTCTTGTGCATCCATATTCAATATGTTGATATCGCTGTCACCCACTGTACTGCTTGCCATGGAGGCTATCTTTGGCACTTTCCACATTTCATCTCCTATTAGTGTCACTATGCCCCTCCCATATACAATCTCCACCTTGCTATCATAAGCCCTAAAATGCTTCTCATTCCTCTTGACATAGTCACCGTCTAAAAATAACATCCTAGAGATTTCTGTATGATCCTTTATGTAAGGACTCAACTGTATGAAATCCCCATACCTTTTATCCCTCTGCAGAGCAACACGCATGTGAGATGCCGCTGTAGATTCCATCCTTACTACAGCACACTTTTTCTTACCTGTCACGATCTTCAAAGGATTTTCATTCAAATCTTGCGCTGCTTTTCTAATTGTTGTAACAATATCAGGGTTATGCATATTAGTTATTACCAATGGTATATCTAGATCATTCTCCTCAATCTCTCTTATTGCTATTGGATCAAGGATCTTCATCCCAAACCTGCCAGCAAGTTTAGCTTCATTATAGGAAAGGCTTCTTATATGTTCAAGATGGTCCTTCACTATCTTCGGATCCGCGCTTAATACAGCATTATCCTTTTCAAAGTCAATCTTTACCTTATAAGTTCCATTAAGCAAGATTGCCAGATCTGCAGCTGTTCTGTCCGATCCCCCTCGTTCATATGTGGTCTCTAGACCATCAGAAGTTTTACCAATGAAACCACCCATGGAAACTACATCATTTCTTTCGATCAGTTCTAACAGACTTCCACTAGCCTTCTTAGACTCTTCAAACAAAAAGTTAGCACCTTCGAAATTATCATCGGTAATTATAGGCCACGAATTCAGATCAACATGTGAAGAGTTTATTCCGTTGCTCTTCATAACATAGTCCATTGCGTATGATATCGCTACCTCTCCACTGTATGCAAGCGCCTTTGCCCTTGTAACATCGACAAACCTTCTGTATTCCATAGCCTGTTTTAGAGTAGTAATCACGTGTCTGTACATATCCTCAAGTTTAGGTAGAAACCCCTTTCTGTAGGTCTCATTCATATATTTTGAAGCGATGCCTTGATAGACTTCCCTCAAAATTTCTATATCTACAGGTTGAGATTTAGCATGACTATTGCCTATCTCTAAGACAATATCCGTAAGCGAAAGTAGTTTATTATCATAAGAAGCAAGAGGGGCAGAAAATACTGTAACAACTCTGCCTTGTTTCACCATCTGTTTTATCCTTTCTACAACCTTTGGTATGCTTGAACCGCCTATTCCTAGTGCACTACCGCCAAACTTTGATATTGTTACTGGTTCCATATCTACACTTTTGTGCTATCTCCCATTTCCCCGTAATAAGTATTTGATTATTGGAAATTACTTCAGAAGGTTGGATATCAGGGTCATTGCCCTTACTGCACCATTACTGGCTTTCACATCACTTCTTGCCGCCTCCAGCTTCTGAAGGATCAGATCCTTCAATCTATCGATATCTTCGAACGAAAAACCATGTCGTCTTGCATTATCTTCCTGCTCAAAATGATTCTTTATGGGTATGAATATACTAGGAGTTCCATAAACATCTGCCTCATCAGTTGTTGATCTGCCTGCCAGAGAGATCAACAGATCGCAAGCATAAACCATTTCATGCAAATTCTTAACATAACCAATATGTTTTACACCTTGCAATCCAATATTCATCGAAGGTCCTGATACCACAATCATCTCAGCATCTATACGGCTCTTTATTTCATTGTAAGCCCGTATTGCTTTATTTATAAGAAATACCCCCGCATCAGTTCCCCCTATGGTAACTAGTATGGTTTTACGATCAAACCCAAAATGTTCCCTTAACTTCTCTCTACTTGAACTGATCTCCCTTACTATGGGTCCCACATATGCAAGATTGTCGTGGTCTTCGCCATAATCCGGAATTATGACCAGTGTAGATTTTCTCATCATTTCCTTCATACCTTTGTTCATCTTCTTTTCTACTGCTGAGAATAGCGTACTTTTGGTAAAACTAGTTTGAAGTACATCCGTAATGACAACATTGGGAATATTATTTTCGAGTGCAACAGATGTTGCAGCAAAATCCTCGTCTGCGACTACAAGCTTGGTTTCGTTGCGATCTATGAGATTGCTTGCAATTTTTTTACATTTTTTGTAGTAAGACCAGTAACTTATTATCCACCTGAAGGCGCATTGTAATTCACCAGAATCATCAACAACGAAACTTTTATTCCTGTAAAGATCTTTAACCAGAAAACCATAATCGCTGATCATCCTTGCAGCGCCTTCACCACTTATGAAAGTAATGTTTGCATTAAGTTTTGAAGCAATAACTATATCCCTAGTAGCATGACCTAGACCTATGGGGCTGGTAAAGAACAATAATTGGCCGCTCATGTTACAGATTCAAGTTACATCGGGATTAACTTAACGCGTTCCATCTTCCTATTTGTTTGGAACTCTTTAGTCATATTTTTTATTTTATCAGCCTCCCCTTGGAGTAGAAATATTTCCAAACACTTGTTGTTATCTATCTTGCTGTGTAGGTGAGTACCAACCAACTCATCGAAAACATGTTTTATGCCAGTTACTTCCTGTTCTGATTCCTCATTGTGGATAACAAGAAGCAAAGCATGAAGCATGCCTAACAAATCTTGGCGTTCTTTTTCTTCCGAAATCAAGCTTCTTATTCCAGCTCTAACTAGTTCTGATCTACCGGAAAAACCGAGTCCTTTCATCAATTTATCAACATCACTAAGCATCGCCTCATTTATAGAAATGCTAACGATCGGCATGACCATAGTATTAATAACTCTCTTATAAATTATGATATAGAAATTATTAATCATGGCATATAAATTTATTAACCACTTTATGTAATGAAGATTAATTTGTTGATCCATGTAATTATTGCTTCGGTTATAGTAGGAATAGAAACACTTGCTCATTTACTAGGTTTTCACTTAGGCCTGGAATCATTACTTGCATGCCAATGCCATTTTGTGAACCAGCAGTTACGTATCAAACCAATCATACAGATTATTCAAGGTAACGCATCTGCAAGTTCCAACAGAGATTAATCAAAAGTCTAATCATCTACATTATATCCTTTAGCATGGATGGAAAATAAGTCAGATCTTTACCAATATCTAACATTTAGTCTGGTTTGTTCCTTGGCATTAGGCGCTATGGCCCAATACGATCATTCATAATTCGTTCCTACTAGTAATAGGATAAGTGCTTTATTGATGTAACACACGTAAACTGCAATATTTACATTATTTCCCTGCCATTAGTGCTGAATAGTTGCGATTTAGTAATATCATGCAAACAATTACACCAATACATGGGAAATTAAGAAAAACTTTAATAGTTTGTCTAACTGATAATTGTCAAGTCTGGAATACACGCAAGATAGAGCCTACAGCAAGGCAAAAAATAGAATGTTGTAAGGCAAAGTGCTGTAGTCGAAGGTAACAGACAGCACCTCTCCTTTTTGTTTTAATCTGGCAGCAAACGTTCTTGTTCTGAACCAAGCTTTAAATGATTTATTCCGTGCTGATCATTCACGGGGTGCGTAGTCTAGTCGGTTAGGATACCTGCCTTACACGCAGGTGGTCGTCGGTTCGAGTCCGACCGCACCCATATTTGTAGATCTATTTCACAGTACCACCTGTTCTTTTAATACAATGTTTCATCTGTCGTACTGCCCTCCTCAAGTATCTATTAGCAGTATTCCTGTTAGAGCCTTCAGCCGTAATATCAATATGTAAAGTGGGTACGCCTTTGTTGTACCCTTTTGGATGTGACTTGACATAAACATTTGGATTTCTAGCAACCACTATTTCGAGGTAAGGAGCCAGTATAGATTCCATCACACCTCTTGTTTCAAAGCTACTCTGCGTTCTTACAAACTTACCAATTCTCTGCTTTAAAACTGGAAGTACATGCATAGAAAATATGTCTCTCATCTCTTGTGGCACTCCAGGAAGAGCAAATATCATACATGAGCCATATTTTACCATTACACCAGGAGCATGTCCCACTGGATTTTCTAGTGGTTTTGAGTTAGCAGGAATTGTTGCCATCTTATATCGTGAAGGAGAAAGTGTAGGAATAGATGTTTTCACGTATTTATGCTTCAGCATAGTTACCGCTTCTTTGTTTACAACCAACTTTAGTCCCAATGCTCTTGCAAGTCCTAGTAGTGTTTTATCGTCATAGGTAGGACCCAAGCCTCCAGATATTATTATCCACGCACCTTTCCTTCCAAGTGATTCTTTTATTGAAGCGGCAATCTCCTCTGTTTCGTCACCAACAACAATAATTTTCCTTACAATACCTCCGATTCGCGTTATTTCACCCGCCAACCAGTGAGCGTTTGTGTTCAAAGTATGACCCGTTAAAAGTTCGTTGCCAACACAAATTATTTCCGCAGATCTCTTCATCGAATAGATAAAGCATTATTTGGATATAACCTTGATCAAATATGGGCATATGCGTTTGTACTCTATGTTTGCACTGTAAGATATACGCTCGATTATATTTTGTTCAAAGTAAACCCATAAGTTGGATCATCCATACCAGCAGAAATGTCATTATAAGAGAAACAAAAACGAAAAATTATTAACTACTTTTGTGTCTATGCTTACAGACATGTGACTGGTATGAAGACGCCATACGAATCCTATGACGCAGAACTTTCATCCAAAGGTCAGAATGCA
>JBHICO010000022.1:0-20237 GCA_046759645.1 Nitrososphaerales archaeon
CATAGTCTGTAAAGGAGTATATTCCTTCAACATCCGTTACCGTGTTGGATATTATCGGTTCAGAAATTTCATTGTCAAAGCCTCCGATCCAGACACGCCAGCCTTCTATACCACTTTCGTCATCCTGCCTAACTCCGTCACAGTTAGCGTCATGGAAGACTACTCCCTGTATAATTAAAGCTGAATTGTCTGGATGCGGCACTCCAACTTTTACAGGTTTCGAATCTGTAGCAGAATTGCCAACCGTATCTACGGCTTTGGCTGTTATCGTATGGTAACCATTTTCTAATACTGCATTGAACGACCATGGTTCAATTCCTGTTACATTCGCATAATGCCAGCCTTCTGGTCCATCATCGATCACAACTCTTTCAATTCTTGTTACGTTCTCATATGGTCCATCATCGATCTTAACTAAAACTGACTCTATACCATTTCTATCATATGCGTGACCAGTTACCGTTACCTCTGGGTTTGTCAATAGGAAATTAAAGGTGCGATGGTTTTCCACAGTCGTTATGGCTATGGCTGGTCCTTGTGTGTCTACTATGAATGAAATCGTAACCGCCGCTTCTTTTCCTGCTGAATCTGCAGCCGTAGCAGTCACGTGATGCTCGCCATCGTACATATCAATAACGTCATAGCTCCATTCCTCGGAAATGGAGTCAAATGAGACGGGCTTTTCCTCTGATCCATCCATTGAAACTGTTACAGATTCAATGATGGAATCACTGCTAGCAGTTCCGGCAATTGTTACATTCGATAAATTGATAACCTGACCATTTGAAGGCGATGAGATCAGTATATCAGGCTGGCCCAAGTCCATACCGGATGAAATGAACTTATCACTTGAATTGCTAACCGCTTCTACGGCTCGTGCAGTAGGAATGTACTTTCCATTGTTCTCTTGAATCCCTTCACCTTTCGCAGGCGGTATCTGATCCGTTAGAAGTGAATTAGCTGGGAATATAAGTACTGATGCTAATATTGTTATCAGAAATAATTTCTTTTTACCCATACCCAACACTTCGCGTCCCTCTGCCCTAATGTAGTAGCAAATGCTAGTTTGCTCTTTTTATAGTCGAGGCACTAACCGATGCATGAATGCATAATGTCGAGCATTTGACCAAACTTTTAGGATCCGGTAAATTCCTTCCTTAACAGCCAAAGAGGCCTATCGTATAGTTGCGTGTAATAGTAAATCAATATATAGTTCCATGCAGTAATAAATTCTGGGCATGGAAGAAAAGGAGAAATTTACTGATGATCTTGCTTCGATGCTTTTTGAATTATCAAGCAGCAAGAGGCTGGCACTGGTCTTTCTCTTAGATGATAAGAGCTTAAAGCTATCAGAATTATCTAGCTCGTTGGAGATTTCAGCTACAGAAACCTCTAGGCACCTTGCTAGATTAGAGGAAGAGTATCTTGTTGAAAAAGGCTCGTCTGGGCAATACAAGTTAACAAACCTAGGCAGGCTAGTAACACAGCAGCTGCCTGCATTGGAACTACTCTCACGCCACAGAAGATTCTTCGTCTTACACGATTTCACGTTCTTACCGGATGAACTATTATCTCGAATTGATGTTTTATGCAAAGCCGATTTGGTTGAAGGCGTTGGTATGGTGATGTCTACCAGGGAGGAGATACTTGCAGGATGTAAGGATCGTCTTAACATCTTGATTGAACAGCAATTTCCTTCATTAATCCCTATATTCATGGAAAAGCTGAATACTGATATCAAGTTCGGAGTGATCGTGCAATCTGACCTCCTTAAGGGCCAAAAAGGATGCAACCGTGCTAATGTGCGGGAACATATGATTGACAAACTGCCACTTGCTATTATGATGAACGAAACCAAAGCATGTATTAATTTCCCAGACAAAACTGGAAAAATAGATTATTCAGAGGGGTTCTGTGGTAATTCAACTGAGTTCATCAACTGGTGCGATCATATATTCAGGTATTATTGGGAAGTATCAAAGGTAGTCACTTTAGAAACTTAATTTAATATTTACATCACTTTCCAAGTTTGCTCTTCTCCACTTCTATCTCCCTTGCAGCCAACTTCCTGAAGAGAGGCTCAACATGGCCAAGGTTATGTTTTGATTTTATCAGCAGTTCAGATGCAGAGGTCCACTTTTGCTCATGTACAGAACCCTCCATATTCAATTGCTGCCATATCCTCTCTACAGAAAATGGCATGTACGGTTCTAATATAATCGCTAAGGAGCGAACTGCGTTAATAGATATGTAAATGCAGTTATTCGCACCATCTACATTCACCCAAGGTTCTTTCTTCTGGAAGTACTTGTTGAAGTGTGCAGAAAATTTTAATATTCGTTTCAGGGCCTTGTCTATTTCATTCTTCTCAAGTAACTGGCCAACTTCGTCTGACACCTTCTTGATCTCATTTAGGCTTTCATTATCATCACTATCATTATCTTTCGGTACAGGCAAGATTCCATTAAATTTAGTCTGCGCAAAACTTAATGCTCGATTTACAAAATTTCCAACATTCGCTATCAATTCGTTGTTTATTCTGGCAGCAAAATCATCCCAGTCAAAGTTCAAATCTTGCTGACTGTAAGGCGTTATCAGTGCTATGTAAAAACGTAGGTAATCTGCTGGGTATCTGTCAAGAAAATCTTTAAGACCAATATACCAGTTCCTGCTCTTGGAGATCTTCTGTGCTTGTAGCATAAGATGTCCCCTTGTTGGTATGAAATCAGGTAAGCGATACTCTTCTTTTATTCCTAATCTCATCGATGGAAGGAACAGATAATGATGATAAACTATATCCTTCCCAATAAAATGATAAACTTCCGCACTATTCCAAAAATCTTTTCCATCTATTCCTCTTGCCTTCAGATGGGTTAGCAATGACGATATATAACAGAGGTGATTGTCAAACCAACCGTAAAGCACCTTGCCCTCAGCTTCTTTCAGTGGTATCTGCACCCCCCAAGTTATATCGCGTGTTACATCCCTATCTTGAAAACCTTCTTCTATCCAATTGAGAACATAATTCTTCACGTCTTCCTGTAGGTTCTCGTTATTGGTAAGCCATTCCTTAAGCTTGCCAGAAAAACTTGAGAGCTTGAAGAAGTAGTGCTTCGTTTCTTTTTTAATGGGACGTACTCCACAAATTGCGCATTTAGGATCCTGAATCTCTTCAGGAACCCTTCCACACTCTTCGCATAAATCAGAATACTGGTTCTCTGCACCACAGTAGGGACATTTACCTACTACATACCTATCTGGCAAAAATTTCTTATCATTATTACAGTAGAACTGGATTACAGGTTTATCATGAATGAACCCATTATCATACAATTTTCTGAACACATATTGCACAAATTCAACATTTTCCTTACTACTTGTCTGGTAGAAAAAATCAAAAGAAATTCCAAAGTGAGTGAAATCATCATAATCTCGTCTGTACCAATATGCTACATATTCTTCAGGTTTCTTACCCTCCTTTTCTGCCCTGATTAATATCGGTGTGCCAAAATCATCTGTTGCACAGATATGCACTGTCTCATAGCCCCTGAGTCTGCAGTATCTGGTGAAAATATCCGCAGGCAAATATGTCGACGCTACATGCCCTAAATGGATCTCGCCATTTGCGTATGGTAAGGCACTTGTAACGACTACTTTCTTCATTCGGCTGATCCCTTTTATAGAATATCCAGTTACTTGCTCCAGCTTCTTGCGTACTTGATCTGTTCTTCAGTTTGTTTGTCTATCCTCACACCCATTGCTTCAAGAGAGTTGATTGCTACCTGTGAATCGATCTCTTGAGGTACGTCATGTACCACTTTTGCCATTTTCGAATGGTTTTTCTTGATATAGATCATGGATAACAATTGGTTAGAAAATGATAAAGCCATTACTTCTGGTGGATGACCTTCAGCTGCCACAAGGTTCGCTATCCTACCCTCACCTATCAAATACACCTTCTTACCATTCCTCAAAGTGTATTCCTCCAAGTTATTTCGCACCACACGTTTTGACCTGCTGTTTCTTCTTAGATACAGGGTATCAACTTCAACATCAAAGTGACCAGCGTTGGCAAGTATCGCTCCATCTTTCACACTCTCTATATTTTGTCCTTTGATAACGCCAGTCTGTCCAGTTGCGGTAACAAAGATATCCCCAATTCGCGCAGCCTCTTTAATTGGGATTACCGTAAAACCGTCCATATGGGCTTCTAGCGCCTTTACAGGATCAACTTCTGTTACAAAGACCTTAGCATTAAGTCCCCTTGCTCTATTGGCCACACCTCTCCCAACCCATCCATATCCGCAAACAACGAAGTTTTTGCCAGCGAATAACAGGGAAGTGGCACGTAATATGCCATCGATCGTGCTTTGACCTGTGCCATATCGGTTGTCGAACAGATGCTTCGTGTAGGCATTGTTAACGGCAATCACTGGATAGCGTAAAAGGCCATCGCGTTCTAAAGCCTTCAGCCTTATAACACCAGTGGTAGTTTCTTCAGTACCACCCAGGGGATTAATGCCAGAAAATTTCTTCTCTCTATGCAAGGCTACATGGGTATCAGAGCCGTCGTCCGTAATGATATCAGGTTTATCACTGATAACTCCTTTTATGCAGTCGTAATACTCTTGGTTATTTTGCCCTCGCCATGCATAAACACTGATCCCCTCTGATGCAAGGAATGCAGCTACATCATCCTGAGTTGAGAGTGGGTTAGCAGCACATATGCTTACTTTCGCTCCTAGCTTTTTTGCACCTATTGCAAGAGCAGACGTCTCTTTTGTAATATGTAAACATAACCCTAGTCTTGTGCTACTTAATGGTTTATTTTTCTGTAGCTTTTCAACTGTTCTAGCTAGGATCTGCATATGTGAGTTGGCCCATTCGTAAGATAATTTACCTTTATCAGCTAGTTTTGGATCTGCTATTTTGTTGCGCACATCACAAGCATAATATACCATAATAATAAAAATCATGCTAAATTGGCATGGACAAAGCTCGGATCTAAAGAGAGTATTTCTATGGGAAAAGGGAAGGAGTTTATCGTTGATGGCAGTAAAATTGCTATCTTCAATGTTGGTGGAAATTATTATGCGACGGAGGCTTTATGCAGGCACCAAGATGGTCCTCTTGCCTCTGGTACGGTGAAGGGAGAAATTGTTGAATGCCCTTGGCATTTCTGGCACTACAATGTAAAGACAGGAGAGTTACTGGATTATCTGAAGGGAGTAAGACTTGCTAAATTTCGTGTTGAAGTTAGGGGTAATGACATCTATATTGATGTCTAGAATCATGCATACAGATTTTGTGTTTGAGTTTGTTCAGGTAATATATTCTTGCAAAATACTTTATTATCTATGCATGTAGCTATGGCTATAATTGCTAGTTGATGAAATAACAGATCTAGACTACAGAAAGATAAGAAAGAAGATAGTCACCTTCATGAAGAAGGAACTTCGGTCTTCTAAGCGTGACGGTTTTGTTGTAGGTCTTAGTGGTGGACTGGATTCATCTGTAGTCACCACTCTGGCAGCCGAAGCTGCAGGACGAAAATTGAGAGCATTGATTCTACCTAGTCATAAGATAACACCCATTCAGGACGTGAGAGATGCAGTGACACTCTCAAAAAAATTGCAAATTAAATCCGATATCATAGATCTTGAGCGAATTCACTCTGGTTTAATACAGAGAAAACAAGCAAGTAAGATAGCGTCGGGAAACCTGCTTGCGAGGTTGCGGATGTGCCTTCTTTACTACTCTGCTAATCAAAACAACCTGCTTGTGCTTGGAACAAGCGATAGAAGTGAGTTACTCATGGGGTACTACACGAAATATGGTGATGGCGGAGCAGATATCTTACCGGTTGCGTCATTATACAAAGTGCAGGTGAGAGCTTTAGGTAGTTATCTTAAGCTGCCGGATTCTATACTAACAAAAAAGATAGGCCCAAAGCTGTGGGAGAAGCATACCGCTGAGGAAGAGATTGGAATGCCCTATGAGACCATAGACGGTATACTTTACTGTATTTTCGATCTGAAACATTCACCATATAAGACTGCTAAGAAACTCGGCATCCCATTAAAAAAAGTTCTGAGGATCAAGAATATGCATGATAACACTAAGCATAAACGAGAGATGCCTAAAATCTGTATACTCTAACTAATTTAATGCGATAAAGACTTTATATCCACGATAAATGAACTGTTTTGATGAAGGAAAGCAGAGTCATTTACCGGCCCATATCTATAAGACATAAAAATGCTATTGACAAATTGAATTCCAATTATTTAAGATTCGAACTACATCACTTTGCCGAGAATAACCTAGGTATTAAATCTGTTATCGCAGATGAAACAAATATCGTAGATGAATTTCGTAAAAGAGGCTAGAGATGAGGCTTTACAATACCCTTACTGGAAAGATTGATGACATCCAGCCGAAGGCTAATCAGATCGGCATTTACCTATGCGGGGTAACTGTTTACGATTTCAGCCACATAGGACATGCAAGAACGGTCATAGTTTTTGATGTTCTCAGGCGCTACCTGATTCACACAGGTCACACAGTCAAGTTGGTCCAGAACTTTACTGATGTTGATGATAAGATAATCAACACTTCAAAAAAGCTAGGTATTGAACCAATGGAATTATCTGAAAAATTCGTGAAGCAATATTTCGAGGACTTTGATGCGTTAAATGTATTGAGAGCAGATACACATCCTAAAGCTACTGATCACATCAAGGAAATGCAGGAGATCATCAAAGGCTTGGTAGAAAAGAGTTTTGCATATGTTAGTGATAACGGCGTTTACTTTCACGTTCCTTCAGATAAGGAATATGGGAAACTATCCAAGAAACCCATCGATCAGTTGCAAGCAGGTGCAAGAGTAGAAGTTGATCCCAGCAAAAAAGATCCTCTGGATTTTGCATTATGGAAGTTTTACAGTGATGGTCCGTTATGGGATAGCATATGGGGAAAAGGCAGACCAGGCTGGCATATAGAGTGTTCTGCAATGAGTATCAAATATCTTGGCAATGGTTTCGAAATACATGGTGGTGGTGAGGATCTTATCTTTCCACATCATGAAAATGAAATTGCGCAGTCTGAATGCTATACGGGAAGGATGTTTGCAAAACATTGGGTGCATGTCGGTATGGTTACTATACGGGGAGAGAAGATGGCGAAATCTCTAAAAAATATAGAACCCATACATACTGCATTAAAAAAATGGAGTGCAAATGCGATAAGAATTTACTGCTTATCAGGTCATTATAGAAAAACTCTTGATTACGATGATCAACTTCTTGCCGATGCATTGGCAAGGTGGCGTGATATAGAAACGTGCGCTTACGAACTGGAGGCTGCAGTTGGAGATAGCGGGTCTTTTGATGATGCTACAAATCTTGCGAATGATGTTATCAAGGAATTTTCCAGTGCCATTGATGATGATCTTAATACGCCTATTGCCTTGATGGTATTTTCATCTTTTGTAAGAACAATAAACAGGTACGCGGCAGATGATAAGTTGAGCAGAAATGTAGCTGCTGCAGTTAAACCAGCCTTTGATGCAATGATGTTTGTATTTGGTTTGAAAATAGGGGAGGTTAGTGATCAGGAGAGGAGAAAGATCGAATCACTAGTTAAGAAGAGAAACGGGCTTAGGATGCAGAAGAAATTTTTAGAGGCTGATAAAATAAGGGAGCAATTGAAAGCCATGGAGGTTGAACTGATGGACCACAAGGGAGTGACCGTATGGAAGAAATTATCATGATACTAGTGATTCTAAAATGTTGACGATATTTGAGATATTTTAAAAGTGAAGAATCTTTGGCTTCTAGCTCTATACATGATAGCTCTGAGCATTTTATGGTAGCAGTAAAACTTTATTCTGTTCGGATTGCTCAAGTGGGTAATAATTGCTGCCATAGTCGCACTACCACTACTAGCCAGTTTCGCAGTGATACCATCAAGTCCGTCACCACAAGGAGTTGGAGAATACATTAATGGAATAGTACAATACTGGAGAGAAGTAATTTCACAGATAGACATACCGATAAGCTTCTTGAACTAACCCATGTCAAGGGTGTAAAATATTCTAGTCATTTCTATGATTCAAGAAAGTCTAGCCTTTCTTCCTAGCCGCGGAAACTATGGAAACTACGTCCCTATCCTTTATATGATAATCCGCAGGCAAGCGTAGGCCGTCACGAACATCTATTGCATATAACAAGTTTTTGGCCAGATCACTATGGATTTGTCTTGCCAGATCTTCTACCGTAGACCCTGATGGTAAAAGATACACATCAGGAAGTACATTGCCTTGCTTATCAGTCAACTTAGATCCATCTGCTACCGGATAAACAGTATTCATCCTTAACAACTTGAAAACAGCTACGTTAATGGCGTGCTGCACACCAGTTCGCATATACTCACCTAAGACATCTTTCCGTATGAAGTTAAGAGCCCATTTCTGCTTATCATTCAGCTCATGTTGCTTTGCTATGTCAAACCTCTCATCACCAGGCACATACTTTATCAAACCTTTATTTTCCGCCCGCCTCAAAGTCAGTTCTGCTTCTGCACTAGCAGGCACAACCATCATATCTTTGTACTCTTCTCGCAAACGCTTGAAGTTCTCCATTGCAACCGGAATATCGACCTTGTTTGCGACTATCAGCGTCGGCTTGGATATGTCCCGTAAAGACCAAACGAAACTTCTAGTATCGTTAGGATCGTACTCATCAAAACTCTTACCCGGCAAATTTGCATCTATTATAGCCTTCTCCACGTCAGATTCCTTCACTCCAACACCAGCAAAGATGTCAGCTATTGCAGCACTCCTCTTTACACCAGACTTAAGCGCCCGTGATATTTTATCCCTGTTGCCTTCCAGTAACTTGAGGTACCACATCACAAGTTCTTCTTCAATATCGGCAATATCAGCAACAGGATCGCCTGAACCAACATCCGTAACTCTCCCTGCGGCGTCAACACTTCCAGACCCATCTACAACATGTAACAAAGCATCAGACTGCGCTGCTATTGATAGAAACTGGTTTCCCAAACCCTTACCTTCCCATGCTCCCTTTATCAAACCTGGTAGATCGATCAATTCAACGGGTATAAACCGCCACCCATCAATACACGAAGAATTTTTAGGGTTGTCCTGAAGCTTGAACTCCCTATGAACACAAAGTGATATGGCATGACTAGTTCCAACGTTGGCTTGCTTTGTTGTAAAAGGATAATTGGAAACCTCAGCAAATGACATTGCCGCTGCATTGAAGAAGGTAGTTTTGCCAGTATTTGTTTTGCCAATAAGCCCTATCTTTATAGGCATGAATTGATTGTAAGAATTCGTTTATTTAAATTGTATCATCTCTGTAATCTTCTCAACATACCTTTAATCTCCTCAACTCTCCACAATAATTCACTCAATTCGTTGTTATCCAACTCACCATTCCATTTTTCCATTGTGATTTTAGAAATTTCTACAGCGTGGTAAATAATCCCCCAGTATGGATGGTGTTCTGCGGTTGTGTAAGCAAGTTCTGAAACTTCCTGAAGGCCAGTTATAGCTCGCTTAAGCACATCTGAGGATTCACCATAGATAGTTATTATACCAGCCTCGCTGTCGCCTCTTACCTTTAGAGTGATACCTTGCTTCTGCAAGCTGTCTGTAAGTTTCTTCACTTCGTCAAGTACCTTCTCCATCGACATACTTGGTTATCTAACAACCTATATTATTAACTTCATTCTCCAACAAGTCTTTGATGCTCTTGCAACATACATCTATTATAAATAACCTTGATCCCTTTTTCTGACGCCTCCTTTTCCGCTTCCTTGTTACCTATTCCTAACTGCATCCATAATACCTTCACATCCTTCGCAATAGCGTCTTTAGCAATTGGAGGTACATCTTCAGACGGCCTAAAGACATCAACGATATCAACCTTTTCTGGAATCTCACGCAAGTTCTTATAGCATTTTTTCCCTAAGATCTCATCTGCCGTGGGATTTACCGGTATTACATTGTAGCCATTCTTCATTAGGTATTGTGGTATCCTGTGTGCGTCCTTTTCTGGATTCTTTGACATACCGACCACGGCTATATTCCTCATTGATAATATCTCTTTGATATCAGAGTCTGGATATCCATCAGTTTCCATGACAATTATTTGTGTTAAGGGTATTAAAAAGTGATCAAGCAATTATTATATGGTGACGTTACAGATGAAAAACATGCAAGAGTCACTTGCAAGTGCCAAACACTTGAAAATTTTGAAGATACTTAAGAGGGCAAAGGGGAAGTATGTTTCTGGGGAGTCAATAAGTGAGAAGGCCAATGTATCTAGGGCAGCTATATGGAAGCATATTTCTGCCTTGAGAAGATACCGATACGATATAGTTTCTCGGCAGGGACAAGGTTACAAGCTTGCAAAGGTAAGTGATCACCTTCTGCCGTGGGAGATCAGGGATGGGTTAAGGACCCAACTCATAGGTAATGAGATTCATCATTTCAACGTTATTGATTCAACTCAGGATTTAGCTATTAGAATGGCTGAAGAGAACGTTCCCGAAGGTATTGTCGTCATAGGAGAGAGACAGAAAAGGGGAAGAGCAAGAGTGGGTAGAAAATGGATTGCGCCGAAAGGGGGCATTTGGCTATCTGCAATACTCAGGCCGAAGATCCCCACAGCTGAAAGCACTATACTACCATTAGTTGTAGCATTAGCAGTGTGCAATGCCATCAGGGACGTATGCAAGGTTAATGCAAGGGTGAAGTGGCCCAATGACGTTGTCATAAATGGAAAGAAGGTTGCTGGAACCCTTGTTGAGATGAGTTGTGAGGCTGATCGTGTTAATTATATTGTGATTGGTATAGGTGTTAATGCAAACGTAAGTGTTAGGAATATAGAATCCAGGATAAAAGAAACAGATGGATATTATGGTGCCACTTCATTAATGAAGGAGAGAGGTAAGGAACTTGACAGAATAGTTCTGGTTAGGAGCATCTTAAATGAGCTGGAAAGCCTTTACCTTGAACTGGAGAAGGAGGGTTCAGACATGATTATACAATCATGGAACGATCTTTCTGCTACGTTAGGCAACAACGTAACGGTTTTGCAAAATGAAATATGTCTAGAAGGTAAGGCGGTTGGTATCGATTATGATGGAGCTTTGTTGGTGAAATTACTGAATGGTGATATAAGGAGGGTAGTGGCTGGTGACGTATATGTTAGAGTTAGGACTGTGAAAACTTGATTCCAATTATCTGCATATGATCGGTAGCACAGCAATGATTAAATTACAATATATCTGTCAGAGCTTCATGTTTGAATATTACACGTCGCAGAAGGCCAACGAGGTATTGCCGGAAACTAGACGAAAGTTTGATTTGATTGTAGCTATACGTGATCAGATAATAGGTATCCAGGAGGAATTGCAGCGAATGCTTGATTCTGATGTTTCCCTTGAAAAATACATGTTAAAGAAGCAAGAACTTAATACGACTATGTCTAGCCTGTATAAAGCGATTGAAGATCTTGAAAATGGGGGGATAGTTATCAAAAGCGTTGACGAAGGCCTTCTTGATTTTCCTTCTATGAGGTTCAACGAGGAGGTATGGCTGTGTTGGAAGGCTGGAGAAGATGAGGTGAAGTTCTGGCATGGAAAGAACGAAGGATTCGTTGGAAGGAAGCCTTTACCTATAAGTGATGAATCTTTAGTTTGATGCTTTCTAGCTGGTTTAGGGCAATAAGGATAAGGTTTCTGCTTGCGTCTGTAATTGCAGTGAGCGTAGGACTAGCAGTATCTTGGTGGAAGTTCCAGCAGTTCGATCCTTTTTACGCTTTTCTGACGTATGTTGGTGTACTATGTTTGCATGCAAGCGTAGATCTGCTCAATGATTACTGGGATTATAAGCGCGGAATAGACAAGTTGACAAAAAGAACCCCATTCAGTGGTGGCACTGGAGTTTTACCAGAAAAATTATTAGAACCTTCAAGTGTTTATACAGCTGGTCTAGTCTTTCTTGCGGTAGGAACATCGATCGGAATATACTTTGTCTTTATTAGAGGTGTTGCCATAGCGATAATACTAGCATTTGCTGTTCTAGCGATCTATTTCTACTCAACAAGTATCGTTAATGCAGGTCTTGCTGAACTGTTCATTTCTATCAAAGGCGCTATGATTGTTTTGGGGGCATTTTTTGTACAGGTTGCACAGATAAGTCCTGAACCGTTATATGTTGGGGGAATAGTTGGCCTGCTATCAGCATCAGTACTATTTGTGAATTCATTTCCTGATTACGATGCAGATAAGAACATGGGAAGGAAGACCCTAGTTATAATATTGGGAAAGAAGAAGGCGTCGAATTTCTTCATATTCTTTCCATCTATAGTTTATGGCTTGATTGCAGTTGGTACAATATTGAATATGCTACCAATTTATTCCCTGATCTGTATCGCAGCAGTTCCCCTAGCAATTAAGGCAGCAAGGATTTTGATGAGAGGAAATTACGATATAGGTGCACTGGTTCCAGCAATGAGCTCTACTGTTACATTTTCGCGACTGGTGGGAGCATTACTTGCATTGAGTTTTTTGATTTAATAATTATCGCTTCCAAATATCATAGTTAGTCATTATCCTTGGAAAATCGTGTCAGAGGCTCAAGTATTTAAGAGATTATGTATCGCAATACATCATGATTCATGGATTCGCTTCAGAGGAAGGGACAGCTAGGTTTAAGGAAAAATATGAGAAATCTGTTGCAGAAGGTCACTTTCGTTCGGTAAATGGTCTTAACCTCACAAGTGTCGGCATGGGTACTTACCTTGGCGAAGCTGATGACACTACAGATCAAATGGTTACAGATGCAGTAAAATTGTCCATACAATCAGGCGCAATCAATGTTATAGATACTGCAATTAATTACAGATCGCAAAAGTCAGAACGTTGTATTGGCAAGGCTTTAGATGAAGTTCTAGAATTAGGGGAGATTAGACGTGATGAAATTTTTGTCAGTACAAAAAACGGGTACATTACCAATGATGCAGATGTTCCTATGGAGTTTTGGACTTATATTCAAAACATGCTCATTAAAACCGGAATTATTAAGGCTGATGATATATCGTCAGGGTATCACTGTATGACTATACCTTACCTTGCAGATCATCTGGAAAGAAGCAGAAAAAACCTTGGCCTTGATTGCATAGATCTAATGTATTTGCATAATGCCGTAGAAGGACAGGTACAAGATGTAGGTATAATCAAATTCATACAGATGCTAAAAGAAGTGTTTCAATTCTATGAAGAGAAGAGGAAGGAAGGAAAGATACGGTATTATGGAATGGCCACATGGAACTGCTTCAGAGTTCATAAGGATGATAGAGAATACCTCAACCTCAAAAATGTTGTAAATATAGCCAAACAAGTTGGGGGGGACCAGAACGGATTCAGATTTGTCCAGCTGCCTTTTAATATGGTGATGGGTGAAGCCTTGACTGAAAAAAATCAGGAAGTTAATGGAGAAACAATTTCCTTTCTAGATGCTGCGAAGAAACTTGATGTAGGTGTGTTTACTAGCGTTCCCTTCCTACAAGGACGCTTGTTAGATAACAATACGATCCCAAAATTTTCAAATATCGATTTACCATCACTTAGATGTTTACAATTTGTAAGATCGACCGGTGCAATTCCATTAGTTGGGCATAAAAGTACAGAGCACGTGCTAGAGAATATAGAGATAGCAAAAATATCGCCGTTCAACCAAAGTGAATTTAACGATTTGCTTGCCAGCCTCACAAAAAAATAGATGTAAATATGATGACAGGGCTATATTGTAAATGGTCGTTAGAAAATTATTAGGATATCCTAAATTGTATCAAGTTTACTGTAATCAGTCAAATCCAGCGATGCCCCGCATATGCAGCGAACCTTAACTTTGTTTCCATCCAGTACGTATCGAATAGTATTAACATCAGTTGGGTGCTTTACAGTAAACCCAGGGCTGTGGAAATATTTGAACATGTTAAGATTCTGAGTCTTTCCATATTTTGCAACTAGAGTTTCAAACTTCTTTATAGGGTCTTGCTCTTCCTGCTCCCGTTGATTTTCCTCTCCTACTTTTTGTGTTCCTTCAGCCATAAATCAGCACACTCAATATGTGTATAAAATCTTATTTGATTAAACGACGAAGACTTAAATACAAAATTGTTGAGGTCTGAAATATGCCTATAGACCCGGTATGTGGCATCGAAATGGATGAGGATGATGCTGTTGTTCTAGCCCATGAGGGGAGATCGTACTGGTTTTGCTGCGATGGATGCAAGAGAATATTCCTGAAGAACCCTAGGAAATACAAGTAACTCCTTTCTTTTTATTACTATATGGGTTTTATTGGGAATGCCCCACAAGTTCTGCAGAACCTAGAATCATTCCTAACATATGCCATACAATCAGGGCATCTAGAGTCGCACTCCATAGTTTTGGGTGCATCAAAGAACTTTCGATAGATTGTATAGTAATAAAGATGCTCCTTATCACGTATTCTTACCGAATCATGAGAAGCATAATATTTGACCTTCTCAGAAAAATCACTGTCACTTATCGTAGAATTGAAACGTTCTGCAAACACATTGATCCCCGCTCCCTCTTCTAGTGGCATTTTTTTACGCCATGCCACATCCTTCGTTATGTAACTTTCGAAGCAGGAACGGAGTATCCACTTTCCCCACTTGACACCATCTATCTCTCTAACCTTTAGGCTGATAGGAATACGTTTTGCGAATTCTAAAAACTCTTTGTCCAGATAAGGCGTTTTTATATCGAGTCCGATCTGCTTGCCTATAGTAATCGAAGAAAAATGCATCATCGTCCAGAGTTTTTTTAAATCACTTTCCAGTTTTCCGACATCAACCTTTAGCATGTAATTGTAACCAACAAACAGTTCATCCCCCCCATCTCCTGTTATGACCGAGTCAAAGCTATAATCCTTCAGGCCCTTCAATGAAGTGTAAAGTACAGTCGTATTCCTGATCTCCATTGGATCAAAAGATTTCATAATTCGGACCACATTCTCCATAGCATCAACCACATCTTCTTTCGTAAGATGCCTTACAATATGTCTGATTGGATACTCTTTAGCAAGAATCTTTGCATATCTCAAATCATGGGCATTATCATACACAGTGGTAATACCTGTTGAATTCGTAAATTTTGATGCTATGCTCGCTAGTATGCTACTATCAAGACCCCCAGATAATAACACAGCATCAGACAAATTTCTCTGAACGCTTGCTGTAAGAGCATCTCTTAGCTCAACACAATTTTTTGATAGCATTCAGGCCAATCATTCTATCCTTATTTTACGTAACGGTATAAAGTTATTGAATACAACTTATAATATACATGTGCTTGACAGATGCATTTCGTACGAACAAATTCTCCAGCTCAAATGTTAATTTGTGGAGTCTATAAATTCATTCTGCTCTCAATCATATGTTAAACAAACGTGTAAAGATAGTATTCGAAGCAAATGCTATCAAAATTGAACTTATTATGGAACCCACGACAACAACTATCAGGACTTTTGCTCCAACGCCAATCATTCTCCCAATAGCCGTTGTAGTAGCTGAACCTGTACCTTGAAAGGGAATGAACATGAAAACAGTCAAGCCTACCCACCAAAGCTTGCCAACCCATTTTTTATTTAATATTGCAGTGCTCTTTCTTTCTACTCTATCCATTACTCTCCCAAAATATCGTATATGTTTGAGTAACTCATAATTCCAGTATACAAACAATGCAGCCAAAAAGTCCATGATAACTATACTTGAAGCGAGTAGAATGGGATCTATCTGCAAAGAAATGCCTAGTGGTATTACAGACTCCTTGCCTAATGGCGGAACTATGTATGTCGAAAGCAACGTAACAAGAAGCGTCGCTGATTCGTACTTCAGTGCGAAAAGAATGTATACGTAAAGAGCACCTACAGCTGGTGGAATGAGTATTTTGAAGTATTTAACGTTGTATTTATTTAACATCTTCATTGAATGCTAGATGTTGACATGCTGTGGTCATAAACTTTTTCAATCTAATATCAATTTTTGGCTGTTCGACCATTCAGTCTTCAGCGAAGAATACACCAGACATGTGATCGAGATTTATGTTGAAGGTAAAAGCTTTAGGCTCTACACATTCACATTTGGTTAACATTTTTATAATTAATCCCTTTCATGTAAGCTGTGGAAAGGGCTGTAGTCAAGAGACGTCTAAAAGGTGTAACCAAGGTCAGAGAAGGAAGGGGATACTCACTACGAGAGCTCAAAGAAGTCGGTCTGGACAATTTTAAGGCTGTAAAAATGGATATTCCTCTTGATAAATTCAGAAAGACAAAACATCAGGAAAATGTTAAGAAACTAGGTTCTATTGTTAGGTGAAAAATGGGCTTATCTGCGAGAAGGTTTATATAAATTAAAACCAACAGTTTATTGTATGTTGTTACCGTCAGAAATTGAATCCAAGTCATTGATACCTGCCGTTCGTGCCATCATAGCTAAGAAGCTTACTGATGAGCATTCTCTGAAGGAGGATGATATTGCCAAGGTTCTCGGCGTTACGCAAGCGGCAGTAAGCAATTATGTTAGGGGTACTCGTGGTGATACTCAACTCGTCGAGAAATTAAGTGGAGTGCCGGAAGTTATGAGGATGATAGATGATATTACTAAAGATGTTGCCGCTCATAGCACCTTCGGAGCATCTAGCATGGCAAAGTATATTGAGTTATTTAATTATATTAGACAGAGTTTGATTATCTGTGATGTGCATCATGCTTTGGAAGAGGAAATCGATGAAGGCGTTTGCAAAACGTGTGAAAGCAATCTTTTGAAGGGAAATTAAAAATATTGAATTAATTTTCTAGAAGCCACCTGATCGGAATGTCCTGATACTGACCATTGGGCAAAATTCTTCGTAGAGAAATAGGCAAAGCCTTTTCCATCAATTCTGCGTCTGCCATTGTAATAGAATCTCGTACTCCTTCTGAGCGTGGTACCAATGACGGTGCCCCAAGAGAAAGCTGCAATGCCCTAGCACCTATCATTCTTGCCCTTTCAAATCTTGTTAAGCGTGGAGGACCTATAACAATTTTCTTTCCTCCCTTGGGCCTTAATTCCCTAAGTTCCTCTGTAATTTCATCTGTGCTAACCTCCTCTGGAGGTTTCTGTACTTCTACATCCTCTGTTTCAAGAACTTCTAGAGGCTCTGTAACCTCAGCGACTTCACTGACGGTGACTGACCTTTTCTTCCCTTTAGAAGCATCTTTCTCTTTATCAGCAGCAGTCTGTGTCTTTGGTTCTTTTTCCTTTACAACCTTTTTAGAAGATTTACCCTTCGTAGACAAGAATATCTGCTGAAATAAGTGTAATATAAATAAATGTTACGAAAAAATTTTGGATCGTCGAGAGTCTTTAATAGGCACCCGATTAATGAAAATTCATGGCAGGGTCTGTATCTAGGACAAAACTACTATTAGAATTGAAGGGAAAGGGCGTCTGCGAATGCGAGATTGCAAGGCATCTAGCTCCTCTGACAGTAGGCACCCTCTTGCGCTCCTTAGCAGTAGAAGGAAGAGCTCATTGGTTTGAGCATAAATTTGTCTACTTTGAAAGTGGTCTTACGATAGGAACCGAGAAACAGAGATCTGATTTCAAGAGGGGTGATATGGCATTCATGATAGCTAGCGGTTCCCTATGTGTATTCGTTGAAGATACATCAGCAAGTACGAACATGAATCCAATTGGTAAAGTAATCACTAATCTTGAAGTGATTGAAAATTCTGTGCCTGGTGATGTGTTACAGCTGAGAAAACCGTAAATCGGTTACTGTGCGGCAGTTTCCTCACTCGACACTTGCTCTTTAGGTTTAGCTCCCTCTTCAGAAGAACTCTTTTGTTTCATTTCTTGTACCAACGAATACACTCTATGACCACTAAAACCTCCGACACATTTGATAGTGTCTTTTGATTCCAGAGACCTTATTAACGCATTTGCCACAGATATTTTCACACCTGTGTTCCTTGCCAACGCTTGCGGTGTTATTGCCTTTAACCCTCTCAAAGCCTTCATACCCTCCCCTTCATTCAGTATTACTGAGATCTTGGCTTTTTGCTGAAGGCCCTTACTTCCCTTCTCCTTCTTACCTTTCTTCTCTTCCTTCTTTACTTCTGCGGCTTGAGGACCAGAATCTTGTGACTTGACAGATGCACCTAAAGATTTCTTCTTCGTTCCACCCATGACCTAAGCAAATGTGTGACCAACTTATTAACCTACCAGTAGCCCACGCTTTTATTTAGGAATACTCTTCAGCTCTGTATGCAGTACTCCGTAATTGTGGAGACTTTTGAGATGATGGAGAGAACAACCAAACGTCTTGAACTTACAGATTATTTGGTTAAATTGCTGAAGTCCACACCACCAGACCTGATAGACAAAGTTGTTTATTCAATACAAGGAAAGCTCTATCCTGATTATGAAGGCGTTGAATTGGGAATTGCGGACAAACTTGCATTGCGGGCAGTTTCTACTTCCTCGGGCTTGGCCCTAGAAAAGATTGAGCAAATGTACAGGGAAACTGGCGATATTGGGAGTACAGGTGAACTTGCGTTGCAAGCTAAGATGCAAACAACACTTATTTCAGAAGACATTACTGTTGAAAGAGTCCATTCTACACTCGAGAAAATAGCTGGTCTTACAGGAGAAGGCTCGCAGGACATGAAATTAAAGTACATCTGCAGCTTGCTCAACGATTCGACGCCTAAGGAAGCACGCTATATTCTCAAAATCATAACAGGCAAATTGCGGTTAGGCGTAGCCGATTATACAGTATTAGATGCGCTTGCGGTTGCCTTTACCGGTGAAAAAGAAAAACGGACTTTACTAGAACACGCTTACAATATAACTAGTGATCTCGGCTTGGTTGCTAAAACTATCGCCATGCAGAGCCTAGATGCTGTAAGTGCGCTAAAGATCGAGATCTTCAAGCCTATACGACCTATGTTAGCTGAAAGGGTTTCGACTGCCCAGGAAGCACTTCAACGAATGGGTGGTAAATGTGCTGTGGAGTACAAGTTAGACGGCGAACGATTACAGATTCATAAATCAGAAGAAAAAATCTTATTATTTTCTAGAAGACTTGAAAACATAACTAGTCATTACCCAGATGCTAAAGAACTGATAATGAAATCTGTTAATGTATCTGATGCCATATTGGAAGCAGAGGCAGTTGCAATAAATCAGGACGCTGGAGAATATTTACCATTTCAGGAATTGATGCATAGAAGAAGGAAGTATGGTATAGAAGAAGCAGTGAAGGATTACCCTGTATCACTAAACTTCTTCGACATACTATATGTGAACAACAAAGATTGCATGCAATTGCAGTATCAAAACAGACGGGAATTACTTGAAGAGATTGTCATGGGAGATTCCAAAGTCAGAGTTGTCCCCATGGTGATTAGTGAAAATAAAAAAACAATACACGACCTTATGGAGCAATCGATTAGCGAGGGATGTGAAGGTTTGATGATAAAACATCTAAAAAGTAATTACAGAGCAGGAGCAAGAGAATTTGCATGGATCAAACTGAAACGGGAATATAGGAGCGAAATCGCCGATAGTCTGGATCTAGTGATAATAGGAGCTTTTTATGGGAGAGGAAGGAGGGTTGGAAAGTATGGAGCTTACTTACTTGGAACTTACGATAAAGAAGTTGACATGTTTAGAAGCATATGTAAGGTAGGTACTGGTTTCACAGATGAACATCTCGCTAATTTTTATTCCATGTTGAACCAGCATATAATACCTCATAAGCATGCTAGAGTAGACTCTAAGATAGCAGCTGACGTCTGGTTCGAACCCCGTGTGGTCATAGAAATTATCGCATCGGAAATAACGCTAAGTCCTTTGCACACATCAGGTATCAATACAATAAGGGAAGGCAGTGGGTTGGCATTAAGGTTTCCAAAATTTAATGGTAATATACGCGATGAGAAAAGTGCAGAGCAAGCAACCAGCGTGCAGGAATTAATAAATCTTTACAGGAAACAGTTGAAGGCTGTGAAAGATGATAAATAGCTAACATAGAGTGTGATTTAATAAATTAATCTTTCTCTATATTATAGGAAGGAATATTAAATAGATTAGCACTTTTGCTATTATGTATAGCGGGGAGTTGGA
>JBHICO010000023.1:0-18906 GCA_046759645.1 Nitrososphaerales archaeon
TTCATTGCAAAGTGGGGTTCTAAGGGAAGCGGTGATGGTGAATTTAACTTTCCAAGCGGCGTTGGTATAGATTCCTCTGATAACGTCTACGTTGTGGATATAAGTAACCACCGTATCCAGAAGTTCACGAACGACGGCAAGTTCATTGCAAAGTGGGGTTCTAAGGGAAGCGGTGATGGTGAATTTAACTTTCCAAAAGGCATCGCTATAGATCCCTCAGGTAAGATTTACGTTACTGATGCAAGCAATCATCGTGTTCAAGTGTTTACAGTTTCAGTCTCAACATCTGCACCAACAGCTATGACTGATGAACCAAAAGAATAACTCTAACTAAGTCTCTTCACGAACCACCTGAGGAGATGTCGCTTTGAATATAGCGTAAAGATGGTCGCCCTTATTGATGCCAAGATCGTTTCTAGCATCTTCCGTAACCCTGGCTCTCAAATGCAAAGAATCTGTTCGGAGCCGCACATCTGCTATGCTTGCTCCATATTCCATCTCAACTACTTCAGCTCTTATGACATTGCGTGCACTTGTTTTCACTGCTTCTTTTGAAAGGATGATCTCTTCCGGTCTAACCACTACGCCAATCCTCGAGCCTGCATCATATTCTCCCAAAGTCTCCAGTAAATGTGATCCCACCTTGATAACGGTAATACTACGTTTAGATTCTATCACCTTGCCTTCGATGTAGTTACTTTCTTCTAAGGTCTCTGAGATAAAAGGTGAAGCCTTTGATGTGAGCATCTCTTCAAGACTCCCTATATTCTCTATCATACCATCGCGTAAGACCGCTACAGAGTCAGCAAGACCATAGACATCCTCCTCGAAGTGTGTTACGTATATCGCTGGAACCTGGTGCCGTCTTAGAACCCGCCTAAGATCTAACCTTAATTTCCTTCTTGTAGGAGGGTCCAGGTGTGCTAGGGGCTCGTCCAGCAGTATTATCTTAGGCTCGACTGCAAGCATCCTTGCCAACGAAACTTTCTGCATCTCTCCCCCGCTAAGGCCTTGAACTGTTCTATCAGAAAGATGTAATATTCCTAGATCGTCAAGGAGTTTCTTCACCTGATTATTCTTCTCCTGCCTTGCCCTCTTATGGAGACCGAAGATAATATTCTCAAACACATTCAGATGTGGAAAGAGGGTTGGACTCTGAAAGACATATCCTATACGCCTAGACTCAACAGGGAGTTCGGTGATATCTAATCCATCTAGTGTAATAGACCCATTATCTGGCTTTGTTAATCCAGCGATGAGGTTGAGGGCAGTAGTCTTGCCACTCCCCGTCGGACCGATCATTACCATGATCTCCTTCTCTATGCTTAGAGTCAGCGGTCCTAGTGTAAATCCAGGAAAACTCTTGGTCAATCCAAGGATCTTTAATACCAACCCAGATCACCAGCCTATTTTCAATCCTTCTCCTTTCCTTACAATGGAGAAAACAGCTAACACCATTATCGATAGAAGGATAACGAGTAATATGCCTGGAACGGCGTGTTGTAGCCCTCCTACTGCATTATCTTCAAAGATCTGAATCGAGATAGTATGAGGATTGTAAGCCATCATCATAGTGGCTCCAAGTTCTCCTACTGCCCTAACCCACGCCATGATGAATCCTACAACAATACCTGTCTTTGCCAGTGGAAGGGAAACTTGTAGGAAGGTCTGCATCCTGTTCTTTCCAAGTGTTCTGGCTACCTTTTCATACGACGTATCGATTGATTCGAAGGCAGCTTGAGCTGGCAGGATCATAAAAGGGGACGCAACATAGGATTGAGCTATGATTATCCCAATAACAGACTGCGTAAACTCTACTGGGAAAGATCCTCCTAGGGGGGAGTATGGACCATATACCCCCAAGAGCAATGCTCCACTGGCTAGTGGAGGGAGGACCAACGGGATGATGATGATAAGCCGCAAGAGAAACTTCCCACGAAAATGATATCTAGCTATGGAGTATGCGAGTGGTATTCCGAAGAGAGCTACTAGAAGAGTAGAAATTGTTGCAGTGGCCAAACTAAGCAAGAAAGAGTTACCTATCTGAGGCCTTGCGATAGATTCCAGGAGGCTTACAGGCTCGATAAGTGTTAAGATGCTGGCAAGTGGGTATGCTATGTAGGCAACCAAAGCTGCTGATAGAATCAAAAGTATGAGGTTGAATCCTCTGGGTTTAGTGCTCCTAGAGGTGCCAGCCGACAGATCTTTTTGCTTCAATGCTTGCCCCCAACGATGCCTGTGATGCAAGAAGGCATCATCTCAATATCTCCTTCTGCGATAGCTTTGATTGGGTTCAAACCATTTCTTTCGAGAATGCTCTTCCCTGTCTCAGAAAAGAGGAACTTGATGAAAGCTACAGATCCATCAATGTCTTTGCTTGTGTTAGGTATTGTCACTGAAAAGTAAATGGTCTCCCCAGCAACTGTCTGACCTGTGCTCAGAGTGTATGAAGCCTGGTTGTAGAAACTTTTGAATTCAGGATCGCTAAGATTGATCTCCCTTGGCAGGGATATGTACGGTAGATTTCTAGCTACAGCTTCATGCTTGTAGGCTTCAGCAGCATCTATCTGACCAGACTCCAAAGAGGTCATGAGTGTCTCTTCTGGAAGTAGCTGTTTAGGATTCCTATCCTCGCCTAGAATTTCATGCTTGATCGTCGGATCATTGTAAAAGATATTGGCGAGCTCGGCAACGATGATCATGTAGTATCCTTTCGGATCAAGCTCAGGATCAGTCCTCCTAAACATTAGACCATCCTCCGAGAGAACTTCGTACCATGGGATCTCTCCTTTTCTAGCCTTCTCCAAGTCGTTGAAGAAAGGACTATTTGGTGTGTATGCGATCACAATTTCAGCAGAAGCAAATTTCACCAACCAATGCGCTAGAGGCGGATTGTGGTTCATTAGCTTCTCAATGGGGACTGTATCTGCACTCACAAAAATATCAGGGTTTCTTTGCTGGTCTGTGATCATATTTGAAAGTTGTAATGATCCCTTGCCTTCCCCAACATAGGTGTAACCTGTCTCTCTTTGAAACGATGGTCCTAGCTCGGTTTCAAATGTCTTTACCAAAGAACCGGCATACATTACGAAAACTTTTCCTTGAGTAGAGTCTGGGAAGTAGGTTCCTGTGATGAACCAGCTACCAATACCTACCGACAGTAGGATAATTATCGATATTATGATAATAAGCTTTTTACCAGCCAAGCCCAATACGAATAGTCCCTCCATGGAAGGTACATCGTTATGAACAATAATTCATAACGCAAAGGATAAATACGTTTCGCCATACCCATATATTAAGAGATATTGAGAAAATTCATTTCAGAGCCACGAGTTTGGGTAAAACTTGACAATCGTCTAATGGTGGATCCTCAAACCTTGGAATTACTCCGCTTAATACGCGAAAATGAATCTATATCACGAGCAGCTGATTCCATGTCAATATCTTTTCGTCATGCATGGAATTTGATCGATAGATTGGAGAATCAACTAAGAGCCAAGGTTCTTTTGAGATCTAGGGGCGGTAAGGGAGGGGGAGGGCTGGCGACATTAACAAAGAAAGGATCTGAATTGGTAAGAGAGTATCAAAGAGTGGTCAAGGGTATCAGGGGAACAGTTAAAGAGGAAGGGTTCTGGGAAGCATTGAATCTTAAGATAAGCGCCAGAAATAAGATCCGAGGCAGTATTACGAAAATCAAAAAAGATCGAGTGGTAGCCCATGTTGAGATTAAATCTTCAACTCCTGTAACAATTATTTCGCTGATCACCAGCGACGCAGCTGATGAACTGGGACTTAAAGTTGGGGACAAGGTCACAGCTATAGTAAAAGCAACCGAAGTATTGATTGCGAAGTAGCCATGATTAGCAGAACTGATTGTCGTTCCTCAAATTAACGAGCTTCTGTAGACATTTCTTTGGTATATTCATGTTGCCATTGTTATAATCTGTTATGAATTTATCGGAATGAGGACTTGTCATCATCCCGCGTTGCACACTGCGAGATGAATTCTTCACTAGGCCTTCCGTGGGTCTTTGCTTGCTGCGCCTGCTGCGCCTGCTGCGCCTGCTGCTGGTATCCCCTCCTACTGCTGCCGTATTCCCTTACCTACCGGGATAAACAAGCCGCAGCAGCAGCAGCAGCAGCAGCGGCAGCAGCACCGGCAGCAGGAGGAGGCGTAGGCGCAGTAGCAGGTATTACACACACGCCGCAGATAGCACCCCATATATGCGCTAGTCGCTGTGTTACTAATCAACCAGTTCAAGACCCATAACAAGATTACAGAAAACCTCTTGCCTTGGGTAGACTAATGTTCCGAAGTGCAGAGTAGTTTCGCTAGGATGCGGATAGGCAAGGATACATTCAAGGGTACATGAAACTCACCATAAATGACACCGGCCGAGCTTAATTATGAGCTCACTAATGCCCATATCCTCCTAGCATTCTGTAGATATGCAGAATTCCAGGAAAGAGCGAGTCAAGAGATTCCGAAACTGCCTTAGCACTCCCTGGGAGATTCACTATTACTGTATTTCCCCTAACTCCAGTAACACCTCTAGAGAGCATTGATAACGGGGTCCTTCTTTGCCCATGTGCTCTAAGCACTTCCGACACCCCACTTACATCCTTTTCTATAACCTTCATCGTTGCCTCAGGAGTTACGTCACGAGGACCAAGGCCCGTTCCCCCACTTGTTAAAACGATATCAACCTTCAATTCATCGGCACATCTTTTGAGTTCAGACTCGATGATCTCCGCTTCGTCAGATATCACCTTATAGTCCACAACATTGAATCCATTCTCCTTCAGCCTCTCCATAACAAGCTTCCCCGACTGATCCTCTTTCGATCCCCTGGAATCGCTCATAACCAGCACCGCTGCCTTCAGTTCTCTATCAAATTCGTGGTAAAACTCTTTGATACCACCACGCTTCTTGACCAGTCTAACGGACTCTATAGATAATGATTCGTCTACAGGCTTTAGCATATCGTAAATAGTCAAGACAGCTATGCAGGCAGCAGTCAACGATTCCATCTCGACACCAGTCTTCCAGATACTTTTTACTTGAATAGTAACTTCGATCGATTCCTCTTTTAGTGATATATCGACTTTAACGTTATCTATGGGTATAGGGTGGCAATAGGGTATTAGATCTGGAGTTCGCTTGGCTCCCATCGTCGCAGCAATCTTAGCAGCATCAACTATGTCACCCTTGGGCGATTTTCCCTCCTTGATCAAGCGTATTGTCGCTGGTTCCACTCTTAAGATCGCTTGCGCAACTGCTGTTCGTTGCGTATCTGGCTTGTCACCAACATCAAACATACCACCCATCCTAATCACTTGCAGGTGAAACTCCTTCTGCCCAGACCACACCCGAATCGGATACTTCCTTCTTCCAAATTGGCACTCTGGTCTTGATCTCATCAATGCCATACTTGCATGCTTCGAAGGCTTCCTTTCTATGCTCTGAAGATACAGCAACTGCAACACTCGGCTCTCCTACCGTTAGATTGCCTATCCTGTGTATCGCTACGAACTTCTTTACATTCCATCTTTTTCTTACTTCATTCTCAATCTCAGCGAGCTTCTCTTCGGCCATTTCCTTGTATGCTTCATAGTAGATTTCAGAGACAGACCCTTTTTCATTATGATCTCTAACACTTCCAATGAATAACACTGCTCCACCAGCCGATTTGTCCTTGACACTCACCAGTATTTTACATAAATCGATAGGGTCTCTAGTTATAGAGATCATAATTAACCTCCACTAACTGGTGGCAGTATCGCCACATCGTCCTGATGGCTTATGGGCATAGAATCATTTGCAACCTTATGATTAACTGCCACTACAAATGTAATCTTTTTTGATGAAACTACCGGATACTGCTCCGAAATCTTTTTCCGAAGAGCACCTACAGTAGTTTGATTTGCCAGACTCACACTTATCTCGTCTTTGCCTACAAGCTCCCTGACCGATGCAAACAATTTTACCCTTACACTTAGAAGATCAAGTTCTTCCTTTGTCATGTTTATCCACCTATTTTATGCATCACATTTAGTGTGGGCTTTAGCGCCTTGGACCTTATGATGCTTATTACGCCTTCAGGTTTTTTCTTCATGCTTGCAAGAATGTATTTTCTGATTTCACCATCGGATTTTCCACCCCTAAGCAAACTTTTGACATCATAACCAGGCTTTTCAAACAGACATGTAAGGAACCTGCCCTCAGCAGTTATCCTCACCCTATCGCAGTAGCCACAGAACGGTTCAGTCATAGAAGGAATGAATCCCACTGTGCCTTTACCGTCAACGAAGCCGTAGAGCATCGCAGGCTCTGAATTATCATTGTTTAGCGGTACGAGTTCCTTTACATTCTTGTTTATCTGTTTAATCATTTCTTTCTTACTATAAACAAGATCCGGGGCCCAGATGCCAGTGCCATCCAGTGGCATAAACTCAATGAACCGCACCGTATATCCAGTATCCCTTGCAAATTTTGCAAAATCAGGAACCTCATCATCGTTCCAGCCTCGCATAACAACTGCGTTTATCTTTACTTTGAGACCAACGTCGTCAGCTGCTTTTATGGATTCCAAAACCTTATCCAGTCCTTCTACTCCACTCATAGCTTTAAACCTGTCAGGTCTGAATGTATCAAGACTGATATTTACACTTCCAAGGCCAGCATCTTTAAACAGCTTCACCTTATCACGTAGCAAAAGACCATTCGTTGTCATACTGATTGATTTGATCCCATTTATCGTTGACAATTCACTAATCAGTTTCTCTACTTCCCGTCTAACAGTAGGCTCGCCTCCTGTTACCCTTATCTTTTCGATACCCAGCCCAACAAAGATGGTTGCAAGTCTAAAAAGCTCTTCATATGTCAAGACATTGCTCTGTTCAAACCATTCAGTATTGTTTTCTGGCATACAATATACACAGCGCATATTACACCTATCTGTAACAGAGATCCTTAACTTTCTTGCAATCCTGCCAAAACCATCAACTAGTTCATTTTGCAAAGCCCCAGCCCACTCCTATGCAACCTATTAGGATACTCCGACCATATTCCTCAGCGGTATAACTTCTACATATTCGCCCTTGGCCAATTTGCTTTTGTTATCGACTATAACCATACCATTAGAATACGTCAGTGTTGAAAGCAAGCTAGCACCTGATGCACTAACTGGTTCAGCAAAATAAGCACCATTACGTCTCTGTACCTTTACCCGAACAAAGGTACGCATCTCTTGATGCATATTTATACCACTTTCCATCCTAGCAATTAACTTTGCGCCAGGCGGCCCTTCAGTTTTCAGCATCCTGAGAAGCAACGGTCGTCCAAAGGCATAGAATGCAACAAAAGAAGATACCGGATAACCAGGACTTAGAATTATCGCTTTCCCATTAACTATGGCTAGTCCTGTTGGAGAACCTGGTCTCATCGCTACACCATGAACGAGAAGACCTGGTTTTCCCATGCTGTTTATAATGTCTGGAACATAGTCCTTTTCGCCAACCGACGTACCACCAGATACAACTACCATATCGAACTTCAGAGCTTCCCTTAATTTCGAAAATATCCGATGTCTATCATCTTTACATATTCCCATATCTACCACCTCTCCTCCAAATTCTTTTACCATACTTGAAATCATGTATCTATTGCTTTCAAATATGCAAGTGCTATCACGTTTCGAGCCTGGTTCCGCAAGCTCACTACCCGTGGCAAAGACCGCAACTTTTGGCTTCCTAAAAACAGGGATTTTACCAACACCAACAGAAGCTATCAAACCAATATCCTGAGAAGTAAGCCATGTTCCTTTTTTGAGTAGAACCTGTCCGTTCTTTACATCTTCGCCCTTTAATGCTACGTTTTTTCCACGTTTTATGTCCCCAAAGATCTTTACCTTACCGTTCTGGAGCTCTGTATGCTCAACCATTACCACAGTGTCAGCACCCTTTGGAATCCTAGCACCAGTAGCTATAGCTACAGCCTTTCCAGATTCAACATTGAATTTTTCGTCTTGGCCTGCAGTTATTCTGCCTATAACATCAAGGAAAATGGGATGCATCCTTGACGCTTTTTTTACATCTCTTGATTTTATGGCATAGCCATCCATCGCTGCCCTAACAAATGGAGGCATATCTACACGACTTTGCAGATCATTAGCCAGTACCCTATTCTGTGCATCTCTGAGACTCACATACTCTATAGGAAAAGATATTTTTGACCATTGTATATGAGACAGAAATTTCTTAAGAGCAACATCTACAGGTATACGCTCCTTATGGCCATGATCTTTTGGACTTGGTTGGACGCAACTCATATCTTAACATGTCATCTCCAAGCCAATAAGCTTTTCCGGCAATCTTCACAACAATCTGTCATTTCTGTAGTGCTATCATCCGAAGATAACTGCTGGGATTTGTCAACAGTTACAGTATCCATGGTCTTACCACAAATACTGCATTTACTTCTATCTTCATTCAATTTTACCGTTCGATCTACCAATCGAAAGTCTAACTCTCTTACTATCTTTATTGCTTCGGGCTCGCAAACGCGCTCACAACCCATACAAGCTATGCATTTAGAATGCTCAAACTGCAACGTATCCCTTCCGTTAATATTTACAATCTTCAACGCCTCTGGTACACATATTTTTGCACATGCCCCACACATATTGCACTTATCTTTATCCACTCTGGCATTGAAAAATGACAGCTTACTATGCCTTACCGGTGACCTGTTGTCACCATTAGCCCCAAGAAACTTTGACAAGACTTCCCGCTTCCCGCCCTGAAAATCGATACTTTGCAAACTGCTCATTGGAACCAATGTATCCAAACTATCAAGGTCAAGACCATCTGTGACAGCTATTTCCTTAAGGTCAGGAAACATGGCTGAAGTAATCTCCTGATACTTTTCTGCAGCTTCTCTGGCCTTACAACTCTTTTCTGGACATACCAGTTTTAACTTCAACCCCCTCTCTCTCGCTTTCATCAATGCCAAATGACTGAAGGAAGCTACGCAGGGTATCTCAATAGGTACAAAATCTCTACCCTTATGATCCTTAACATTTCCCTTCAGCATCCTGAATCCATATCTACAAGTAAATAATACAGTTGCATCTTTGTCCTTCAGTGAGTCTGCAAGAGAGCTGATCATTATTTGTTGTACTTGTTCGAGTAATGTCGGTACTTGTATGTAATATTCAGGGCATGCGATAGTACAAAGTCCGCACTCAACACAGTTTGATTGCGACACTTGAACATGGTCACCTTCCAATGTTATCGCTGAGTATGGGCATGCATTCAAGCATGAAGCACAGCCATGTTTGGCAAGGCAAGAATCTTCAACTATCGGGATCTGCCTATAGGTCTTGAAGCCTTTTGACATGTACTTCACCAAATCTCTTTTGCTAAAATGAGTTCCATGTGTAGCTACAAAAGATGGTGTAGTCTTTCCTGTCATAGAACCCTTCAATTTTTTAATGACGGCACGTAAAACAGCAAGTGTACAGGAGTAAACATCTTTTGTAGATAAACGTAGCAACATATTTAGATCCATCAATTCTATTGCTAGGGGATGTGTGCCATTCCGCTCTAACGCTTCTTTGATTTGGAATACAGTTGCGCCTTCACCAAAATGGCATATTATCGCACTATCGACCTTTACATTACTTAGCTGGGACGGATTTTCTACCAATAAGGTTTGGTCTGCTATTTTTGCACCAGCAATAATATTTACTAATGATACTATCATAGAATCTTTCCTATCCGCCTTGAGTATTACCAATGCATTAGTCATGAATACTCTCTTCCCGTTTCCAACATGGTTCTGTGATCATAACCGCAGGAAGTGCATGTTTCTGTTCTAAAGGGCTTTTGCAGCCAATATATCTTACTTTGGTTACTTGATTGTCTGTAAAAAATTCATACGCATTATAATTAAAAAGATCTACTGTATAATGATTTGAATTATCATTGATAATTTGATGAACCATTAATATGGCACTATTCATCGTTAATTTAGCAGACTTTTAAAAGTTCCGACTATTTTACAAGTGTGTAACATGGTTAATAAAATTTTATAGCACTGCTAGTTTTATTATTTATATCATCGATGGTGTAGAAATATTTTCACCAAAATTGCTGAACAATTGTTACCAGCTTACGCACCTAAAAAACTCTTTATGTTATCCAACTCCTGCTGTGTATTAACATTAAGTAGTGACACCAATTTATCATCGAACTTACGAAGGTCATTAACTGGAATATAATTTACACGTTCAAGTTTATTTGCCAACACCTTGGCACTACTGTCTCCATCATCTAGTGCCCATCCTGCAAATGGTAGAGCTGTTTTGACGTTGTACACGGCATGCATAGGTTCTATAGTACCGTCATCCCATCTTACTATTGAAGCATCATAACTATTTGCCTTTTGAAACAAGTATTTTATTATGCCTTTATTGATCACCGGCGAATCTATGGGATGAACGTAAGCATATTCTGACCTAGCCCTAAGAAAAGCAGAGTACATTCCAACCAAAGGTCCATCAAGTGTCATAACATCAGTCAGTATCTTGACATCTGTAGGTACAAGTTTTTGATATGAAGACTTGCTAGATTCATCCTTTGCCACAACTATTATCTCATCGACCAATGGCTTCAAGCCCTCTACCACCCATGCAAGCATCTCCTTGCCTTTTATCCTAACAAGAGCCTTGTTTGTCCCCATTCTCGTGCTTCTTCCACCAGAAAGAATAACAGCTGTTAACAAGCAATTCTAATTAAAGAGAAATGCAATAAGAATTTTTAGTTGAGAAATTTCATGATTTAGGCAAAAGGCAAATTACTCTTACTTCACAATCTTAGCACTAGCAAGATGTAATATATAGATGAGATGCTAAATTGGAGTGTAGTATGGACAGAGAAAGACCGTTAATGGAGCACCTGCACGAGCTCAGGAAGAGGCTATTCAAGATTGCTATTGTTGTAGGAATAATCACGGCTCTTTGTATAACTTTTGGTTTAAAGACATATGATATCAATGGTTATGCAATTCCATTACCCTATCCTGACCCATTGAACAATGTAGCCATTCAGCTGATGGGTATTATGGCAGAGGACTTGCTTCCATCAAACGTTAGCCTTGTACAGCTGGCACCGGGACAAGCCTTCTTTGCTCAAATATATGTCGCAGTCTTGCTGGGAATAATCTTTGGAATGCCAGTGATAGTTAGGGAGTTAACGAAGTTCATAATGCCAGGCCTTCAGGCAAATGAGAAAGGAATGGTAAAGAAGGTCACGCTACCTGCAGTTGCACTCTTTGCAACTGGCTGCATATTCTCATACCTTGTTGTTATACCGTACATACTTAACTTTCTATACAGATACGGAGAATCCATTGGTGTTACCACATTCTTGAACATAAGCGAGTTTATTTCATTTGTAATGCAGTTCTTGATTGCATTTGGATTCTCATACGAACTTCCAGTAATAATGTGGGCTACTACTGTAGCAGGGATGGTCGAGCCCAATTTCTGGAGGAAGAACTTCCGGTACGCGATAGTTGTAATCGCTATCTTTGGTGCAGTTATAACTCCTGACGGCAGTGGTGTTACCATGTGGTTCGTCGCAGCACCGATGCTTGCCCTTTATTTCTTTGGCATGCTATACATAGAAAGGAAGTTTAAAACAAAGGGGGAGGATACCCCTTATACTTTCACTGAAGTCGACAGGGACAAACTAAGGGAAGTTGCAAAGTCACTAGGCATTGACTACACCAGCCTCAACGATGAGGAATTAAAGGCGCAAATAGAGAAGCTAAAACGAGAAGAGAAGTCAAAATAGGAAGATATATTGTAGTATGATTGGTGTCGGTGAGCTGATTGGAGATAGAACATGGTGACTTCCGTCGTTTTGCTGTTTTGTTCCTAGTTTTCTCCGGCCAACCAAGGATAGCTGATAGAACTCAGATCCAGAAACTTACTTACATAGTGAATGAATGTGGTTGGCATGCTATAGAGGATTACAAATTTATCGCACGCGGTCCCTATTCCCAATGGCTTGATTCTCAACTTGACAAGTGGATCGATCAAGGTAATGTACAGGAGAATGAAGAATCCGTATTAATAGATACGGATAACGAATTAGGATTCTATTGTTACAGCTTAACTGATAAGGGTAAATCTCTTGCGAAGAGTGTTCTTGATTCTGTTAACGAGCAAGAGTTAATTGATAAAACTTTACGATATCTTTTCAAGTTGTCCAAATATACTGAACAGGAGTTGGAGATTGTGTCTTCAATTCTGTACATAAGACGAGAAACAGATCTGGATTTAGAGGGTATAGTTAAACAGACACGACGTTTTAGACCTGACCTCAGAGAAGACGAAGTACGCAAACATCTAGATGTTCTCAAACATACAGGAGACAATATCACTTCCTGATACCGTAACTGTTATCTTCTAAGCTTAGACAAATACGTTAAGAGCTTGTCTATATCTTCTAATTCCTTCTCTTGAGTTTCTACAAGTTTCGTTTTGGTAGCAACTTTTCTAAGTTCTCCAACTCTTTCAATAATCAATTTAGTAGTGCCCTCATCTGGTTTTTCGTTTTGAGTCAGGTCAAGCAGTTCTCCTATCAAGCCAACTACTTGAAGTGATTCTTCTGCAATTTTGGGATTTTCGTTAGTTCCCTTTGATGAAAGAAATCTTTCTCTTATTCTGGAAACAACTAAGGCAGCGTTCCTTGCTGCATAATAGAAGTATATGGCCACTTTAGTATTACGGGAGGTTAACCATTTTTCTTGATATTCTGTAAATACATTAGCAAGTCCCTCCAATTTGTCTACTATTGATTGATCAACTTTTGCAGTTTCTTTCATACTATTTAGAGCAACCGTTATTTCATTTATCAGCGACGTACTCAACGATACCACTTCGCTTTGCACTAGATATATAAATTTGCCCATATAATTTCAAAAACAATATTCTTTATGGGTGCTATCTAACTAAAAAAACCATAATTTGAAATATCTTCGTCAAAAACAGCAATTGGTCAGTGTGATATCCAAGAATGCTCTTTGCACAAATAATGTCTTTCTTCACATTTATGCACATGAGAATTCTGTAGCCTGGGGTGAAACCAGCATTGCCACAAATTGATCATAATTAAAATCCTCATTTACTGACATTGGTACAATTCCTAACAGTTTCGTCTCTACTGTTACTTTCAGAGTTATATAATCCGAATTAAGTGATGTAAAAACATTATAAGTTTTCCACCAATTCTCCACGGTTTCCGCATTAATGTGTATTTTTCCATTAAGTGTGACAGCTTCCATGGGCATAAGAGTATCGCCCTGAAGTGTCATAGTAGCAAATTCTTTATCGACCGTAACATTGTAGTTGTTGTTATGTATATTGTCAAGTTCGAACAGCATCTTATCGAAGCCTGTGGGAAATTGTGTTGGATTGCAGGCATCTATTTGTATATCTAAGCTAAGTGTTGTTTTGTCAAAATTACCTACACTGTTGGGACTGAATTGCAACTCTTGTAAATTATTTAATGCATAATACTGCACAGCTATAAGGACTACTACTACAATGGCTATACCCCCTGCAATGCCAGCGCCCACAACCTTTTTCATGTTCCCTATTCCAACTTCGTTTAATAATTATATTAAGTTTGACAAAACAAATTCGCAACGACATTAATCACTATATGTATCAGAACTTGTTAAACTGCTCTCAGTGCTATATTATCACAATCTAAGATGTATTTGTACGAATTGGATTATTCTAACACATTACCTACAAAAGAGATTAGCGCTTCTCCACCCTTTCTTTCATCTTTTCCATAGCCATATTAACAGCCTCTTCCATCATATCCATACTAATTATCGGATGTATCTCTCTGTCTACATAAGGATTCGTAGGCATGCTTGCTAAAGTACCATAGAGTTCTTCCAGATTTTCAACATCTAGTATGATTATACCTCCAGATATGTCTGCAAAGGCATACCGTGCCTTGAGCTTGCCGTCCTTTTCCAGATCCTTCAACATCTTAAACAAACGCTGAGCAGCTCTGTAAGCTGATAGTGCTTGTTCATCAGGCACAGGTTGTAGCTTTACCTTGTCTACCACAAGAAATAACATTGCGGTAAAATAAGTCGGGAAATTATATAAAGATTTGGAAGAATCTAGGAGAAGCAGGGTTATCATGATAGTACCAATTTTGTTAAGATTATTCTCTACTCGTTTATCTCGTCTCTGTTTCTGTCTTTCCAGATCAGCAACAAAAATTTCTTGCTAATTAATATAGCAGAATACTCACATGATCAATGGAACATGGCATATGTGCAAAACTTGATGATAGATATGTCAATGGAAGAAAGAGGTAAACTCACTGAGGTTGTGAAACAATTGATTGAGCTATTGGGGAGTATTGAAGAGGAGACCACATTAGAGAATTCTGGATACATTGAACTCCGTAAAAAAAATCTGGATTTATTAAAACATGGAACAATCATTATTGCACATAGTGATACACTGCGAATAGGTGGTCCTAATGGTGCATCAACGTCCCATATTCGATGAAAAACTTGTTAGCCGATTCGAATATGACATCAATATAATTAGATTTATCGATGATAAACCAAATAGAATGTTCAACATGCTTGTTATACATCCGATTGAAGTAGGGAATCGGTTCGAATTTAAGAGCAAAGAGAACACCAGTTTAAGATATTATGTTCCCATAGAACATATTACGGAAGTAGGTACACCTGAGCAGACGGAAGGGATGTCTGAGAAAAAAGATCTGTTACTCAACATCGAGTTTAAAGATAGTCAAGGTAATAAAAAGTCTATCGCATTTAATATTCAGGATAAATACATCGAAGAAATACTCGTTAAGACACTAAAACCAATGGAACAGAAATATTGGGATACTGTAGACTTGGAATATAACCTTGATGGCGAAGCTAAAACTACCCAGCTTTACTATAAAACGCCATTTCTATCTGAGGGTGAAGAATTGCTTTGGATAAATACTAAGACTGAGGGAATTGTTAACAAGCATCTTAGATGGTTGGAGGCTCTTACAAATTTTAGAGCACTTTACTACGATTTCGAGAAACATGAGTCTGGGCGGATTCCGTTAAGTTTTGTAGATGATATTATCGTCAAGAACGAGAGAACGACAGAGAGAAACAGATATGGATCTTTTACAGCACGAGGTATTAGCAGCTTGGCCAGAAATAAAATGAGTACAACCCAAGAAAGTGATAGAACTATTGGTGATGTCTATTTTATGAGAGATGGAAAGCCAATTGTTACGTTTGTGCAAATTAGTGAACCATATGGGCTAGTGACGCTCGCCAAGTCGGTAATTGCTCAGTTATTCACCTCTGTGAAATCACGTAAGACACGATTACCTGTGGTAGAGGGACCAGTGATAGCAGTAAAAACTAGTGCAAAGGGAGAGCCGATATGCTCCCATTGTGGTAACGTAAATCAAATTGGTTCAGAATTTTGCAGCACATGTGGATTTGGTCTCCGATAGACCATCATAATATTCATGTTTATACCTACGAAATGCTTTTCCACAGACAAAATGCTATACCCTTAAACTAGCGGGATCCCCATTATTAATTGATGGTGTTTACGAAAAAACATAGTTATCTAATTACCCTTTAGTTTTGACAACGTGACAAAACCGAAAATAAATCCGAGTCGAGATGGTCTTCTAGGTTAGATCGCAAACAGTCATAAAAGTGAAATGTGTGTTCTATGGTAGATTGGCAAAGGCCTATTGCTCTGATTGTCGTAATGAAGTTGAAACAAATGACCCATTCGGTAATGGTACAGAATCGTATCAATGTATAGTATGCGGCACTTATGGCACGCTGGTACGTAAAGAGAAGAAGCCCTTTTTTATACGGGTCGGTGAAGACGAATCTGCTGTACAAGCTGTCTGCAGCGCTGCGGTTCTACCGAACTATGCTCAATCTCAAGTACAATGCCAGAATTGCAAAAATTTCGTATCACCGACATCATATGGTATGTGCCCAGCTTGCGGCCAACTACTAAGATGAGCATTAAACAAACTTACAATTCTGTATATGCACTAAGTGTAGTCATACATGGCGTCATTATGCATAAAGGTTTAATATCATTTGAAACATTGCATATCTGCTTTGGCATCTAAAAAAGAACAAAAGACAAAGAAATCAAGGGTAAAAGAATTCTTTAGCCTTAATGGTATACCACTACCAGTAACTATAGAGAATGGCGAATACTACGTCAACGGTACAAGGCGAGAAGCACGTAAATTCGACTAGAGAGTTAACGCTTTCTTAATCGCTTCTGCCATTACTGGCGAGAATGGTATGTGGTTTTGTCATTTTGTCATAAGGCCAGCGTAGTGTAAACCTATGGCAATTTACCCTATCTATTAATGGATATATATGGCAGTACCGTTATCTTTCTCATGAGCACAGATCTGCAACAGTTAAGAAGGAAGATATTTGATGCCTTAACATCAATAGTAGATCCTGAAATCAACGTATCCATTATGGAACTACAGTTGGTCGATAATGTCGATATCCAGGACGGAAATGTGAAGATTGACCTGCACCTAACAAGCCCATTCTGTCCAGCAGTATTTGGTTTCAAGATAGCACAGGATGTGCACGACAATGTTGGAAAGATTGAAGGCATAAACAAGGTTTTAGTTAATGTTAGCAACCACTTCATGGCTGAGGCGATAAACAAGCAGGTCAACGGAGAAAGCAACACAGGCACATTTGCACTTCATGAGAAGTAGATTTTAACCTGAAGGTATAACCTTTCGAATCAATCTTTCTTCCGAGGTAACCTTTACCATAACTCTAGAATAACTCTGATTATTTCGAGGTCGTATACAGTTGATCGGTCTTCGCAGCCATGATGAAATCATTACGATGCAGACCCTTGATTTTGTGTGTCCACCAATGAACAGTCACTTTCCCCCATTCGGCTAACAAGGCAGGATGATGGGTCTCCGTGTCCGCCAGTTCGCCCACCTTGTTAGTGAACGCCAAGGCTTCACCAAAATTCTCAAATTTGAAAGGGCGTTCCAACCGTTTGATGCCATCCTTTTCCACAATTTGCCACTCTGGCACTTGTGGATGTAATTCAGCAATCTCTGTGTCCGTGACAGTCGGCTCACCCTTGCGGCAAGCAACACATTTCATCTCCTTCAGTGTGTCCGTATCGGATCACCTTCAAACATACGCAGTGCCATCAGGGATTTATTCCTTTGCAGTAACTAATGTAAAAGAAAGCTACCATGAAGACATGCAAGTATTTCTTACCAAATCGTGGTTGAACTAGTGCTAATGGTGCAAGTGACCAGTCGTTCTAAGTTCAAACTTATCTGCACAGTCCACAGAGCAGAAAGTATGCATCGTACCATGTATATCACGGTCATACTTTGCCTCTGAAAGTGCTGCTTTGCAATTTTCACACTGCAATTTTTATCGTATTAAATAGGAATCCTACAACTTACTTAAACTTCTCGATTCACTTACTATAATAATCACTCAGCTTTAAAACCATGGGTCTCTCTCACTCTATTATAACGTGATATTGCTATTGCTGTTCCTAATACTATTCCCATCACTGCCATAATACTTAATGGAAATTCTGGAACCACGGTTAGAACAGTGCTGGCCATACCATCATACGTTGAATCATATGGCTCGTTGATACCAATACCTGCGATGTCAATTGACAAAGTGAACGATCCGGTATTTGAAAATGTAACGAATTGTGTATCTATACCTTCGTTGGCATGCAGATTTAGTCTATTCAAAATGTTATTTCCCCCTTCGTCGATGATAATGAAGGAATAATTCACATTTTGAAGTAGTTTTCCTGTCATTGGATCATGAAAGTTCAAGGTGAATCCAACTGGCTTTCCTGTTTCAAGTGTCCCAAGATCCGTTGTCACTTCAACCTTTACAGATTCATTGTCTGTTAACAACACCATTTTCTTTGAAGTCTCTATATCGGTGCCTGGCATGAAGGTGCTGAATAATATCTCAGGGTTTCCAGTTGCGTAATCTTCCCATACTACGTAGACATCTGTTCCGGATACTACCATCTGAGGATTGGAGGAGGCTTCAGCATTGTTGCTCAGGTTAACAGTATCACCAAAGCTAGCACCATTATCATTACTTGCCCTGAAGAATATGTCTATGTTGCCCACAGCCGATATCACGTATACGTTGTTGCCAGATACAACTACTGGTGTGGAATCGGTGTATCCAACATTTCTAATTAGGCCTACTGCATTACCAAAGGTAGCACCATTATCATTACTTGCCCTGAGGAATATGTGTAAACCTTCAGCCAGAGTAAATTCATCCCACATTACGTACACATAATTGTCAGATACAGCTATCTGTGGCAAGTCAGTCAATCCAATCCTGGTTTCTACGTTAACTGCATTACCAAAGGTAGCACCATTATCATTACTTGCCCTAAACTGTATGTCGTAATCTCCAGGAATATAATCAACCCATACTACGTACACATAATTGTCAGATACAGCTATCTGTGGCAGATCTGAACGTTTCGTAAAGGTTTCGTTTCCACCGTTGTAGCTCGAATTGAGCGTATTTTCGCTTACACCCAATGTATTGTTGCTCAGGTTAACAGTATCACCAAAGCTAGCACCATTATCATTACTTGCCCTGAAGAATATCTCACCACTATAGCGCCATACGACATACACACTGTTGCCAGATACAGCTATGCGCTGACGACCTGATTCTCCAGCATTATTGCTTAGGTTAACAGTATCACCAAAGCTAGCACCATTATCATTACTTGCCCTGAAGAATAT
>JBHICO010000024.1:0-17638 GCA_046759645.1 Nitrososphaerales archaeon
GCCCTTGTCTCAGTGCCCATCTCCGGGCTCCTCCTCTCAGAGCCCGTACCGGTTACAGGCTTGGTGGGCCATTACCCCGCCAACAACCTGATCGGCCGCAGTCCCATCCTAGGGCCATTTAGGTTTGAGCCATTGCCCATTCCAGCAGCGATGACCTATCGCGGTTTAGCCACAGTTTCCCGTGGTTATCCACGTCCCTAGGGCAGGTTGACTACGTGTTACTGAGCCGTCCGCCACCCTTACGAGTTGACTCGCATGGCTTAGTCTCAATCCGATAGCAGTCGGGTCCGGCAGGATCAACCGGAGTCTTATAGCTGTTAAAGAGAGTACGGCCGGGCTTAGTGTGAACATGTAACCCACGTCAGATTCAATTATCCATCGAATCCCCATCTTGTTAGCGCAACTGGAGGTCCGCAACGCATCAAATGGATACCATATCCATTACTAATTACAGACGCCGCCAAACTGTTACGCTAAAACAAATTACCTTCTCTCAGTGAATATAAACCTTCTGGAAATTATTACCGTATTACAGTAAGCAAGAGCAAAAGGACAGGTACAGCTATACTTACGATCAATACAGTCACTATCAACCATAAAGCGGTGTGCTTATGGGGACGGTCTTCCGCATGCTCGTGTTCGTGTTCACTATGGGACATACAGCATTATGTGGTAAAACCTACAGATATATGAATTTTTTATCTTTCTGGGAATACATACTGTAAGTAGGTGTATAACCCAGACCAATATGTAGTACTTTTTTAGATGATAAAAATTATTAAAAATTGCTCCATTGGATGTATGGAAACTAACGAAATATCACGTATGATAGACTAGACGCTCAAGAAAATACTAAGGGAACGTGATTACAATGCTGTATTTGAGAACGTTTCTGAACTGATTATTAAGAAACAAGCCTATCTTATACAGCGATTAGGCCTAAGGTATAGGTTAACACTCTTCATGCAAGAGGAGTTCGATGCAATCCCTAAAGATCAATTGAGGATCAAATATTCCTCTTGGTTAACAACGAAGGAGCAGAAAACAAAGGAGAAGCTGCTGAATTGGATCGAGCAAGAGATGGCGTAAACTCTTATTATATGATAAATAAAAATCAGTTTATGTTGGATCATTATGTCAAATTGTACGAATCCAAGACAAATAAATCCAGATCGCTCTTTGATCAATCCAAGAAAAGGTTTCCTGGGAGTGTAAGTCATAACATAAGGTTTTTCGAGCCTTATCCCTTCTTCACGCAGAAAGCACATGGTAAATACCTCCATGATGTTGATGGTAACAAGTATGCCGATTACTGGATGGGACACTGGAGCCTGATCTTAGGGCATGCACCATCGGTAGTAGTTAATGCATTAGAGCAGAAGGTTCCTGAAGGAACCATCGTTGGGACTGTAAATGAACTCAGCGTTAGACTTGCAGATACAATTAGCAAGGTAATGCCGAATGCAGAACTTATGCGCTTTGCAAGCACCGGCTCTGAAGCTACAATGAATGCCGTAAGGCTTTCTAGGGCTTATACAGGTAGAAGGATTGTTGCTAAGATTGTAGGAGGGTGGCATGGCTTTAACAGTTCACTCTTGAAATCAATAAATTTTCCTTATGATGAAGAGGAGGGTCGAGGTTTGCTTGAGGAGGAACTCAAATACGTTGTGTCGTTACCGTTTAATGAGCTTGATAAAACCAAGAAAATACTGAATGATGTTAAAGATGATCTTGCAAGTATAATAGTTGAACCATTGCTTGGTGGAGGTGGATGTGTTCCTGCAGAAAGAGATTATCTACGCTATCTGCAGGAAGTTGCCCGCAGATTCAACGCCTTGTTCATTTTAGACGAGATAGTGACAGGCTTTAGGTTATCGCTAGATGGAGCCCAGGGTCTATTTTCACTTGACCCCGATCTTTTTACATTGGGGAAGATAGCTGGTGGAGGGATGCCAATAGGAATTGTGTGCGGCAAGAGAGAGGTGATGGAACTGGCCAATCCAATGGGGAAGAAAAAGGGGGAAAAATGCAGTATTGGAGGAGGAACGTTTTCCGCGAATCCTCTTAGCATGGCAGCTGGTATAGCAACCCTGGTTCATCTTATAGGGAAGGGCAAGAGTGTTTATGAAAAAATTGATAAAATGGGGAAAGTTGCTAGGCATGGTATTGATAAAGTTATGAACGAAAACGGTGTTAAAGTGAAGAGTACTGGCATGGGCTCGCTATTTCTTACTCATTTCTTGACTGATAATACTTCTGAAGTCAGAAGTGCCGCTGATGTCGCCGATTGTGACGTGAGTTTGCAGAAGGCATACCATTTTGCGCTCATGGCAAAATACGGCATATTCTTCTTACCCAATAAAATGGGCGCAATCTCCGTAACACACGATGAAGAGGATATTGAAAAGCTGATAGTTGCTTCAGAAGAACTTGCAAGAGAGATAAGAGGGCCACGGTAGAGCCCAAATTCCACTCCGCATCAGAATAAATTTTCTATAACAAGTATTAGATCACTTTGACACATTTTCTATGCAATCTTGGTTGGATGCGGAACTTTAGAGGAAGAAGGTGTGGTACTCTTATCGGTGATTTCGAAAAGTAGATCAACGGATCGTTAAGTTTATTCAGAAAGATGTAAATTCTCGACTAGTGAATTGTATTTATGGGTTTAGATATTAAGCCACTCATACAACCCCTTCAGTTAAAACTTGAAGAGTTATCAAATAGGGTAATAGCCATAGATGCTTACAATGCCATCTATCAATTCCTTGCGATAATAAGGGGTCTGCAGGGTGAGTATCTTACTGACAGTTCAGGCAAGGTTACAAGTCATTTGAGTGGTTTGTTCTATCGCAATGTTAACCTCTTATCTATAGGCATAAAACCTGTTTATGTTTTCGATGGAAAACCACCGTCCCTGAAATATGTAGAGATAGAAAAAAGAAGACAGGCAAAACGCGAGGCTACCATAAAGTATGTTGAAGCCTTACAGCAGGGAAGGTTAGAAGATGCCAGGAAGTATGCTCAATATACTTCCGTTATACAGGATTACATGATCGATGATGCGAAAAGATTGTTAGATTCATTAGGTATACCACATATAGACGCGCCTTCTGAAGGGGAAGCTACAGCAGCCAATTTGACAATCACGGGTACTGCATATGCATCTGCAAGTCAGGACTTTGATTCGTTGCTATTTGGAGCAAAGCGCTTGATCAGAAACCTGACAGTTAGTGGCAGGAGGAAACTTCCAAACAAACAGATATTTGTAAGCGTCGAACCAGAAATAATTGCTCTTGACCAAACCCTTCGAGCTCTTGGAGTGAGTAGGGAACAGCTGGTTGATATAGGTATTCTTATTGGCACGGATTTTAATCCCGATGGCTTCAGGAGCATAGGACCCAAAAAAGCGCTTAAGATGATTAAGGAGAATGGCAGGTTGGAAGATATACAAGAGATGAAGGAAAAGTTGAAGGAAATAGAGTGGGAAAAGATACGTGAGATATTTCTTCAACCAAATGTTGTGGGCACCGACAAGCTCGATTTCAGAGATCCTGACAGCAATGGGATTATAGGGTTTCTGTGTAAGGAAAGAAACTTTTCTGAAGAGAGGGTTAGCTCCGCATTACATAAACTGAAGAAGGCTAGTGATACACGCAGTCAGACACTGGAGCAATGGTTTAGTTAACACCTACGCTTTGCCTTTTCATTTCCATTTTTTTTTCAGCACCGAGGCGCTCTAACGCATAATCCTTAAGATCCACGAAGCGGATTCCTTTTGCTAAGTTTGGATGCACACGTTCTATATCATAATACATCTTTTGCGCAATCTTCCTGTAATCAGGATGTCCCTGCGGCACTGTTCGCAACTCTATCAAATGGCACGCTTCCCTCAAATTCATCTTCATGATGTAAGGATAGCGATACGCAAAGTTAACGACATACTGCGCTTGATAGGGAAACCTTCTGGCTATCTCCTTATAGACTTCATGCGCTTTATACATACAATCATCAAAGTCCTTTCTTATTCCAAGATCGACAACTTCGGAAGGCGTGTCATAACCTTGCTTGGTCGTCAATAATTGTCTTTCAAGGGTTAGTACTCTGTGTCTATGGAAATCCCTGAACATACCAAAATTCGTAAATAGATCGAATGTATAATCAACAACTTCAAATGCTCTGCCAGGTCTGTATCTCCTATTCGTTCTGTGCTCAGTGTAAGTATTGATTATCTTCTTCCTCTCATCCCTAGAGAGTGTGTTTGTAACTTCTCTAATCTGAGCAAGTGAGTGTCCTTCCGCCTGTTCGTATAGAATTGCAGTCACTATTTTTATCTCAGCGGCTTCATTATCTTCACGCTCTATCAAAGAGACAGACTCTGCTGGCTGTACGGATATTTCCCGCAAGCATTTCTTGGCAAGCGATATTATCGCATCCTGTGTTTTGCCTAAGTATTCCTGCAACGCTTTTCCATATTTATCATTGGCTCGTCTAACAAAAGATGGTATAACTAAATTCAACTCATCATGCAACATCCTTGCAATATTCCTCTCCTCTTCAAGTTTCGAACCGTAAAGAATTGACAATAGATATTCAAATGCTCTGCCATTTCCAGTTATACCCACATTTGTTAGTGTAGATGCAGGCAAAAGTGACCGCAATACATCAAGAGCCTTTGCCCTGGTGGTAGCATTATAGATCCTTTTGGCAGAATCAATATCTTTCTGGTTTTTTAGTTTGTCAAAGGGAACTTCATATCCAGACTCACTATCCATAAACGTCATATTATCAATAGCTTCTTTCTCCTGAACATACTTTATCATTGGATCAAGATGTTTATGGTAGGTATCAAAATCGAGCTCACATGCTTGTTCGTATTTATCGGCAAATTCTGAATTCATTAGAAGAGGCTCTCGATAATACTTATAATGGTCATTCGTTTTCTGGTCGAACGCAACATATCTTGTTGATTTCTCTAAGTATGATAGTCCGATCCTTCTATCTTCGATCTTTTGAGTAGCAATATTAGATACATGTTCTATTGCTATTTGTGCTTCACCGAGCTCTGCAACAGAGTCATCGCCATATTCCAGCAACACCCTGTTGTAGAACTCCTCTCCACGATTAGGATTCTTCAAGAATTCGTCTAGAAATATCCTTCTCATACTCTTGCTAGATCTGCTGTATCTTGACATGAGAGCACCCCGGTCAACCTGTTTCGGCGTGATAATGGAAAACACAGGTTTTTCAGCGTTGGAAAAGTGCTGCCTAAGAGTTTCTTTCTCTTCCTCGCTAAAATCTTCTGTGATAAAATCCATCAAAAGACAGATAACATACTAGTAATTTAAGAGTTCTGTGAACTAGGATAAAAAATTAAATTGGTTGTTGGTACGCATAAAATTTATTATAATTGTAAATCAATATTACTCAGTGTCTGATGTCAACTCGAAGCCAGTAAAGCTTTATCAGCAGGGCATGAAGCTGAAGATAACGAAAGGAACAAGCAATAGCAAAAAATTACAAGAGTTCAGAACGGACGCATTAAAAGACCCAGAAAAGTTCTGGGGGGAGCAAGCCAGGTCTTTAAGATGGTTCAAAGATTGGGATAAGGTTCTTGAGTGGGATCCCCCCTTTGCGAAGTGGTTCGTAGGTGGTTTGATCAACGCATCCTACAACATCTTAGATAAACATATGGAAACTGAAGTTAGGAACAAAACTGCTATACTGTGGGAGGGAGAGAACGAGGAGCATAGAAAATTTTCTTATTATGATCTTTACTGTCAGGTTAATAGGCTTGCAAATGGGTTGAAGAAGTTGGGTATAGGTAAGGGTGACAGGGTCACTATCTACTTACCTATGATCCCAGAGCTTCCAATCGCGATGCTTGCATGTGCAAGGCTTGGCGCAACGCATTCGATAATATTCTCAGGTTTCAGTGCGCAGTCGATAGCAGACAGGGCTAATGACTCTCAATCTAAAGTTATAATAACTGCAGATGGTGGGTACAGGCGAGGCAAGTTAGTTGAGCTCAAAAAAGTCGTTGACGAAGCCATAGAATCATGTACTAGTGTGAAGAACGTTATCACATTTAACAGAGCGAATATCAATCTTGCTTTGAATTCTATTGATAAAAAGTGGGATGATGTTATTAATGGTGCAGATGATTACTGTGAACCAGAAGAGGTAGAAAGCACGCATCCGTTATTCATGCTGTATACATCAGGAACTACAGGAAAGCCCAAAGGTGTTGTGCATGGAACAGGAGGATATCTGACATATGCTTACTCTACAACTGAATGGGTCTTTGACATTAGACCTAACGATGTGTACTGGTGTACTGCTGACATAGGATGGGTTACTGGGCACACATACACAGTATACGGGCCTATGTTACACGGTGCTTCTGTAGTTATGTATGAGGGTGCACCAGATTATCCAAAACCAGACAGGTTCTGGAGTATAATTGAAAGATACAAAGTCAGCATTCTTTACACAACACCTACCGCTTTGCGAATGTTTATGCGGTTTGGAGACCATTATCCAAAAGCCTACAACCTGAGGTCTCTACGGTTACTGGGCACCGTTGGTGAATCTATTAATCCAGAAGTATGGCTGTGGTACTACAAAACTATTGGCAACGAAAGGTGCCCTATTGTAGATACTTGGTGGCAGACCGAAACTGGCGCAGCATTGATCGGTGGTGTGCCAGGTATAGAATTGGTACCAATGAAGCCTGGTTCTGCAACTTTCCCCTTGCCAGGGATAGATGCTTCTGTTGTTGATGAAAATGGTAATGAAGTCCCACCAAACACTAAAGGGTACCTAACAATAAGACATCCTTGGCCTGGTATGTTACTCACACTATGGGGTGATGACGAAAAATACAGGGAGGTTTATTGGTCAAGGTTTCCTGATGTATACTATCCCGGTGATTATGCACTTATAGACGAAGAAGGTTACGTATGGTTGCTTGGCCGTGCAGATGATGTCCTAAAGGTTGCTGGACATAGACTTGGAACTATGGAGCTTGAAAGTGCATTTGTTGCTCACAAGTCAATCGCAGAAGCGGCTGTTGGGGGCAAACCCCATCGAGTCAAGGGCGAAGCAGTAATAGCATTTTTGGTTCTCCGAGAAGGGTATAACGAAAGCGAAGATCTGAAGAAGGATATTATTGAACATATAAGGAACGTAGTAGGTCCGATTGCTAGTCCTGAAGAGATCTATTTTGTAAATAAATTACCGAAAACTAGAAGTGGCAAGATAATGCGAAGATTGCTTAAAGCTGTGGTAAACGAATCACAGATAGGTGACATAACGACTCTTGAAGATGGTGCTGCTGTAGATGAGGTCAAGAAAGCTTACAGGGATCTCAAGAAAGCAGTCAGTTAAATCATGAAGGAATCTGCATTACAGAGTTTTCATTTATACCATATTTCTTTACAAAACCGGAGTTGACTTCTAACACATACTTGGCTGGAGTATCAGGATTATAAGTGCATAACGATGTATGCGCTTCATCAATACATGGTTCCGCATTTTCAACAATGTGCACTACTTTGCCAGTTGTGTCCAGCCATATTATGTCAAGCTTGAACTTCATGTTCATCATCCAGAACTGGTACTTGTGCTCTCGTTCAAATACAAACAACATTCCCCTATCAAAATGCAATCCTTCCCTGAACATCAAACCTTTGGCTATCTTCTCGCTATCGTCTGCAATCTCAACAGTTAATTTTACCCCATCTATTGTTATCTCGCGTGTTTCATATTCTATTTGCGTCCCGTTGTATTGTTTTATTATCGGCATAACTGCAATTATAACAGCCATTACAACTGCAATTGCAACTATAACTGGCACCGCAAGGAGTACCTTCCTTTGCACACACTACCTTTCAAAGTATATAATAAAATTATTCGTATCTTAGAAAGTGGCATTATTTTGTCATTATACCACCATCAACAACAAGAACTGCACCAGTTACCCAGCTAGATGAATCGGACGAAAGATACAGTATAGCTCGCGCAACATCTTCGGGTTCTCCTATTCTTCCTAGCGGTTGCATCGAATTCAATACCTGCCTTGCTCTTTCATCCTCTAAATATGGTTGTAGAAAGGGACCCCTAACTGTACCAGGGCAGACGCAATTGACCCTTACATTATACTGCCCATATTCCAGCGCTATACTTTTTGTGAACATTATAACTGCAGCCTTAGTAGAGTCGTATACCGCCAAAGGAACCTTTTCCACAGCCTTCATACCAGCAACGGAAGCAATGTTCACAATAACTCCATTTTTTTGTTCCATCATTGTTGGAAGAACCGCTCTTGTCATCCTGAATGTGCCCAGGAGGTTGGTCTCTACCAGTTCGTGTATTGCCTTATCGGTCATTGTATGAAAAGGCACAGGGTCTTTAATCACAGCTGCATTGTTTACTAGAACGTCTATCTTGTCGAATTGCCGACGCGTCTGTTCAATAACGTTCTGTACCTCATTTTCTTCTGTTATGTCACCTTGCATAGCTACAGCATTCTTACCATCTTTTTTCAGTTCAGATGCTAGTCGGTTCAAATTCTTCTCATTTCTTGCTACTAGAACTACACTTGCTCCCTCTTTCGCAAATAGCTTCGCTATAGCCTCACCTATAAAACCACTTGCCCCCGTAATTATAGCAACTCTATTAGTTAATGACATGCAGTGATTATTATTTCATCATAATAAAACATTTCCATCCTTCAACGAACTTATTATTTAGGAAATTTTATATTAGAATTTGCCAAGAATTTTATTGAGTGTGTACGGACAACTTATGTGGGCAGGTTATTTGGAACAAACGGAATTCGTGGAATCTTCGGGAAAGATCTAACACTTGATCTTGCTCTAGACGTATCATACGCCCTCGCAACATATTTTGATGATAAACCCATCCTAATAGGTTACGATGGCAGGTATTCGAGTCCTATCATCTCAAAGGTTGTACGTGCAGGGATGAATGCCTTAGGTGTTGAGGTGGCAAATACTGGTCTAGTACCTACACCGTGTGTGCAGTTTGGCGTGAAAACACTTGGTTACAGAGGAGGTGTGATGATCACAGCCTCCCACAACCCTCCAGAATACAATGGGATCAAGGCGATAGCCTATGATGGTGTAGAATTGTCTAGGGAAGAGGAGCTGAAGGTAGAAGATATCTATTTCACCAAAAATTTCCGAAGTCTAAATCGAAAAGTTGGTAAGGATACTGATGAGCAAAGAACCATCGATTCCTACCTTACTGGCATAAAATCAATTGTAAATGTTGATCTAATAAGGTCAAAAAACTTTACAGTTGTTTTAGATCTTGGCAACGGTGTGCAAGCAGTAACTGCCCCAAAACTCATGGAAGAGATGGGATGCAAGGTGATAACCATAAATTCAACAGTAGATGGCAGATTTCCAGCTAGGGGATCTGAACCTACTCCCGAAAATCTTGGTTTGCTTTCTAAGAGTGTTCAACAACATTCAGCTGATCTAGGTATTGCATATGATGGTGACGGTGATAGAAGTATATTTTGTGATGAAAAAGGCAATGTGCATGGAGGGGACAAATCAGGTGCTATACTTACGGAATACATTCTATCCAAGAACAAGAATGAAAAGGTCATAACTCCACTAAATTCGTCAAAACTAATTGATATCATAGCAAGCAAGTATAATTCTAAAGTGACAAGAACAAAGGTTGGAAGTGTTGAAGTTTCAAGGCAGATGTTAAAGAGTGATGCAACGATTGGATTGGAAGAGAATGGAGGGTTCATGTACGGGAAGCATATAGCCGTTAGGGATGGAGCAATGACAAGCGCTCTGATGCTTGAATTAATTGCAAGTAAGACAGAACGATTATCACAAATAATTAATGGTTTGCCGAAATTCTATCAGTATAAAACAAAGATCAAGTGCACTAACGACCAATCGAGGAAAGTTATTGAACAAATGACCATGAATGCAAAAGGTAAAGTGGAAACTTTAGACGGTGTGAAGGTATGGCTCAATCACTCCTCCTGGGTGATGGTAAGGCAGAGCGGTACAGAGCCAGTTATACGATTGTATGCTGAATCTAGTGATAGTAAGTTGCTAAATGAAATTGTGGAGAATTATACCAAACTGATAAGAAAGATTGCAGATAATACTTGAACCCTACTTTACGAAATAGGTTTTAATAACACTTTTAAAACGCGTGTAATAACGAGTGTTTGCGAAAAGATATGATCCCAAACTCGCGATGGGTGATATATAATGAGTAAGCCTTACTACGTTAAGTTTGAGACTCCAAAAGATCTGATAAATGCGATCTATGAGGCTGTTAGGGTAGCAAAGCAGAGCGGTAAGGTGAGGAAGGGCACAAATGAAACCACGAAAGCGATAGAGCGAGGAACAAGCAGCCTCGTTGTTATCGCAGAGGATGTAGAACCTCCAGAGGTTGTAGCACATTTGCCAATATTATGTGAGGAACGTAATAGCGCATACATTTTCGTACCGAGCAAACAACAGCTCGGTCAAGCTTTGGGAATAGATGTTCCCTCTGCAGCTGCGTGCATAACGGATGCGGGGGAGGGCAAGCACATTCTTGAACAGATCGTAAATTCAGTTGCAGGATTCAAGAAGGTTACGAAGGAGTAGTCTGCGATGAGCAAGACTGAAGAGAAGGTAACTCCTGGTGAAGTAATCCAGATCGTTGGCAGAACCGGAATTGCCGGTGAAGTAATACAGGTTAGGGTTAAAGTATTGGAAGGAAAAGACAAGGGAAGGATTTTAACGCGTAATGTAAAGGGATCGATTAGAATGGGTGATGTTCTAATGCTCAGAGAAACAGAGAGAGAAGCTAGGAAGATCAAGTGATACCCAATGAGTGTAACTGCTAAGAACTGCAGTTTTTGTGATAGGCAATTAAAGTTCGGAACAGGCACTATGCTTGTCAGAAACGACGGCAGTATACTTTACTTTTGCTCCAATAAATGTAGAAAGAATATGTTGAAACTTGGAAGAGATGCAAGGAAGTTCAAGTGGACCAAAAAATATGTTAAAGGCGGAATAAAGGCGCGAGGATAATGGAGGATCAAACACTGATCGTTTTGAAACCAGATTCTGTACAGAGAAATTTGATTGGGAATATAGTGGGACGGTTCGAACAAAATGGCTTTGTTGTAAAAAAACTAAGGATGTTAACCATGAACAGAGAAGAAGCTGAAAAATTCTATTCAGTACACAGAGAAAAGCCGTTCTTTAACGAACTTGTTTCTTTCATTACGTCAGGACCAATAGTTGCGGCTATTGTAGAAGGTTCAGATGCAGTAAACAAGGTAAGAAAAGTGATCGGCGCTACCGAGCCTAGCGAAGCTGCTCCGGGCACTGTCAGAAAAGACTTTGGAATAAGTATAACGCAAAATGCTATACATGCATCAGACTCCCATGAAAGCTTCATAAAAGAGTCGAAGGTTATTTTTGGCTGAAGTGAATTTGGGTTGCAACTTAGGCAGCCTGTTGTTGCTGTTTTAGGGCACGTAGATTCTGGTAAGACTTCTCTATTGGACAAGATACGCGGTACTGCTGTTCAGGCTAGGGAGGTCGGGGGTATCACACAGCACATAGGTGCGAGCTCGTTTCCCATTGAAACGATAAGGCAAGTCTGTGGTGCTCTCTTCAACAAATTAAACACCGAAGTCAGAATTCCTGGTTTGCTCGTTATTGATACACCAGGGCACGAGGTCTTTGCTAACTTGCGAATGCGTGGCGGTTCAGCTGCTGATATCTCGATATTGGTAGTAGATATTATGAAGGGCTTTGAAGCGCAAACACATGAGAGCCTTGAAATTCTGAAGAACAAGAAAGTACCGTTCGTAGTTGCCTTGAACAAAGTAGACATGATACCGGGCTGGAGAAAGGGTGAGTCCATGTTTGTATCACAATCGCTTAAGCATCAACAACAAGTTATTGTAGATGATTTAGATCAGCGATTATATACTGTTGTAGGTACACTATCAAGACTAGGTTTCAGCGCCGAAGCATTTTACCGAGTTAAGGACTTTACAAAAGAAATCGTTATCGTGCCGGTAAGTGCGAAGACTGGAGAAGGGATACCGGAACTACTTGCAATGCTTGTAGGTCTTACACAGAGATTTATGCAGAGCAAACTGGAGGTGCGGGAAAACTCTGTAAGAGGTATAGTGTTAGAAGTTAAGGAAGAGGTGGGTTTAGGGTCAACAGCAAATATTATACTTTTGGAGGGCAGGATCAGGCAGGGAAATACCATAGTAGTAGCAAAGCGTGATGATATCGTAGCAACGAAGGCAAAGGTGTTGCTGCTTCCGAAACCTCTTGACGAGATGAGGGACCCCCGCGACAAATTTGTGCATGTGGATGAAGTTTCTGCAGCAGCAGGTGTAAAGATAGCTTCTGGAGATCTGGACGGAGTGCTTGCTGGGAGTCCCGTATACGTGGCACATGACGAAAAGGAGATTGCAAACCTGAAGAGCGTGATAGATTCTGAGATCAAGAGCATAGTTATCAACACAGATAAAATAGGAGTTGTGCTAAAATGTGACACTCTAGGTTCACTTGAGGCGATAACGGAGTTGCTAAAGAAGGAAGGTGTATCAATAAGAATAGCGGATATTGGCCCGATAACTAGGAGGGACGTAGTCGAAGCAAGTGCGGTTAAAGAGAAGGATCGCTATCTTGGTGTGATCCTGGGTTTTAATGTTCGAGTATTTGAGGATGCAGGAACAGAAGCACGAGATCGATCGATAAAGGTATTCAATGAACAGATAATCTATAATTTGGTTAGAGGCTATATGGATTGGACATCATTTGAAAAGGAAAGAGAGGAAAGTACACTGTTCAATGAACTGGTGGCACCATGCAAGTTTGTGTTTATGAAAGGTTTCATTTTCAGGAGAAATGACCCCGCAATTTTTGGAGTGCAGATCAAATCTGGCACGCTTAAACAGAAAAGCGTCATAATGAACAAGGAAGGGAAGGAGATCGGCATGGTGCATCAGATACAAGACAAGGGCAAGAATATTGATGAGGCAAAAACAGACATGCAGGTAGCCGTATCTATGAAAGAACCCACTGTTGGCAGACAGATCAATGAGGGCGACATATTATACACAGTCCCTCCAACTGGGCATGTAAAACTATTGCTTAACAGGTTCAAATACAGGTTGAATGAAGCTGAAGTGAAAACAATGGACGAAATAATTGCAATAAAGCGCAGGGTTCTGCCTTTGTACGGTTATTAAAAATCATGAGTGTTTTTTGATCAGGTTCTCAAGTCCTGGTTCTCCAACTGCACCTATGGCCCTATCAATTGCCTTACCATCTTGGAATACTATGAATGTGGGTATCGCATAAACATCATACCTGGCAGCAACGCTCTGATTGGTATCAACATTTAGCCTTGCAAATACTACTTTATCACCATACTTTTTTGCTAGTTTGTCGAATATTGGGAGCATAAATTGACAGGGACCGCACCAAGAAGCCCAAAAGTCAACAAGAACAGGCTTACCTCCTGCCACGATATCGTCAAAATTCTTCTCGCCCAATTCTACGAGCCTTTCCGTAGGATTATTCATTTGCTGTATCTTTTTCTTCATTATCTCTTCCAATTCTGGATCACTCATAAAGCATACTACTACACAATTAACTATTAAAGATTTTCAGAGATCAAGTACAAATCTCAACTTTGATATATTATTACGCTTTATTTCCATCATATGATACGTAACGCCTTTTATTTCCACCTTGTAGTTATGTTTATCAAGATCTAACGGTTCGCCTCTTACAATTGCTTTCAACTTATAGCAATTATTATGTTCTGAAACGGTGACCTTGAAGTATGATAATGCCTGTCTATCAACAACCAATTTTAGCATTACGAAATCTAACCAGTTGTAAAGCAGACTTTCCAGGTCATGACCTTCTATACTCACTTGCTCTTCTTTTAGGGGATGAACATTATCTACGCTTATCATTGTATCCACCAATGCTCTTGCTGCAAATCCAAATGCTTCTTCCAGTGTGCTGCCGTAAGCTTCTATGTATGCATCGGTCATATGGTCTAGGAACTGGTAGCCCATAACATTTTACAGCTATCAAGTTATATTAACTCAATGCGTGTATAAACTGATGTACTATCATCTATAGAAGACTGAGGAGATTGTGACTTTTTATTGCATACGGAGAAAAGATGCATCCTCCCTTGGATCCGCCATTTCTGCTAGGACATCAATACAGCTCTAGCTTGTAGCTCACTATTTTTTAGCTTTTCAAGAACCTCATTTGCCTCGCTTAAAGGATATTTTTCACAGACAACTTCTATAGAACCATCAGCAGCTAGAGCAAGAACTTCTCTCATATCTTTCCTCGATCCTATTACGCTACCCTTGATCACTTTTTCGTCCACGAACATAAATTCCTCTCCCACAGATCCAAAAACACCCATAACAATAGTACCTCCTTTCTTGACGGACTTTACAGCCTGACCTATGGCTTCCTTCGCAGGTGCAAAGATTATAGCAGCATCCACGAAGCCTATCTTCTGCATGGATTGAACAACATCTTCCTCTGTAGGGGATATTACTCTGTCCGCACCCAACCTAGATGCGAGATCAAGGTGTCTATTGCTTCGGGTAACAGCTATAACTTTTGCGCCTGCTAGCTTTGCTATCTGCAATACAAGATGACCTACACCCCCGATCCCAAACACTACTACTGTCTTTCCCGGTGATAGATCTGCACGCTTTACAGCTCTATAAGCAGTTACACCAGGGCAGAAGAGGGGCGCAGCATGTAAATCATCTACACTATCGGGAATTTTGTATACAAAGGCAGATGGTACTTTAAGGTACTCTGCATATCCACCATCCTCCGTGTCGCCAGTTATCTGCCTGGCATCGCATAGGTGTTCCCTTCCACTTAAGCAGAAATCACAATGGCCGCAGGTATTGTACAAAGGTTGTAATCCTATTCTCTCACCTTTAGCAAATGTTTTAACTTCACTTCCAACTGATTCAACCATACCGACAATTTCATGTCCAGGAATAATTGGGAGCTTTGGGGGTATACCATACTTCAACCAGTCTCCCTCTATCAAATGTAAGTTAGATCTACACACACCACATGCAGCAATCTTCATTAAAACTTCATTCCTCCCTAATGTAGGCATACTGACATCAGTAAGTTTCAGTGGTTTGGTTTCAATTTTTGCTGTCTGATTCAGTAGCATGGCTTTCATTACCTGACGTCTACATGACCAACTATTTTAATGTAAATCTTTTAATGTATATGCAATAAACTCTACTATATTGAAATTCGAAATCCCTAGAGGAATGCGAGATCTTGAACCAAAGGAGTATCAAATAATTGAATTGATCAAACAGAAGTTCTTAGATATTACAAAGCTTTTCGGTTTCAATTTAATGGAACCATCGCCTATTGAATCGCTATCAACGTTGGAGGCAAAGAGCGGTTCTACAATAGAGCAGGAAATTTATGGATTCAAGGACAAGGGAGGAAGGGACGTTGCCTTGCGTTTCGATCTTACTATAGGTCTCACAAGGTATGTCACATCAAGACGTGATATGCGATTACCAGTAAAGCTTGGTTCATTTGGTAGCATGTTCAGGTACGATGAACCGCAAATGGGACGACATAGATGGTTTCACCAGTGGGACGTAGAGATCTACGATTCCTTCAACATAGAATCTGATGCGGAAGTGATAGAATTTACTTCTACGTATTTAGAATCCCTTGGGCTGGATGCTGTGATTGATGTCTGCGATCGTGAACTAATGGAAGACTTCATACGCAGTAAATTGCATGTCACGGATAATGATAAGATACTTGAGATGCTCAGGGCTGTTGACAAAGTTCCTAAAAAGGGTAACAAGGCTGTGTTAAGAGAATATTCGGACAAAGGCCTCGCTATCAAGAAGCTGGAGGAATTGTTAGAACTTTCGACATTAAAGGGAAATATGGATGATGTTCTGGTTGATGATCGTATTAAAAACCTGAATAAAATCAGCAAACTCGCAGAACTCATGAATTCTCTCAAGACAAGAGGAGTGAAAAATGCCAGGATAAATATGGGTATAGTCAGAGGTTTGGATTATTACTCTGGTGTGGTGTTTGAGGCATTTGACAAGTTTGGGGATATGGGCGCGTTGGTAGGAGGAGGAAGGTATGACACGCTAACCGCTGTTTTTGGTAGATCCGATATGGGTGCAACTGGAGCAGCTGGAGGTGTTGAGAGGATAGTTTCCCTCTTGCTAAAAAAAGGGCTTGCAGATCGCAGACCATCTAGCAAATCTGTCTATGTGGCATACGCACACGTTGATCTCAAGCAAAAAGCAACTAACATCACATCGTTTTTACGAAAGAGCCACATAATATCAGAATTCGATATGAGTGACCGTTCTCTGAAGAAGCAATTGGAGGAATCATCAAAGAGCCGGTATCTGTTTACAGTTATACTTGCACCTGAGGAACTATCTAGGAACGAGTTGATATTAAGAAATATGGAAAGCGGTTCTGAAGTTAAAGTAAAACTGGAGGATTTTACGAAAGATCCGAACACAGTGTTAGACTCGTATCTTAAATCTTGAACGCCCTGCTTAACATTATCAGTTCAGGGCCTGTAGTTAAGTAGCCAACTACAGCTGATTTGGAATTCGCAATAACACCAGACGCCACGAATGGAACTCCACCATTAACGGTAGCAGCCTCCACATCAACTTTCATACTTTCCTTGATAAAATCCATCTTGCTCTCGCTTGTCTTAGGGTGTACAACAGCACCCAGGTTGGTGCTTACCACAAGTGCTCCTACTTGGTGGTATGTATCTATATTCATATATTCTAGAGGCACACCAAGAACATCCTGCATTTGTTTTAGTGATTCTTTAGGTACTATGGGAGATACCAGTCCCGCCTTATCGTTAGCTACTATTAAGTTTCCTAGAGCAGTTACTTTTAGTTGCATCCTTCCAACATTCATATCCGTGGCCTTCTTAAGCTCCCTCACCTCGTAATCTTCTGTTATCCTTGGCACAAGTATACCATGATTGTTGATTACAGATAAGGGACCCAGTAGTCTTGTCTGTGCTATAGAAACCCGAACATACTGAACGTTGAAAAAAGATTGGAGTTTCTCTGCTTTGGAATCAGCAAAGCCCTTTGGTATAAAAAGAAAGTTATCATTAGCTTTTATAAATATGCCAATGTTAGGACTCCTATAAACATTATACCTGTGTATCCCCATGAACTTGCGTAACTCGACTGTAAAAGAATATGAACTTATCTTGCTCCTAGAATCCATATCGTTTATATAAGATACTTTTGGTTAAATGCGAAGGGAGAAATTATGCCAATTGATGAAGACTTCCCAAGAAACCATCAAGCAACTGGAAAAGTAGAACATGCAGATGGAGAACACTTTTACTTTGCTTGGGGTCCAGGGAAGACCGCAGAAGCAGCAGAGGATGAAAACGTTAAAGCCGCATACGAGGCAAGGGGTGAAAAGATAGAACCGCTGGGAGTCCATGGTACAATGGTAGCTGTGGACTTTGATTCATGCGTTGCAGATGGTGCGTGCCTTGAATCATG
>JBHICO010000025.1:0-16674 GCA_046759645.1 Nitrososphaerales archaeon
ATTCAACAAGCCAGGAGATTATCCATATCTATGTGCACTACATCCCTGGATGATCGGCAAAGTCATTGTTGAAGATCCTGTTGCAAACAGCGTTCCTAGTGAAGTAAGCGTCCTTCAAAAGTTAAACGTTTTCATAAAAAGTGAAAAACAATTTTATGAGCAGGACGAGATCATAAGGTTTACGGTAGAAGTAATTGGCGCTGGCAATCTGCCCACAGATCCAGATATAATAGATGCTAAGTTCGGTGGGGAAGAGTCAGCATCAGTAACGTTGAGCAGAATTGATGTTGGTACATATGTTTATGCTACTGCAGAGTTAAAACCTGCAAGCTATAATTTGAGCGTAATGGTATCAAAAGAAAATTTTGCATCGGGTGCAGGCATTCTAACCATACATGTGTTGAAGGAACCTGTAAACGAAATTTCACTTCATGAGGAACCAACTATATCTGTTGAAGCTGATCAGAAACAATACTATTCAGGTGATATGGTTACAATCAAGGGTTCTACCTTAAGAACCGCAGCAAATACATCTATCGTGTTGCAAGTATTTGATGCCAATAATAAGTTGTATACTAGAGGTCAAGTACAGGTAAATTCGGAGGGATCCTTTGAATGGAGTTTTAAGGTGGCTAATACAGCCGTAAGGGGAACTTGGAATGTCAAAACCAAGAATTTTGATGAAATTGCTACCACATCGTTTGAGATAATAAATCAAGATGTTGTCGAAAAACCTGCATCGGGAACAGAAACTACGAAACCGGAACCATTGGTAAGCGTACCGGTAATGAAGTTCAAAGATGAGAAGGTCACAATTGTGCAATCTGCAATAACCGACCACATAAACTCTCAGCTTCATGGTATAAAGACTGGGCAGTCGGTAATGATACAATCAATAATAAAGAACAACCAAGATAGCGAGCAAACATTTGCTAATATAGTGCAGATAAAGGACTCTAATGGAATCATAATGAAGTTAGATACTGTGGAAGGTATGTTACCAGCTGGTAAAACCTTTACAGTAGGAGTCTCCTGGACACCTGATAAGGTAGATAAATACACAACGGAAGTCTTCGTATGGAAGAGTTTAAACGAACCTGTACCGCTATCGCTAAACCTGATAAATACAGTTGTAAATGTAGTTGATTAGCAACATTTTCTTGTCTATTCTACTTGTTATGACAACATTAGATGATGATAGCCTGATATCCTCTAAAGGTTAATATAATTTCTAATCTAATCTTAAATTATGTCTCTCTGGTTGTACGTAGTTCTGGGCTTGCTAGTACTCATTGCCGTTATCGTACTCATGAAGGCGGATTCCAGACCACTGAGAACTTTCAGACAGAAGACTGAATTAATTACAGATGTAACTTACATATGTTCACACTGTGGTAATGCTTTCAAGGGTGCTACTTGCCCACAGTGTGGATCTAATGGCAGAAAGTCGGCATATAGTAATAAATGAAGTCACAAGCCTCGGGCGGGCCTTGATCCCGCGACCTAGTGCTTACAAGGCACTCGCTCTTGGTGATGCCCTTCTCTACCAGGCTGAGCTACCGAGGCTCGCCCTAACTCAAATAACAGAGAATAAAAGGTTAACCGTTTCTTCTAATTTATATTTATGAATTTTTCACCTTCCGTCCAATGGCTTTAAATTAACGCCAAACGGAAAAAGCCTATGATAAAATATGTTGTCAGAGTGGTGATAGAAAACAAATCTTACATAAATGATCCCGAGGGAGAAACTATCTTAAAGGATCTTATAGTTAAAGGTGGTTACACATCAGTTAAATCAGTTAGAACAGCAAAGATGCTGAGCATTATGATCGAAGCGGAAGATAGTAAAAATGCTGAGAATACGATAAGAAAACTGTGCGACGAGTTACGTATTTACAATCCTGTAGTAAGTAACTGTAAGGTAGAAGTTGTAGATACCGTCAAAGTTAGGAATTAGGGTAATATCCACCAATCCTATGAATTATTGCCTATCAATGCATTAGATTTCTTATTATTGGTTTGATCCAGCTACATGGATGTATAGGTTAAAATGTACAATAGATATTTATAGTAAAATTGTATTGCAAGAGCTATAGAATGAAAATAGGGATAGTTGTATTCCCTGGAAGTAACTGTGATAAAGATGTCCATCGCGTTCTCCATACACTTCTCAATGTGGATGCCGAATTCATATGGCATACACGCAGTAATTTGGAGGGTTATGATGCTCTGATCTTACCAGGTGGTTTTGCCTATGGCGATAGATTAAGAGCTGGAGTAATAGCAGCCTTCAGTCCAGTTATGAAGGAAGTGAAGAGACTGGCGAGGGAGGGAAAGCCTCTTCTAGGTGTATGTAACGGCTTTCAGGTTTTAGTCGAATCTGGGCTATTGCCCGGTGCATTTATGACGAATAATTCATTGAAATTCGTTTGCAAATGGACCAAAATTAGGGTTGAAAGTAATAGAACACCGTTCACACATGCATTGAAACCAAAACAAGAGATAAGCATCCCTGTTGCAAACCAGGAAGGAAGATATTTTGCTGATCCTAAAACCCTGGAGATGCTGCAACTTAATGACCAGATAGTTTTCAAGTACCACAATGACAATCCTAACGGCTCGATTGACGGTATTGCTGGGATAAGTAATGAGAGAGGCAATATAGTTGGCATGATGCCACACCCAGAACGTGCGAGTGAGAGCATATTAAATCCCCATGGTGGAAGTGATGCAGTGCTAATCTTCAAATCGTTGGTTGATTACGTAGATGATTAGAAATGAGTCTTAGCCACGAAGAATTTCTTTATCTCAAAAACGAATTAAAAAGACAGCCAAATAATGTAGAGCTGAGCATAGTAGAGGCAGAATGGTCAGAACACTGCTCTTACAAATCGTCAAAACAATTCCTGAAGCAGTTGCCCACCGAGGGCAAACGAGTCATTGTTGGGCCCGGATATGATGCTGGAGTTCTGGACATTGGTGGTGGTTATGCTATAACCGTGCATATTGAAAGTCATAACCATCCATCTGTTGTAGAGCCATATGGAGGTTCTGCAACTGGTGTAGGTGGTGTAATAAGAGACATTCTTAGTATGGGCACAAGGCCTATAGCAGTTTTCGATGCCTTGCGTTTCGGTGATATCAAAAAGAGTAATCATGCTAGATGGCTCTTTAAACATGTAGTGAGAGGAATTGCCGATTATGGCAACTGCGTGGGTATACCTACAACTGGTGGTGAGGTTGAGTTTGATAATTGTTTTGAGCATTATTGCTTGGTCGATGTTGCATGCATTGGTATTGGAAGGAAGGAAGAAATACTAACTTCGCAAGCTGACAACGAAGATTTCGTTATTCTTGCAGGTGGCGCTACTGGTAAAGATGGAATTCATGGGGCATCATTTGCGTCGAAAGCTTTGGATGAGGAGAACCGCTCTGCAGTTCAAATACCAGATCCGTTTTTAGAAAAATTACTTATCGAAGCAACATTAGAAGCTATAGATGCTAGATGTGTAAAAGCCATAAAAGACCTCGGTGGCGGGGGATTATCGTGCTGTCTTTCTGAAACTGCCCATAAGATAGGCAAGGGGGTTGACGTTGATATCTCAAATGTTCACGTTAGAGAAAAGGGAATGACCCCAGCAGAATTGATGATATCAGAGTCACAGGAGAGGATGCTTTATGTCGTAGATAAGAATAACTTGAAACAACTGCTTTCAATATTTGCTAAGTATGAGATCGATTGTTCGATATTAGGCAAAGTAAAGGATCATAAAAACTTGGTTGTAAGATACGATAGCAACGTGATAGCCAATATGCCTGCATCAGTTGTTGCGAACGCTCCATTGGCGGAAAGAATTTGTAGAAAACCAGAGTATATAGAACAACTTAAGAACGTAAAGAAATCTAGTGTACCCGTTGATCTCGGTACAGCACTTTTGAATATGCTATCAAATCCTACAATTGCTAGTAAACGGTGGGTCTATCACCAATATGATCATGAAGTAGGTATTCGAACTGTTGTCAAGCCAGGTTACGGTGATGCCTCTGTACTGAGGCTAGATAATGGAAAGTTCCTTGCTTTCAAACTTGACGGTAACTCAAAGCAATGTTTTATAGATCCCTATCATGGTTCCATAGGATGCTTTGCTGAAGCATGTAGAAACGTCGTTGCTGTGGGTGCAGAACCTATAGGTATGGTGGATCACCTGCAGTTCGGCAGCCCAGAAGATCCCACAATATTCTGGACGTTTACAGAAGCGGTAAAAGGCATATCTGATTACAGCAGAGCAATGAATATCCCTTGTGTAGGAGGCAAGGTCAGTTTCTACAACCAAGGAGATAAAGGTCCAATCAAACCATCACCAGTGATAGGCGTAACGGGATTGATCGATAATGCATCACAAATAAGAACTTCTCTAATGAAGGAAAACGATCTGATGGTTATAATTGGGCTGACTAGGGACGAAATGGGAGGCTCTGAGTATCAGGAGCATGTTCATGGTATTGTTGGTGGGAAGGTACCCATGGTCGATCCTTACTATGATAGGACAGTAATGGATACTATGCTGGAGCTGATCAGGGCTAATTTGATACGTTCAGTACATGACTGCTCCAAGGGAGGACTTGCAGTAACAGTATCTGAGATGTGTATTTTAAGTGACATCGGCATAAATGCAGATTTAACCAATTTGCCACATGAATGTTCTAGGATCGATGATTTGCTGTTTTCTGAATCACATTCTAGGTTTGCCGTAACAGTTGAAAGCAGTAAACTTTCCAGTGTTGCAGATTTGTTAGGTAATAACAATATCCACCATGGGGTGCTTGGGAAGGCGGCAGGTAATTCCATACGGTTCATGCAAGGTAGCAAGATTGTTGCTGGTGTGAGCATTGATAAAGCAGTAGATGTATGGGTAAACACGCTAGAGGAGATATTAGAATATGGTTAGAGAGAATTGTGGTGTAGTCGCAATCTTCTCACTAGATGGCAAGAATGTTATACCCATGGCAATAGATTCTTTGAGGGCACTGCAACACAGGGGACAGGAGGCATGGGGTGTTGCTATTCCCAAAAAATCACCATATAAAGAAATAGGTCTCGTATCCGAGGCCGCCAGCAAATTCAATGTTCTTGAAGAAAAATATGCTTCCCCTGTTGCTATAGGTCATGTTCGATATTCTACTGTAGGTAAAAGTAATTTAGAAAATGCGCAGCCGTTGAAGGTTAAAGATTTATGTGTAGCCCACAACGGAACAATCGCAAATATTGACGAACTATCTAATATGGTAGGAGGTTGCACGTTTACTCCCCAAACAATGAACGATACACTTCTGGCTACAAAAAGAATTGTGACTTTATTAAATGATAAGGGTAGCATGGGAGAAGCTTTAGGTGTTTTGAGGGGTGAGATGATAGGTTCCTTCTGCTTCACATTTGTAACAGATCAAGGACATGTCTTTGCGGCAAGGGATCCCAAGGGTTTTAGACCTATGGTCTTAGGATATCACAAAAGTACAAACTCGTATATAGTTGCGTCAGAGTCATGTGCATTGTCGGCAACGGGTGCTGAACTCATAAGAGATGTGGAACCTGGCGAGCTCATCAAAATGAGTGATAAAGGCCTAGAACATGAGATTTTTGCCATAGAGAGGCCGCACGCACATTGTGCTTTTGAATATACATACTTTGCCCACCCAACAAGCATCATGGAGGGTGTTAACATATACCTTGCAAGGAAGAGAATAGGCAACTACCTTGCGAGGAAGTTTCCTTTAGCAGACGCCGAAATAGTTATTCCTGTTCCAGATTCTGCCAGACCAGCTGCTCTTGGTTATGCAGAAGAATTGGGTGTGCCATTTGAGGAAGGACTTCTGAAGGATAGGTATAGCAGAAAAGGCCCATTCAGAAGCTTCATAGAACCATATCATAGTGATAGGGTAGAGATAACAAGATGGATTATACCAATACGAGAAGTGATTGAAAACAAACATGTAGTCGTTGTCGATGATAGCGTTGTCAGAGGCACCAGTTCAGCTACTATAGTTAAAGCATTAAAACAGGCCGGTGCAAGGAAGATAAGCATGGTGGTATCATATCCTCCAATAGCACACCCATGCTATGCAGGTATAGATTTTCCGTCTCAGGAAGAATTGTTAGCATATAGAGTTACAAATGGCACTGAAACTGAAAATGTTGGAGAACTTGTCGCTAAATCGATAGATGCAGATTTCGTTGGGTACAACGACATGGACAACCTTGCCGGTGCAATAGGTCTGCCAAGGGAAGAGCTATGCTTTACTTGCTCAACAGGAGTTTATTCCAATCTTGGGATAAAGCCATTATTCAAGACTAGAGCCCAGATGAAGGGCGAATAGCTAAGCAAGTCTTTTCTTTGGTTACGTATACATGGATAAGGTTACTTATCGTTGCTCAATTCTAGGTACGTTACAGGAACAATTCTAGGGATATGGCCTCTTTGCTACTATATTCTTGATTATAAAAGCAATATTCTCAGAGCGTAACATATTTTCCTGCAGCAGTAGCAAATCTATAGTAATGTAAGAAATATTTTGCCATAGGACAACAAAATAAAACTCAGGAAATTTTAACGTTAGATTTACTGATCCGGGTGATAGCAAATGTCAACGCTATTTAGCAAAGATACGAAAATTAGCCATATTATAACCACTAGCGTTGAGAGATCTAAGGCGTTAGAAGATGATGTACGAGCTACTATTCTTGCGATATTATCGCATGAGGTATTGTCAACCAAAAATATAGTGAAGGAACTTAAGAAGGCTGGTTACACGATGGCAACAACCACAGTAAGACATCATATCGATATATTGAAGAATTGTGGTCTGATCGAGGTTGTAAGGGTTCAGGAAGCTAGAGGGGCGATGCTCAAATATTATGCATCCACAGTAAAATTTCTTGGATTTGAGAATTCCTTTGATTCTACCAAGTATAATAAAGCCGTAAAAGAAACGACGGTAAAACTACTTAAAATCGCTAACTCCTTATTTTTGAGATACGGTAGAACGATAAGAGATACAAATAGTTTAACATGTCCTTACTGTAACATCGAGCATGGCATGGAGTATACTGTGATGGAGATCATGAATAGGGCTCTAGCTGAAATGGTTCAGAAGAAAGAGTTCGTTGATACTATTAAAGAACTGAGCAGGAAGAAAACAAAAAATGCTTGAACTGTAAACATCTCAATTTGCTCAGCTATCTTATATGATCAAACAGGACATCTATTCGACAAATAGGCGTAACATACCTTTCATAGCTGGATCTTGGAGCAGGCAAACTATATCCTTGGGTATGTTATCAGATGCCTTGTTACATCTTATGACCATTGTTCTAGGACAAATGAATCTACTCTTTCTTATTACAATATCATGGTTGTTTGCAAGGATAAGAGAAGAGCTACCATATCCAGTAAGACTATATGCATGCTCACCCACAAGTAACGACATCCTAACTAGAGAATCCTCTTGCCTCAACTTTCGTTTGAAGGTATCGGAGAGATCAGTGCATGCCTTGCTCGCATTCACACCTACAATACAGTCGCCTCGTAAAGTGACCTCCTTTGCTTTGGTTAACTCGATTGTTGTCTCATGCCTTGCTCTGATGTTAGGATGCCCATAGAAAATTATTTCCTCTTCCATCCATTTGTATTAAAATAAGAAACTTTTAAATGACACTTTAAAATGAAACATTCTGATTTGCTACCCGCGGCGGCAGGTTATGATAGAGCAACTACTATGTTCTCTCCCGATGGTCGACTATACCAAGTCGAATATGCCATCGAAACCGTAAGGAGGGGTACCCTAGCAGTTGGCATAAAGGGCAAGAACGGAGTTGTTCTTGCTGTTGAAGAAAAAGCAAGGAAACTACAGAGTGCTGCCTTAACCCAAAAGATTTTTCAGATAGATGACCATATCGGGGTTGCTGCGGCAGGTTACATACCTGATGCAAGAATACAAGTGGATCACGCGAGATTCGCAGCTCAGAGTAATCGTTTAATCTATGATGAGGCCATTGATGTAGAAGGTATAGCTAAGGGTCTTGCAGACTTGGCGCAACAGTTTACGCAGTATGCAGGTGTAAGACCTTTTGGTGTTGCATTAATAATTGCCGGTGTTGATAAAAATGGGTCCAACGTTTACTTCACAGACCCTAGCGGTACATACATAGGATTTGACGCAGTCGCTATAGGAGGTGGACACGATCAAGTAACTGAATTTCTGGAGAGGAACTATACTAAAGATATTTCAATGGATGACGCATGTGTTTTGGCAGCTCAATCGATATATCTGGTAAGTGAAGATAAGGTAGGGACGAAGCACATAAAGATATCTGTGATAGATGGCAAAGAAAAAAGAATGCGTAGAGTGGAAGATAACGAAATAGAAAAGTATGCTGCAAAGGCTAGGGAGACGAAGAGCCAGCCAGGGTCGAAAGAATAGACTATTTCTTTCAAATAATAAACAATCTTAATCTTTATAACAACCCAGTGAACGATGAAGAATATTGGATTTTTGGGTTGCCATACCTGATTCTGCGCTATCAGATGAACAGACAAGAAGGGACAAAAGCATCAAGATCGCACAGTTCGCAAGAGCGTTCTCCATATTTAGAATAAGCAGAGTTTATGTCTACAGGGATTCCGCCCGCCATTACAGTAATGATAGAAATCTATTGAAACTTATTTTGGAGTTTCTTGATACGCCATCATATCTCAGGAAGAGGTTGTATCCCAAAAGAGACGAGCTACGATTTGCGGGATTATTGCACCCATTAAAAGCACCACATCATAAAGGGAAAGTAGATTTAACAAAAATAAGAGTGGGTGATATTAGACAAGCAGCTGCAGTGAATGTAAAAGGAAGATACTTTGCTGATGCTGGTTTAGATTCTTTGATCCCATTGGAGAGTTATACACCTCCCGCTCCACGAATTACAGTGCAATTCATTTCAGAACACCCTACATTGAGGTGTAAGTTAATTACAAGGGAGGACGTTAATGATTATTGGGGTTACGAAGTAAGGTTAGTTCAAAGCTTAGTTGATCTTTTGAAGAATACACCAATTGTGAGTGTGCTTACATCAAGAGAGGGTGAGCCATTAAGAAAATTTGAAGAGGAACTCAAGGTGGACCTCAAGAAAACGAGCAATGTATTGGCTGTTTTTGGTTCACCAACGCGTGGTCTCACTGAAATATTGAGAGATGAGGGAAGACATCCAAAAGAATTTACAAAGTATTTTCTTAACTTCTTTCCAAAACAAGCCACGGAAACGGTTAGGCTTGAAGAGGCTATAATGGGTTGTCTTGCTTTGTTGAATTATCTAGAACATAAGTGATTTAACCCAATTTGAACAGTTGTGGGAAATATATTTATTGATTAGGCAAAATAGCAAACATGTTGAGCAAGAGTAACAAGAGGAGTTTTGCTATCATTGCGATCATAGTTGGTTCTGCTGGTGTGGGTATAGGTGCATATTCAATTGCAACTGTTGGTATAAACCTTAACCAGCAATATTCAGCAGAATCTACCAAGGATACTCTTACAGACCAAAAATTGCATTCTTTGACGTTAAGCGGTTCTCCAGTATTGGGTTCAATCAATGCTCCTATTACGATAATCGAATATGGTGATTATCAGTGCCCCAACTGTCAGAGATTTAATACACAAGTAAAGCCTTTGATTCTTGAGAATTATATAAAGACAGGTGGGGCCAAACTTGTCTTTAAGGACTTTCCAATTTATGGTAACGATTCTGTTAACGGAGCAGTAGCAACTCATTGCGCAGCAGAGCAAGCCAAATATTGGGAAATGCATGATCATTTGTATGAACACCAGAAAGCCGTTAATTCTGGGTGGCTTAGTCTTGATAATATTGAGAATTTTGCATTACAAGTTGGCCTAGAAGCACAACAGTTCAAAGCCTGTCTTGTTGATGGTAAATATGACTACCAAGTAAATGAAAATTTTGAACAGGGAAAATCCATCGGTGTCAAAGGAACACCAACATTCATAATAATTGATAAGGATGGAAGAATGGAAACCATACCAGGAGCACAGCCATACTCCGTATTCGAACAAGTTCTTGATGAAATGTTGGTGAATAAAGGCAAATGAATGGTAAGGGTGTAATGCAAATGGTCTTTTCAAGCAAAAGTTATATTATGATAGCTATGGCAGGATCAGCCATATTCTTTATTATCTTTAATGTATTGGATGAGTATCTGTTCTTCTCTCCAATTATCAGCTTTCATGTTCCTAGTGATGCGTATCCTAACTTTGCTCTCTCAACTAGTATAGTTGGTATGTTGGGCATTGTGATCAGCATGAACGTGTATATGTTCAGAACAGTCGGAGTTAAATTCAAAGAAAGTACTCCATGGCTGTCAGGTTCATTCATGGCAGGTGTTAGTGGTGTCTGTGGTTGCTCATATTTAGGATTTGCAATAATATCCACGTTTAGTGGTGCGGGTACTATGCTGTCATCGTTTCTTACGAATTATCAGATACCCTTAAGAATTATATCTTTAGCTTTACTCATCTTCGCATATTATTCTGTACGCAAAAATATGATCAAAAGTTGTGCTGTTAAGAAACAATGACTGGTGTGAAATACAATAGGTTATAACTTTATAATGGGGCGTGTATAATGGCGCACGATGGGTCATAGAAAACACAGCGCACCAAGGAGGGGAAGTCTTGCATATTTTCCTAGAGGAAGGGCCAAAAGCTTTGAATCACGTATAAGAACATGGCCAAGTGTTAGCAGTGAAAAACCGCTTCTTTTGGGCAGTGCTGGATTCAAGGCTGCAAACCTCCATGTTATCACAATTGATGACAGGGAAAAGACACCTAATTTTGGCAAACCACTGTTTAACGCGGCTACAGTCATCTCAACTCCACCAATCAACATTATTGGTTTTAGGGGTTACGAAAAAACTCCATATGGTTTTAGATCGGCTTTCGATGTTTTTGCTTCGGAGCTCCCCAAGGAATTGAGTCGCAAGATAGGAGCAAAGCAGGTTTCACTTGATTCATCCTTGGGGAGGGCACAACAGAAAATCGATCAGATCTCTATTCTTATGGCAATAGGTGCATTAACCCCAATGGATGCAGGTTTATCTCAAAAGAAGCCATTTGTGTTTGAAATAGGAGTTGCTGGTGGAGATATAAAGACACAGTTTGATTACCTGAAGGACCTATTGGGCAAAGAGATCAAGATCAAGGATTTGTTCCAAGTTGGGTCATACGTTGATGTAAGCGCAATAACGAAGGGTAAGGGTATTGAAGGACCAGTTACTAGATGGGGTGTCAAGAAGAAACAACACAAATCCAGAAAAAGTGTAAGGGCGCTTGGCACACTAGGACCGATTAGTCCTGCAGTTGTAATGTACACGGTTCCAAGAGCAGGACAAAGAGGATTGCATCAGAGACTTGAATATAACAAGAGAATATTGCTGATTGGTAACGCTACAGAGAAGGAGCAAGAAATCATACATCCCGGAGGTTTTGGTCATTTTGGCAATTTAAAAGGTGATTATGTTGTAATCAAGGGGTCAGTGCCGGGAGCAGCTAAAAGACTGGTGAAGATCCGTTACCCTATCAGGGCAACAACTTCCAAAGTCTTAGAACCAAAAATAGTTGAGGTTGTTGTGCGATGAACGTACCTGTTTATTCACTTGAAGGAAAACAAATTGACACTATTGAACTCCCAAAGGTATTTCTTACTCCCTACAGACCAGACGTGATCAGCAGGGCGTTTGTAATTTTGCAGTCACAGTCATTTCAGCCACAAGGAAGAGACCCATTAGCTGGTGAAAGAACAAGTGCTATGTCTAGGAACACGGGTCTAGGAATTGCTAGAATGGCAAGAGTGAAGGGTTCTGGTTTTCCCCGAGCGGGAATGGCAGCCGGTGTAGGAGGCGTCATCAAGGGAAGGCAGGCCCATCCTCCTGTATCAAACAAAAATTTCGTGAAAAAGCTCAACAAGAAAGAGAAAAAACTTGCGTTGTGTAGTGCGATAGCGGCAACTGCTTCGAAGGAGATTGTTGCTTCTAGGGGACACAGCATTGATAAAATACCAAATCTTCCTTTGGTTGTAAGTGATGACATTCGCCGCGTCGAAAAGGCAAAGGATCTGCAAAATATTATGATTTCATTAAATCTTTCTGATGATTTAGACAGGGTCAGAAAAGGATGGAAAAAGAGAACGGGAAAGTCTAGGATGCGAGGAAGAGTTAGTCGTGTGAGCAGGAGCGTATTGATAGTGGTTGACAACGACGAAGGTATAGGAAGAGCTGCGGGTTCAGTTTTAGGCATGAATACTGTTACAGCAAGGAATCTCAGTCTTTTGCATCTGGCACCGGGTTCTCACCCTGCAAGACTTGTTCTATGGTCAATAGGTGCAATTGAATATATGAGGTCACTCACTAGTCCGGTACTTGAGCTCATGGAGTTAGCAAGTCAATGAATGCAGATAAGGCAGGCAAATTAATCATGAATCCCTATATGACAGAGAAGACGCTAGCACTCATAGAGAAACAAAACAAGATGGTCTTCATTGTTCATGATGATGCCGACAAAGATAGCATTAAGGAAGCAATAAAGTTGCTTTACAATGTTGACGTTTACTCTGTTAATACTGCCCGAACGATCTACGGCAAAAAAGCATTTGTTAGAATGAAGGAAGCTGATGCTGCAAGAGATCTAGCTACAAAACTAGGACTGGTCTAAAATGAATACGTTAGATTTAATTAAAGGTTATAGAGTGAGGTGTTTACATGGTTAGAGAATTCAAGTATAGGGGACACTCAGTAGATGAATTGAAAGCAATGTCCCCAGATACTTTACTGTCTATTTTATCAGCAAGGCAGCGAAGATCGCTTACTAGAGGGCTAACAGATCAGCAGCGTATACTAATTGAGGAGATCAAGAATGTCAAGAAGTCAAAAAATCCTGTCAAGACACATTCTCGTGATCTTATAATATTGCCCTACATGGTGGGTCTGACTATTCATGTACATAACGGAAAGGAGTTTACGCCTGTTGAAATTAAGCCAGAAATGATCGGTCATTATTTGGGTGAATACGTTATGACCAACAAACGTGTTGTGCATGGCGCTCCTGGTGTAGGTGCCTCACGTTCTAGCCTTTACGTTCCCTTGAAGTGATTTTTATGCCAGATTTCTCTTATTCGTTTCACAATTTTGAAAAAAATAAACATGTTAGAGCTAGTCTGAGAGAAGCCGAAATCTCTCACAAACATGCAAGAGAGGTGGCATATACCCTCAAGGGCATGTACCTGAACAAAGCAAGAGAATTTCTTGAAAATGTAGCTACATTGAAACAGCCTGTTGCATACAGAAGATACAAAAATCAAGTTGGCCATAGATCAAATCTTCAGGGTTTTCCTTCAGGGAGATTTCCAGTTAAAGCCTCAAAGGAGTTTTTACGCTTGCTGAACAATTTGGAAGCCAACGCGGAATATAAAGGGATGGATCTTGATAGATTGAAACTAATCCATGTCTCTGCTTACCCTGGAGTCAAGATTAGAAGATTTACGCCAAGAGCCTTTGGACGTAATTCTCCTAAAATAAATACTCTAGTGCATGTAGAAGTGGTAGGGATGGAGAAGTAAAGATGTCTGCAATAAAGAACGTTATGAAGAATTACTACAGGAATATGGAACTAGATGAGTTTCTTGCAAAGGAGCTTGCTGATGCAGGGTATGGGGGTGTAGATATACAAAAAACTCCTGTTGGAACAAGAATAACCCTTTACATCACAAGGCCGGGTCTGGTTATAGGTAGAAAAGGAATGGGTATAAAGGCTCTTACAGAGAAATTGGAAACACGCTTTGGGCTTAGCAACCCGCAGATCTCTGTCCTAGAAATTGAAATTCCTGAACTTAATCCTAGAGTTATGGCTAACAGAGCATCTCAGCAAATAACTAGGGGTACTGCATTTCGACGTGCAGCTTTCTGGACGCTTAATACTATAATGAGCGGTGGAGCATTAGGTGCAGAAATTACTATCTCCGGTAAGCTAAGAAGTGAAAGATCCCATTTTGAAAAGTATTCTATGGGAATAGTACCGAAGAGTGGCGAGGTAGCCAAACAAGTTGTGAAGGAGGCGGTGGCTCATGTTTTGCTCAATATGGGCATGTATGGGATAAAGGTGAAGATAGCATACAAGGATGCAATGCCACCAGAATTTGAAGTGGTTGATGCTAGTACTGGAGTTAAAGAGGATGGGAATGAAGATGGGAAGACTGAAGCTTAAGGACATAAGAGAAATGAACGGCAATGATCTAGTCGATAAACTCTCTGAGTTGAAAGCCGATCTTAAGAAGTTGAAGGTTGAGGCTGCGAAAGGGACATTGAGAAAGGAGGCGGGAAAGGTTAGAGTCCGAAGGCGTGATATCGCAAGGGTTATGACTGTACTCAGGGAAAGGGGTGAGAAGATTTGAACATTACATCAAAGAATGTAGTCGCGCACGAACTGATAGGTATCAATGCAGAGATAGTTGAAAGCAATGATCCGTTATTGAAGAACCTATCTGGTAAAATTATGTATGAGACCAAGAACATGCTAATCCTACGTGTTGACGATGAAATGAAAATGATCCCAAAAAATGTTACCAAATTAGTACTGAAGCTCCCTGACAATATTCAATGTTTGGTTAATGGTTCTGACCTGGTTGGTCGACCTCAGGATAGAATAAAGAGATTGATCTGATATGGAAAAAAATATAGGTATTACGGTTAAACTTCCAACAAAGCAGTGTCAAGATGACCGTTGTCCATTTCATGGTGTACTTGGTGTAAGAGGAAGATTGTTCTCTGGTAATGTGGTCAGCCACAAGGCGAAGAACATGATAGTTGTTGAACGTGAGCATCCACATTTGATTAAAAAATATAAAAGGTATGAAAGGAGCAGAAGCAGGATCCATGCGTACCTTCCATCTTGTATAGATACCAAGGAAGGTGATGCAGTTAGAGTTGCAGAATGTAGACCGATTAGCAAGACGGTATCCTTCGTTGTTATTGAGGTGATGGGCAGAGATGGCAGCGAAGACTAGAGCCGTTTCTGCAAAAGGGGTAGAAGAGTTCAAACCCTACATAACGAGGGCAATACCGGTGAATACGGAAATTGTTTGTGCGGACAATACAGGTGCGAAGAGTTTACAGGTAATACAAGTTACAAAATACAAGGGACGAGTATCAAGGTTGCCAGCTTCATCAGTTGGCGACTTTGTTACAGTTGTCGTGAAGAAGGGACCTTCAGAGTTAAAAAAGCAGATCTTTGGTGCTGTTATTGTTAGACAGAAATATCCGATAATGAGACTCGGTGGACTTAGAGTAACTTTTGAAGACAATGCCGGTGTTCTAGTTACACCCGAAGGTGAGATCAAAGGTACAGACATAAAAGGCCCGGTTGCTGTTGAAGCAGCGGAAAGATGGCCAAGAATAGCAAATTTGGCTCCCATGATAGTATAAGAGGGTCGTTATGGTAAAACCATCTAAAACTCGATTAAAACAGATCTACGGCTCTCCTGCACACCGAAGATCCCGTCTTTTGGGTGCCGGTTTATCGCCAGATCTAAGAGCACAGTATGGAACAAGAAGTCTCAGGGTGACTAAAGGTGATAGCGTAAAAGTATTACATGGTGAGTATAAAGGCATAGAAGGTAAGATCACCAAGGTACATGCCACGGATGGAAGGCTTGCAATAGAGGGTATCCAAAGAGAGAAGATTCGTGGAGGTAACATACCGGTTCTGATCCACCCCTCAAATGTTATCATAGTAGGCCTTAACTTGGAAGATAAGTGGAGGCAGTCTATACTAGAAAGGAAACAAAAAGGTGAGTAGGATGGGTAAAATTGGTAAAGATACAAGGATGAAAAGGCAGTTAGCACCTTCATTCTGGGAGATAGGCAGGAAGAATAAGAGGTTTGCACTTGCGACTAGTCCTGGTACGCATGCAACCGCAAAAGCCTACCCATTAGGTATCTTTCTGAGGGATATACTGAAAGTTGTGAATACCATGAGAGAAGCAAAATATATTGTAACATCAGGCGATGTAAGAGTAGACGGTGTGCTTAGGAAGAATATTAACTTCCCTGTCGGTCTCATGGATGTAATCGAAATATCAACAATAGACAAAATATACAGAGCGGTACCGAGGGAGGGGTTGATTGTGAAACCTATTGAAATACCAGAGGAGGAGAAGAACCTTAAACTATGCAAGGTGACAAGAAAACTAACTTCAAAGAACACAAAATTACAGTATGGTTTGCATGACGGCCGAACGTTGATAGATGAACAGAAGATGAACGTTCATGATTCTTGTTTAATAACAGTTCCTGAACAGAAGCTGACTAAAACAGTGAAACTAGAGAAGGGTTCGATTGCGCTAGTAATTAGTGGCGACAATGCTGGTATTCAAGGCAAGGTTGAGGAGATAAGAGAGGGTACTTTTGTACTGCCAAAACGCGTGTTAGTGACTCTTGAAGAACGCGAAGTTGAGTTACCGATCGGCATGGTAATAGCAGTGGGCATAGACAAGCCTCTGATAAAAATCCAGGGATGATCATGGCTCAAAAGCTCAAGCAGGAAAATATGATGAGGAATGTTCGC
>JBHICO010000026.1:0-16451 GCA_046759645.1 Nitrososphaerales archaeon
AGCTGTACAGTCAATCTACGATCATAACCTAGTTTTGAATTCATGCTCGATAAACTATTAATACAATGTCACTTATAAGAGACTGATGAGTAATACTGAGGAGATTGCTTTATGTGACTTTTGTGGTAATCCAGTAGAGTCATGTGTTTGTGTATGTCCGTATTGTGGAGAAAAGGATGGATGCGAATGCTGCCTGTTTGATGCGGCAACAGGTGGCGGATAAATTTTAAAAACCATTAATAATGAGAGCTGATATAAAATTTTGTATTGGAAGAGATTGTTAATAAATTATCTTGGGTAATTGGTGGGGCACAAGGTAGCGGTGTAGATACTGCCGCAAATATATTTGCTAAAGCATGCGTTCTTGGCGGTCTGCATATATATGGCAAACGAGAATATTCTTCTAATATCAAGGGTAGGCATAGTTATTTCAATATATGTGTAGGCGAAAAACCCATCAGGTCACATGTTGACGAAATTGATCTTCTTGTTGCATTTGATGCTGAAACACTATTCACACATGCCATGAATGTAGTTAATGGAGGAGCTATCGTACACGATTCAAGCCTAGTAGAAAGTCAGATCGATGAAGTTTCTTCAATGGATGAACCTACCGTGAAAGAACTAAAAGAAAAATTGGCGACAAAAGCCAAAGGCAATACCATGAGGGATATGCTCGATCTTGCCAGAGATAAAGGAGCCATCCTGTATCCTGTAGAATTCAAGAAGTTGCTTCGAGAGCTGGCTGAAAAGAAGAATCAACCATCACTGGGTAAGTTAATGAGGATGATAAACGTGATGGCCCTTGCGTCATCCTTCGCCTTGCTAGATTATAGTGAAGATACTGTTGCTGCGGCGATCAAACACACGTTCAAGGCAAAACCCAAGATTGTGGAGATGAATATTGAAGCTGCAAATTATGCAATCAACCACACAAAAGCAAAGTTTGGCAATGACTTTAGATACAAATTACAGACGAGAAAAGTTGACAGTAGTCTAATACTGATTCAGGGTAGCCAAGCTACAGCATTGGGTAAGATGGTAGCTGGTTGTAGGTTTCAAACATACTATCCCATAACCCCTGCCTCCGATGAGAGTGAATATATTGAAGCAAATGAAGTTCTGGACCTGGTAGACGGTAATGATAATGTGGGCTTTATAGTCGTACAGACTGAAGATGAGATAGCAGCTATCACAATGGCAACAGGAGCAGCGCTTTCTGGAACTAGGTCTGCTACATGCACATCAGGTCCTGGATTCTCTCTAATGGCCGAGGGCATGGGATGGGCTGGGATAAGCGAAGCGCCTGTGGTTATAACTCTGTATCAGCGAGCTGGACCTGCGACTGGTCTCCCAACAAGACACGAACAGGGTGATCTCGATTTTGCTATCCATGCTGGTCATGGCGAATTTCCGAGAATAGTTTTTGCCTCTGGTGATGTAGAAGAATCGTTCTATGATTCTATAAAGGTCTTTAATTATGCGGAGAGGTATCAAACACCCGTAATTCATATGGTCGATAAGGCTCTAGGAAGTGCCGTTGTAACCATCAAGAGGTTCGATCCTCAGAGGATTAAGATAGATAGAGGATTGCTTATAGAAAAGGTTGATGGGAATTATAAGAGATTTGAATTTACCGAAAGTGGGGTATCTCCACGCGTTAAAATTGGAGCCGAAAATGGAATATTCTGGAATACTGGAGATGAACACGAACCAAATGGCCATATTACAGAACATCCGACCATTAGAACTAAAATGATGGACAAGAGAATGGGGAAGTTGGATCTGATTTTAAATGAATTGCCTAATGAGGATAGGGCAGTGAAGTTTGGAGAAGAGTCAGATATGACTATCATAAGCTGGGGATCTACAAAAGGTCCTATCTTGGATGCGATGGCACTCCTTATAGCAGAAGGCAAGAAGATAAACTTCATTCAAGTAAGACTCCTTAATCCGTTTCCTACCAGGCTTGTAGAATCTCTGCTTTCAAGGACTCGTTTATTGATAGATATTGAGATGAACTATAGTGGACAGCTAGCAAATCTGATTAGCAAAAATATCAAACGCGACCCTGATTACTTGGTTGTGAAGTATAATGGCAGGCCAATGTCTCTAAGCGAAGTTTATGCTGTGTTGAAGAAAATTATCGATGGTAAGGCAAACACAAGGGAGGTGTTAACAGGTGGGACTTAAATTAGCGGATTACAAGTCAGAGCTGCATAATGATTGGTGCCCCGGCTGTGGAGATTTTGGTGTACTGAACTCTATAATGATGACGTTGATGGATATGCAGATCCCACCCCATAACGTGGCGGTATTCTCCGATATAGGATGTTCTGGAAAGACGCCTCACTACATCAAGGTATTTGGTATACATACTCTTCACGGCAGAGTACTGCCGTATGCAACTGGGGCGAAGCTAGCAAATCCTGATCTAGAAGTAATTGCAGTGGGTGGCGATGGTGGTGGCTTGGGCATTGGTGCTGGGCACTTTGTAAATATTGGTAGAAGAAATGTCGATATGATGTATATTGTATTTGATAACGCTGTGTATGGATTGACAAAAGGGCAAGCATCTCCTACACTTAAATTTGGCCTGCAAACGAAATCACTTCCAAATCCCAATTTGAATCAGGCTGTGAATCCAATCATGCTTGCGTTGGCATCTGGGTTTACTTTCATCGCAAGGGCATACTCTTTTGATATAAAGTATACCAAGGAGATAATGAAGAAAGCAATTCAGCACAAAGGTCTTGCTTTTGTGGATGTCTTGCAGCCATGCCCTACCTATAATGATATACAAACAAAGGACTGGTTCTCTGGTCTTGACAGAAGTGATGAAGGAGGTGTGGCAATACCACGAGTGTATAAACTTGAAGATGAGAGGTATGATCCGCGTGTAAAGAATGGTGAAGATGATTCTGAAAATAATGCTAAGATGGTTCAAGTTATAGAAAAATCGCATGAATGGGGAGATAATATACCACTAGGCATTTTTTACCAAAACGACCATATACCAAGTTTTGAAGATAGAATAAATGCCAGAATAGATACCTATCGTAAGAACCCACCTGCAAAACAGGCCATTGAGAATAATGGGAATCCTATTACCAATATTACTAAACTCCTTGATGTGTTGAGTGTTGCATCTGTCTGATATCATTGCTAAAAATACCGGTTATAGTACTAAGTCTTGAATGCTGAGCGTATATTGCGAACCAATTGACCTCTAGTGAAAAATCCCGTTTAAGTAACCCATAATCGAAGAATTGCTGGCAAATCTCATGATTATGCAAAAGCATTAAGTTCATGTAGTAACTATTCATTCATGTGTTAGGGAGCGTAAGAGAACACGTTACAGGTAATCAAGATGACATAGTTAGCGATCTTAGAAAGCTAGTAAAGCATCCTAGTATATCAGCACAGAACGTTGGCGTTGAAGAATGTGCCTCTGCAGTAAATGAAATTATGCGCGACTCTGGCATAAGCAGTAATATAATCAAGCTGAAGGATGGAAATCCTCTAGTTTATGGAGAAGTTAAATCGAGCAGTAGGAAGACATTATTGCTCTACAGCCATTATGATGTGCAACCGGTAGAACCTATGAATGAATGGAAGTACAATCCATTTTCAGGTGTTGTTGCAGACAACAAAATCCACGGAAGAGGAGCTGCAGACTCGAAGGGAAACGTTATCGCCTTGATAAAAGCAGCGCAGACATTCCTTGATATTGCTGGTGAACCACCCGTAAATCTTAAGTTCCTTATCGAAGGTGAGGAGGAAATCTCCTCAATCAACTTGCCAGCATTTGTAAAGAAGAATCGACAAATGCTTCGGGCTAATGCAACTTTGTGTTTTGATAGTTCCTTGAATCCACTTGGTACGGCATCTATTTATGCTGGTCTGAAAGGGTTACTTTACCTTGAGTTGAGATGCAAAACTGCATCTATAGACATGCATTCAGGGTTAGCGCCCATAATCCCAAATCCTGTATGGCGTTTAGTTAGCGCACTGGATTCCATAAAGAAAGATGATAAGATAATGATCGATGGATGGTATGCTGATGTTAAGGGTCCAACTAAAGAAGATCTCGCATTAGTGAAGGAATTGGAATATGATGAAAAGATGATCAAGAAAGAGTATGGTGTTAAGGAATTGTTAAACAATACTACGGGTAAGGAGGCTTTAAAAAAACTTCTTTTTGAGCCTACCTGTAACATAGCTGGCATTCAGTCTGGGTATACTTCAACGGGTTCTAAAACAGTTCTGCCAAATGAAGCGTTAGTAAAACTTGATTTCAGGCTTGTGTATGATCAGAACACTGATGACCTTGTAAGGAAACTACGGACATATTTGGCTAAGCATGAGTTTACTGATATGACGATCTACAAGCTTGGAACGGTAGAACCTTCAAAGACAGATGTTAACGCTAAGATCGTGAAGGCTAGCAGGATTGCTGCAGAGCAGGTGTACAAGAAGAAGCCAGCATTGTTTCCTAATATGTGGGGTTCGGGACCAGACTTTATTTTTACCAAAATACTGAAAGTCCAATCTGTATGGACTGGATGCTCCCCATCATATGCAAATATTCATGCACCTAATGAATTTACTACTATAAAGAATGTACTCGATGGTATTTGTTATGCTAGTATGATAATGCAGGAATTTTCTACTTCCTAAACTAACGTTTCCTTCTCTTCAACTTAAAGCGTTCTGCCTTCGCGTACTTCTTGCTGTAGGCTCTGAAAGTATTTTTATTGAACTTGCTGGGTTTGATTTTTTTAGTCATTTATTTCCATATACATAAATCACATTATATACATGTATGTTGACGCTCAAGAGTGGAACATGCTATGTGTAGTGGACTCGAAGAAATGATTTAGTATCTTATCATGAACGTGATTAAATTACCAGCCAGACCAACTTTAAAGGTTATAAAACAGTGTTTAGAGATAGTTGTGTTTTGCACTTAACCGAAATAAATGAAATATTTAGGAAGGCACTGATCAAAATTTACTTTGAGCCAGAATTAATCAAATTGGGATATCGTAAATCAAATGTAAAGCATCCAACTATTAGTGATGATGGATTAACTTCTAACAATTTTCTACATATTTACTTCGATATTAATGCGGGTAGCGACTATCCAGATGCCGATGAATGGTTTATAGTTGAATATCTTTTTCCTTATAGTATTAAACTACCAGACAAGATCAAGGGTGCAGACTATTTTACGACAATTGCATTAGACGATGGTAAAAATTTTTGGCGACATCGGGAACTCATACGTTACAAATACGGAAAGTCGAAGAAGTTGAGTGAAGCATTGGAATTTGTAGACAAGAAGTATAGAGAACTTTACAAGTCACTCGAAGAATCATCGGTAACAAGCAAGTTATCATGATTGATTTGAAACCACCCATTCTCCATCGTCATATTGATATGCAGTACCATTTCCCCATGCTGTCGTAGGACACCACTTAAAATTGTTTGAATCAAAATCGTACTGGACCTTTTCAATCAATGCAGGTAGTTTCCTTGAATCTGTTTGCATAGAGACTAATTCATTAAGTATTTCCATCTTCTCCAATGCAAACTCAAACAAATTTTCATGCCGCATTGATATAATGAATGATAACGCAGGCATTCCCACGAATTGCATAATCAACATAACACCCTTGTTGCCCGTCCGTCTCCGCATCTCCTTTATCAAAAAGGTTATTTTGTCCCACTGTCTATGACCAAACGTCTCAAAAAAGTTATCATTGAATTCAAGTGGAAAGTTGATATCAATCATACATGCATAATCATTGTCGTAATTACGTTCGATCTCCCTTTCCCGTACAGTAAATGCACTATTAAGTATACTGAACAATGCTTCAACTTCAAATGGTGCAACACCGTAATGCTCAAAGTAGGCAACTAAGCTGGTGTTCATTGCGTGCTATTGTGGTTTAAAATAATTAAACATTTCTCTGTATGGAACTTGCTATAGCTACAATTCAGGAATTGCAGCCATTATTATATTCGACTTGATTACAATGTTTTAATCTGACTGTATTACACGTAATTTTGAAGCCAGAGCAAATTGATGCGCTGAATCATGCCCTGTCCCGACGCCGTTTTTGAATTTTCAAAATAGTATTAGTGGCTATTGTTTGTATGGGAACTATTGGGTAAATATCATTAACATTTTAAATCATTATCTCTATTGTAGTGATATGGCATTTGTGTACGAGCAGGAATTGACAAATATGGATGATACGTGGCTATATGTCCCAATACCGAAAGAGTGGAAGGGAGTAGAAGAGGAGAAAAAAGTAAGAATCATAGTAAACGACATCTGTATAATAGTACCCGAGGGAATAGCTAATGCCACAGGAGAATTACTTGTACTGAAATTCCTAGAGGCCATGATAGATGGCAAGGTTATTGATTATGGGGATATACAGAAGGCTGTAGAACATCTACTGTAGAACAGAACTTGTAGCCTCACCTTTAATTTTTTGAATAGTCGTACCACTTTCACTTTTAGGTTTACGCAGACGAGGAAAACATCCCTTGCACTTGGCGAAGATAACATTGATGCTGCTATGTTGCACCTCGACCATCAACAAGACGATAGAAAGTATAACTTCTAGTTATAGTGAATAATCTACTATAGAAAAAATTACCGAGAGTGGTTTTTCATCCTACCATATAATTTTTCCCAATGTCATTACCTAAAGAGTTTACATACATATCTTTGTTATCTCCAAAGAATAACTATTCAAAGAATTTAACGCATATTAAGTCATTCAAATTTATTGCATGATCCATTCATCACCGACAAAGATATATTCTCTGTCACTGATCGCCTTGCTTGGATACCACTTGTAATCAATTTCATTGAATTCATAGTGTACCTCGATTATATTGTTGGGCAATCTTTTTCTATCAATTTGAAAGAGGATTACATCCATTAAATATTCTATCGTATCGAGTGCCTTACCAAACATTTTATCATTCTCTGTGCTAACAACAAATGAAACTGTGGGGTTACTAACAAATTTTAATACAAGTTTCACACCCTTCTTTCCCCTACGCCACTTCATGTTCTTCAGGACTTCCTTGATCTGTTCCCACTTATCCATACCGAAGGTTCTGAAAAAGTTCTTACCATATGACAGAGGAAAGGAAAGGTTTACTACGCTTACATAGCTTTCATCAGCTATTTCTTCACTTTCTTCATTAACGGTAAATGGCTCTCGGAGCATGTTGAAGAGGATTTCAATTTCACCTAATGATAATCCTGAGTGGCGCAGGATTATGGTTTGTTCTGATTCGTTCACTATAAGGTAAGACATGTAACTGAGTTAAGAGCTTTTTCTAGACAAGACCAATGAAGCGCAGTAGAAACCACATACCAACTGAAGGACCTATTATGCATGAAGGTATCCATGGAATTAGAAATGGTATACCTTTGAGTTTTATCTGATGATTATCAACTATATTGGATACATAATCATTGATCTTAGTGTGCCATATGCTATAATCAATACCATTTTTCTTAAGAATTTTAACAATTTCGTAAATCACTGGTGTCCTACTGCCTACTATATGCTGTATGTACCTTCTGGAGATCTCTACTTCGCCCTGAATTGAGACAAAACCTTCTTTCATATCAATCAGCCTCACATGCATCTCCCATGTTCTGTCTAGCATCTTTGTAAAACCGCTACCTATCTGCATAGGCTTCTTGTTTTCACAAATTTTAAGCCTATGGAATCCTTCAGATATCAATATACGAATAATGTCTTCAGCGTTCTTCCTGACAAGTAGGGTCAAAGATTCCTTCTTTACCTCCTCACTCCTGATTAGATCAATAAGCCCTTTCATCAGTCCTACTGTTTTAGGATAAAGTAACGAATAATCGCTCACAGCAAGCATATTTTTTTGGGTTATATTAAAATGCTACGCCAATGTTTTGTGATTAGCAGGGTAAATATATAGGATCTAAATTGCCTCATTTGGTCCTCAATCCCCTGACGTAGATACATTGATCGTGTGATATAGCAATATCCTTTGGACTGAACATTTTGTCACTCATACGTACATTGAAATTTCTCACTATTACGATTGGGATAGATTCATTGCTCTCTCCCATGATCAAATTTGCTGCTGTTGCTATACTATCAGCTATTGCTTTGAGTGTCACCCTTATAATATTGCCAAAAAGATCCTTCTTTCCACGTAAATCTTCAACCGGTTCAAACCCAGAAACTGCAACTGCAACGCCAATAGTTCCAATGCGCGTTGGCATTAATCTGCTATCGGTTAATAGTATGCCAACAGGTTTACGCATACTTACAACAAACTTCTTTCTCAAGCTTTGTGCAAGATTGAAGGCGTCCCTCGGATGAAGTATGACAAATCCTTGTGGCACATTGGATCTATCAATTCCCGCATTTGGTGCTAAAACACCATTCTTAGCCGTCAGTATGAAACCATCGATACCATTAAACACGTACTCAGATTCTTGTAGAATAAGTGCCACAAGTCTAGGATCCATTATGAATTTTTCAGCTATCTTTGCCGCCCTGTCACTGGGCTGTACCTTATTCAATTCAACTACGGAGCCCTCGCTCATTGCTACGAACTTGCTCGATATAGCAATTATATCGTTATCACATATCTGTTCTCCATTACGCTCTATACTTTCAACGATTGTCTCATACAAGTCAAATCTATCTTTCTTCATTTCTGTCTTTATCGGTATAAGTTCTGGATTCATAATGCACCTAGACGGCTGGCATTTAAGATTGTTTTCAAATAAGCTATCAAAAATTAGTGATTTTACTGGTCATGCTATGCCCTACATCCTTAGCCTGTTAAGCACCACGTTAGGTAAGTCGAAGGAAAGAACATTATTCCTTACATTCGAGTTATTAGTCGTATTATTGTGAGGGTGTCAACGAATTTGGTTCTGTAATTACCTTTGGTGATATCTTCCTATGACCCTTCCATCAAAATCGAACATTATACACTCAATTCGTATCTGCCCTCTCGTATGACCAACCATCATATCATGTACCTTCCTGCACAGTAAATCGAAGTATCCGTCCAATTTATTACTCATAATAATCTCAGAAACATGTCTCGCTGTATTTGCATTTTGTATTTCTCGTACTAATTCATCAGTAGCACCACAGTCCTTGGCCACAAGTGCCATAAACTCTAAATCAACATGAGATCCTCTCACATGGGTCTGTTTTACACCCATCGCCATTTTTGATAATTTTCCTACAAATCCTGCAATGATAACCTTTCTCATACCCTTGATAAGAGCTTGTCGCACCGAATAAGCGGCGAAATCACCCATCTGCACATAGCAATCCTCAGGCAGCTGCAACAATTCTTTTGAAAAATCTTCGCTCCTTCCCCCAGTTGTTAAAACTATCGTATCTTGATTCATTGCTTTAGCAACATCCAGACTCTGTCTTATGCTGGCAGTAAAGGAGCCAGTTGAGTATGGAAGCACTATACCACTCGTTCCAAGTATAGATATTCCGCCAATAATCCCCAATCTAGGATTGTCAGTCAATGTTGCCAACTCCTCACCCCTTGGTACAGAAATTGTAACTTTTATACCTCGAATTTTCAACTGTTCATCAGCAACTTCTTTGACGGTATCGATTAACATCTTCATCGGTGTGGGATTAATTGCAGGTTTACCAATCTCTAAACCAATTCCAGGTTTGGTTACCTTGCCAACACCCTTACCACCTACAATTTCTATCATTCCCACATTATCTGTCCATGTAACAGTAGAAACAATTTCTGCGCCATGAGTAACATCGGGATCGTCACCAGCGTCTTTTATCACTGCACATTCAGCTTCGCCATGGTCCAGGTTACAACGTCCGATCTTTAACTTAGCAGTATTACCTTTTGGTAAAGTAACAAATACTTCATGGACAGTATTTTTGCTTAGAATAGCCAATAATGCAGCTTTTGTAGCAGCAGCTGCACATGTACCTGTCGTATAACCTGTTCTCAGTACGCCCTTCCGTCTTTTCTCTTCAATCTCTGGGGGTAATTGTTGTTCAGATTCTGCCAGTTTCTCGAGATCGTCACTCATCTAACTTAGTAGGGATGACAAACACTTATAGACTTTCGCACAAACTTGTGGATCATTTTTAACACAATAGAACAATATAAAAAATAATGAAGAAAAATAAATGATAGGCATAACATGTTTCGAGTACACAACGCCTTGTGATGCAAGTCTAATGCTACTCTTAATTATGCTAGTTTACTTAACTGCTTTAACAATTCTACTTTATTAGTTCTTTCCCAGGTAAAATCAGGATCGTTCCTACCAAAATGACCATAGACAGATGTTTTCTTATAAATGGGTCGCTTCAAATCAAGATTTTTGATAATAGCGGCAGGTCTCAGATCAAAATTCTTTATAATAATATCTTTAACTCTTTCTTCCGATATTTTGCTGGTGCCAAACGTATTAATCATCAACGATATTGGTTCTGCTACACCTATCGCATAAGCAACTTGCACTTCACATCTGTATGCAAGTTCAGAAGCGACAATGTTTTTTGCAACATACCTTGCCATGTATGAGGCAGATCTATCAACCTTACTCGGATCCTTGCCAGAGAAGGAACCCCCACCATGACTTCCAACACCGCCATAGCTATCTGCAATTAGTTTTCTGCCTGTTAACCCGCTGTCGCCAGTGGGTCCTCCTATAACGAATCGGCCTGTAGGATTTATGTAGTATACAGTATCTCTATCCAAGAGATTTTTGCATATTGGCTCAATAACCCTTGCTTTGATCTCTTTTCTTACAGTTTCACAATCTACGTCTGGTGCATGCTGTGTAGAGACAACAATGGTTTGAATTCTTTTAGGTCTACCATTATCGTATTCGACGGTAACTTGCGACTTGCCATCAGGTCTTACCCAGCTCAGCTCCTTCTTCTTCCTGACCTCGCTCAATCTCCTGGTTAGTTTGTGTGCCAAGTTAATCGGTGTAGGCATCAACTCAGCAGTTTCACTGGTTGCATAGCCAAACATAAGACCTTGGTCACCAGCACCTTGCTCCTTGTTTACCGTAGGTGTAACACCTAGGGAAATATCTGGACTCTGTTCATGCAACGAAACTAGTATCCTACAACTGTTGCAATCAAAACCATCATTAGAATTATCGTAACCTATATCCTTGATCGTTCCGCGAACAACATCTTCTACATTCACCTGTCCCCTGCTTGTAACCTCTCCTGCTATAACAACCATACCAGCAGTAGCAAGTGCTTCAGCTGCGACTCTTGAATCTGGATCCTGTTTTAGGAATTCATCCAGCAATGCATCTGCAATTTGATCGCAGACCTTGTCTGGGTGTCCTTCAGTTACAGACTCTGATGTGAATAACCTTTTGCCCATAGTCCTACACACAAGTGTTTAAGTACAATGTTTTAAACATACCCTTCAGAGCTCATTTTCTATCTTTATGAATAATACGTTATTACCCCTGATCACCACTTTGCCATAATTTGCGAGATGGGTAGAGCCGTTAAACTCTTCAGCGTCAATCAATATCAAATTCATATAAGAATCAACATTACCCATCTTTCCCCTGTATTCGTATTCGCTTTTCAGTCGTACGGCTACCTTTCTGTTAATTGCCTTCTGAAGAAGCGTCAGTGGTCTCTTCGGTTGCTGTTGTGACAAACATACCACTTTGCACTGTAGGAGCAGAATCTAGAATAAAAATCTTCCCTCGCATACGTATGGTTTTGCAACAATTAAATTTTATCAATATGATTACTCTATGGTTCTTGTTGAATGCCATAAGCACAGGCTCTGCATCCTTGGACAAAATGCTCAGCGGTGGAGTAAGAATTGGCATGTTGACAGACGTGTTCGGTACAAGTGGTTCTGGTAAAACACAGCTTTGCTTTCAACTTTGTGTGAATTGCACAAAACCGATCGACAAGAATGGATTGAATGCTTCTGTACTCTTTATAGATACTAGCCATACATTCAGGCCAGAGAGAATCGTTAGTATAGCAGGTAAGTGTGACATAGGTAACAATATACTGGACAAGATCTACGTCTATAAAGTGCACAGTGTTGCCGATCAGATAGCTGCAATAAAACATATATCAAGAATAAACAATTTAAAACTTGTAATAGTTGACAGCATAACAGATCTGTTCTCTTTCGAATACAAGGAATCACTTTCTGTAGAAAGGCATATGAAATTCATGCGATTGATGCACGAACTGGCTCTATTGGCAATTAAGTGTGACACAGCCGTTGTTGTCACAAACAATATACGATTCAGTGAAAGTTCACAAAGAGAGTATTTGGGCCGATCGATCTCCTCCTTTGCACATGTTAAAATAGAGCTTACAAAAGACAATGAACTTTTAAAAGCGAAGTTGTTGCAACCGGTGCTACGGCCCCGTTCAGAATTTTACCAGATTAGTGAGAGAGGTATAACAGATGTGTAAATCATTCATATGGAAACTTTTAAGAATAGGTCTCTCTACGTTGATCAACAATGAAGACTCAAGCAAAGTTGGTTGTGCTGGGCCTATTGCTGTTACCATTTGCTGCTGCTATTAACATAGACAATGCCTATGCCGAAATGCGTGAGGTAGTCCAGTGTGCAGGTTCTGGTGATGCGAACAATGACTGTTTCTTCGTGCCAAGTGAAATAACGGTCAATGTAGGAGATACTGTGGTTTGGTTAAATGACGATTCTGCGACACACACTATAACAAGTGGTGATGTTAATGATCCTGATAATTGGAGTGCAATATTTGAGTCCGGACTGGGTAAACCAAAGACAACATTCGAGCACACATTCGATACTGCAGGTGAATATCCATATCTCTGTCAATTGCATCCATGGATGATAGGAAAGGTGATAGTTGTTGAAGGTATGGAGGATAAGGATAGTATGATGGATGGGATAGAGGAAGGGAAAGTTACAGTAACTTATGAGGACAATAGTTTCGATGTGGCCACATCACTATCTAACGGAAGCGTTAAGTTCGTGGATGTTGATCCAGATTTTACCAGCCTGATATTGATGTTGGAGACAAGTGCGAGTGAAGATGGAGAACTGATGATAACCCTTCCTAGAGCCCTTATTGACTCGAAAATTGGTGATGCCGATGAAGACTTCATAATACTTGTTGATGGTGATGAATCAGATTATCAAGAACATAGTACAAGTGATACTGAAAGGGGACTTACGATCGAAGTACCTGCTGGCGTAGAAGAAGTTGAGATTGTGGGCACAGTAGTTGTTCCGGAATTTCCAATTGCTGTCATGGCAGTAATGGGCGTAATAGTTGCTACGGCTATAGCAGTAAGCAGGTTCAAGAACCCGCTGAAGCCGTAGACAAACTCATTTCTTTTCTTAGGCTTCAGGTATAATTTGTTTGAGATATTAAACAAAGACTCTACACATCACCTTACAATGCTAATAGACAGTACGGCAATTATGAGAAAGATTATGCCTATAGCTATAACCCAGTTTAAATTTAATTCTAGGCTTATACCGTAGCCAATTATCGCAAGGCCTATCGCCAGTATTATTACGAAACCAGGAATTCTCGATAGAGGATGCATCTTTCTAGCCAGATTATTGTTTGTCACATCTAGATATAAGGAATAGAGGCAAAGATGAGCCAAGTTGGCCTTTGCTAAAAGATATGACACCGCAGGCATATACAATTTGCCTGTTTCTGTTTATATAGTGGATAATTAGTGATATGCAATGAGGAAGATAGTAACATATCAAAAAAACAAAATGGGAACTCGTCACTTTTTGGCATCTATAGTACCATAATGGTGCAGACTGTACTCGCTTTCAGTGTTCTTCATATTGCCTGTGACTGCGTATAACTCTCCTTTGCTTGTGCTCTGAACCTTATCGCCGTTAAATTCTAATGCATACACCTTTCCCAGAGGGTCCTTGACCACACCACTTATTGTCCAAGTGCTACCATCACCACTGATCTTGCCTTGCCAGGTGCCAGAAACAAATCCATACATTGTCACCGATTGACCGTGATCTATGATAATCGACCCATTTTCAATCGTAAGAATCAATGCCCCGTCTTCGTCTCTGCTAAAATCATTGGTACTTATTGTAAAACTAGTCTGTGACTCTTCGAGCTTTCCAAAGGGTATAGCTGCAACGCCAGTGCCATCGAATTCGTAATGCTTTATATGCCGTGCCTCTGCCACGACGTTATCATTCAAGTTCGCATTAAACAAGAATATGGCCACATACAGTACTACACCAACGCCAATAATGGTCGAAATCCGAAGCCGCATTTTCCCTCGTTAGTATTACGAGTCTGAGAAGAAAAGGGATATGCCGGAACAGGCGTTCCAGATTTTACACTTGCTCTTGTTGATTCAATTTGTTCCACGATACAGGCATCAAATTTTGTGTGATCGATATCATCATTCGCATATTTTTCGCTAGTGATTTTGTAGCATTACTCTCAAATCATAAAGGTTGTGAAGGGTACCATCTTTACCATCCCGGTCGATCAGTAATGCACTTATCCCAACAGCACGGGGTTCAATTACGTCATAAAAGGGATCGTCTCCCACATGCAATATGTACTCAGGTTTTGTTCCAAGCTCTTTGCATACCTGTGTATAGAAGTTCCTGTTTTTTACTATTTTACCAAAATCGGATATGGAAGAAAATGTGCTAGAGATATTTTCAGCATATTTAAACCCCCTAAGCTTGTGTTCCAACAGGCTTCTAGGATTATTTGTAGTTATAACTATCATGTATTTTTTTGCGAATTCCTGGATCAATCTAACATCCTCGTATATGCCACCAGCGTAATCCACACTAGTCAAGATAGAATCTAATGTTGGATCTAGAGTAAAGAGATCTAACCAATATTCTGGTACATACCACCTCGCATCGGTACGCCCTACTTTATCATATTCTTCTATGACGAACTGTTGAGCTTCCCTGAACGGAATCTTTTTCTATTGGGCGAGAAGTTCTGGTATCTTCTCATTCCAGAAGACATCGTCCAGACCTCTTCTGAGCAAAGTACCATCAAGATCAAAGGAGAGTACTTTTAGCAGAGTGAAATCGATTTTGCTAGCATCAATACCCTATCTGAATCTGCCTCTACTATATCTTCGTTCTTGTACTTCTTGTTGAAATATATGAGATCTATCATTTTACATTTGTCCATGTTTACTACTGTAGTGCCATCTGCGGCATCGGTGTGAGCATTTGTAAGCACTACAAGCCTATCAGCTCCAGAGCAGTCTGTGCTCGATATCTTATCTATGCTTTTTACGTGATCCTTGTCTATTACAACTGCTACAGCAATATTACTACCGCCTGAATCTTTGTATAAGGCAGCTACATTTGTATCGTTAACATTACCGTTAGGATGTTCTGGCTTTGAAACCTTTCCCTGTTCATGTGCAAACATAACCAGACTCTTGATTGCTTCCTTTACATTATTCTCCAAAATTATAGAGTCCGCACAGTCCCTTCTTATCCTGATAAATTCTGAGATGGGAACATCCATTATGCTTCCCCTAACCCGCAGACCGGGATACGCTTCTTTCATAGTTTCGTCCACTGCATCTTCCGTTATTATGTCAGCATCTTGCCTGTTTGCGATCTCCATCGCATGATACATTATGTTTAGCATCGAGCGTATGCTTCTGAACTCTTGGAATTCATCATAAATGACTTTGATCTTGCTTATTATATCATTTTCATACTTTTCAAATGTCAGGTCCCTTACCCTCTGCCTTATGTATTCCAACACGATATCCGAAACTTCATCAAAAGTACCAGAGCCAGCAAGGTCGATCTTGTAGTTTGCCTTCTCAAGCCTGTCGTAAACGGATGGTGCAGCTCTCTTGATATCTATATAGAGAGATGGTGTAGTGATCAAAAGCAATATTGTAGAGGGCAGATGTGCATTTATGACTGCCTTGACAAAATCAATTGAGTCTGCGTTTGAATCGAACTCATCTACTTCCAACATAGTTATCTTGTTCAGAAACTTTAGGTTTAACTGTGCTATTGCGGACAGCCTTGATAGCATACCTTCTAAATTCTTTACCTTCGATGTATTCTTGAACTCATCAAACATGACCTGTTTCAATACAGTGCGTTCATCAATGTTGAAATCACCAATTAGAAATTCATTCAATGCCTTGATATCAGGCATCCGTTTGCTCTCTATTACCTCTTCGGCTAGCTCCTCAAAGTTCTTACCACCCAAGAAGGGAGGTCTAAAAACCTTCTTTGCAATTCTGTCACCATCAAGTGCTTTCTTTTTTATGAATTCAACAAGAGCAGTCTTCAATTGCTTTACATATTCATCACTGAAACCATCTATCAAGCCTGCGTAAAGACTAGTCAAAAATTATGG
>JBHICO010000027.1:0-16349 GCA_046759645.1 Nitrososphaerales archaeon
TCTTAGAAGAAAAATAACTAGGGACGTCTCCGAAATTGGGAACCTGATGATGAACAGGGAAGACATTCTCAGAACAGCGTACCTAATGGATGAAATTGGGGGTTACATGAGTGGTGTTGCCTTTAGATTGTCTGTATTAAAACCAAGTGTACTCAAAAAGGAATTTGATAGTGAAGTACAGTCACTTATAGATATGGTCGTAGAAGAATTATTTAGACTGAATGAAATGGCAAGGGCGTTGAGCATGAATCCTCTTACAGCTATAGAGATTGCCCCTGCAGTTCAAAAATTGGAGAGGGAGGTGGATGAAAAGTATAGGATGATGACTATAAAGGCATTGAGCGATGTTAGTAGCGTAAAAGACCTGTTGCTTTTAAAAGATGTCTTGGAAGGCATCGAAGGCATGGCCGACAAATGTCTAGAGACTTCCGACTCTTTCACTATTTTGGCCTTAAATATGTAGCTAGCAATATGATCAAGATTAAAGGTGAGCTTGTAGAAAACAGGATAGTCGTCTGGGATCTAGATCAATCTAGAAATTTATTCGGACAAGGATTTTATGGCAAGCCTCTTGGTGTGCCTAAACCCAAAGGAACTGATTTTAATTCACCACTGATTCTGGATCTTATAGAAGGATATTACCTGGCAAAAAATAACAAACTTGCTATATACCGGAAAGATGAGCATAACTTGGTCTCCTTGAAAAGGGTTAATTCTATATGCAAAAATGAATATGCTGATTTTGACAGCAAGTACCTTGTATTTACTGAATTACGTAGGTGTGGTTATGTTGTTACACCAGGAATAAAATTCGGATGTGATTTTGCAGTCTATGAGCATGGACCTGGCATAGATCATGCCCCATATCTAGTACAGGTTATAAAGCCAGATGATATGCTTACTGCTACTGCGATCATACTCGCCGGTAGATTAGCTACTACTGTAAGGAAACAATTCATACTTGCCATCCCACGGATGAAAGAGAAGAAAGTTGAATTTGTATCATTCGACTGGTGGAGGGCGTGATAGCTTTAATTAAGTGTGAAAAGAGCTGGTTAAGCAATGGGATTGTTCAGGAAAAAAGAAAATAACAACAATCTAAAATGTGATTATTGTGATATGGAATTTACTGAAAAGATAAGGTTAGAGAGACATAGAAGAAAGGCTCATGGGAAAAGTGACGGTGACCTTCCCAATCCAAATCCATTCTCCTTCTAAGTTATGTTTTGGAAATTGTCAGTTCTGACAAGAATTTTTTTACGTGACCGGCAATGGTATTATAAGCTTGCACTGTATTACTGCTGATCTCGACAGTGCCCTCAGCTTTCCACCCATTGTGGATTCTTATACAATTTTCTGTTGGATCTATGTAAATCGCGTCTTCATCAAGCAATACTTCTTTCAACAACAATTTTAGATCAGCATCATGGTTCAACTGTTCTGCCACTATTCCTCCTTCCCACCAGACATCTATTATCTTTTTGTTCATAACACCGCTAGTTTTCTTTCTAGTTCGAGCCACAAACACCTCTGCAAATCGCTTTCCGTCTCCTAACACAACAAAGTGCATCTGGCAATATGGTAATGCACCCCAAGCAGTTGGTAGATCGGCCATTAACCCAGCCTCACTATATGGATATACTCAAAATTCTGATTTTTCACCTTGATAGTTCCTATGTTATCAACCATTCTAAATATACCGCCAGCAAAAAAACTGCTGTAGTAAGGGGGTTTCTCAATATCAAGTCTGCCTGACTCAACAGCTTCAGCTTCCATCCCCAAATTTTTGAGATTATCAAGACAGATCTTTTGAATATCGGTCTCTAGATATTCTTCCTCTCCTTCCATATCCAATAGGCATATTGCTCTGTCAAATAAAGATTTCAAAGATCCATTAACATTTATTAAACATGTGAGTGTGCGAATTTTGATGACAGAGGAGTCTCAACGCTCTTCGTTATCTTTTCATAAGCAGGTTGTAGTTATCACAGGGAGCGGAACTGGAATAGGACAGGCAGTAGCAAAAAAATTCGCAGAACATGGAGCTAGTATAGTAATCATGGGAAGGAGAAAGGAACCCTTAGATGCGACTGCCGCTATTTTAAATGACATTATCAAAGATGTTAGCAGTTCAGCAAAGGTTAGATCTTTTCCAGGTGTTGACGTAAGTGATGAAGAAGGAATAACAAAGATGTTTGCTGATATAAAGAAAGAGTTCGGCAAGGTCGATATCTTAATCAACAATGCTGGCGTTTCGGGGCCAGTGAAGAGTTTTCCTTCTCAACCATACAAAGAATTTAGGGATTGTGTAGCGATACATCTTACTGGAACTTTTTGGACTAGTGTCCAGGCGTTGCAGTGTATGCATAGAGGTGGCAACATAATAACAATTGCTACATTTTTCACCGAGGAGAGGCCTCATGAACAGCGACCATATAGGTTCAGAAGTCCATACACGTCTGCGCAGGGAGCTAAAAACAGACTTACTGAGGCACTCGCGTGGGAACTAGTTAGAAGGGGGATAAAATCTATAGGAACCAATCCTGGTCCGGTTCATTCTGACAGAATTTATAAAACCGTCTATCCAAAAGCAGCCGCGGAATTTGTTAGAATAGGAGGATTCCCTGGTTTGAGCCCAACGGATGTTGAAAAGGTTACTTCAAAGGCACTCTCGGCATTAGGTGATTCCGATGATGTTGTTAACAATGCCGTCATGAATGTTGCCAGTGAAATTGCAAAGGAGAGAGGTGATGATCAGGACATCCAGCAAATTGCAAACACTGTTAAGAATTGTTTAACAAAGATGCAGGAGATCGCTGAAAAGATACAGAAGAATACAAGCCAGATGATTGTTGACAACATGTTCTTATCACAAGAAGAGACCGCAGATATTGTTTTACACCTAGCAGGTGACACGATCAGCAGACTGATCAATGGAAGAGTTGTTCCTGCCGACAGGGTGTTTTACCCTGTGAAACCATTGATCGCATGTGATATTCCATTAAATGAACGCGTTGATCTCAAGGAAAGAGTGACAATATTTAGTTCAACATCTACTACGAAGAAAGGTCATGATAGAGTTAGGTCACTTGCAGATGCCTTTGCAAATGCTGGTGCGAAATGTGTCATATTATTCTCTAAAGACAATATTGAGTCAGAACTAACAGATTTCTCACAACATAAGTTGCATATAATTGATTTGGCCGATGAAAATGTAGTAAGAAAGACCTTCGAGACTACAGTCAAGAAATTTGGCAGACTAGATGCCATAATCCATGTTACTGGGGATTATGATTATGGACAAGATTTGACAACGTTAAGTAGGTCAGACTGGGATTCTCTAGTTGACAGATATATTAACATACCAGCTTTGATAGGCAAGGAAGCAATTAACGCAATGGCTCCGGGTGCATTAATAGAACCTTCAAGATACAAAGAAAGTGCAGGTACTATCGTGATAATAGGTCCTGATGCTCCTATAGGCAGAAAAGTAGAAGGTCTTATCAGAGCTAGGGCTGAAGTGTTTAGGGGCGCCTTAAGGCCATTTACGGCTACAGTTAATCAGGAACTCAGCGAGGCATTGAACTCCTCTATAAGGGTTTACTTATTATTGCTTGGCAGAGTAGACGGTTCAGAACCAGATCTACAGAAACTAGTAAATGCTACAATCTACTTTGCATCTGGAAAGGCGCAGAACAGAACCGAGGTGATCTATTATCCAGACGAGTCCGGATAGAACCTGAACTAATGGTTAAACCCACTTCAATGTTGGTTCAGCTCTTGCAAATTTCTTTAAATTTTCTACTGTGCGATCTCTGAGCTGAGTGACATTCATGAACCCTTTAACGATTTTTCCATTTACAATTAGATCAGTGAGCAAGGGTCTGCATCCGGAGGGAGCATCGCTGTCGACCATGGTAATCACGTCATGAAATTCTTCGTCCCTGTAAACTTGTTTACTTCCTGCAATATCACCTCTCTTTGCCCTGGGTATTCTTCTGCCATATTCGATGAACTCAACTATCTTAAAACTGAAATCTATTGATTTCGCAGAACTTACGCTTGTGCCTACACCAAAGCTATCAACAATATCTCTAAGCTGTGCAATGTCCTCTTCATCCAAACCGCCCGATACATAGATCTTTACATGCTTGCCATTTCTTATGTTAAGTTCCCACCGAACTTCTTCGATTATCTTCCTCCTGTTACCCCGCCTGCTAGAAGGTGTGTCAAGTCTAACCCCATCAAGTTTTTCCTTCAGCAAGTCTAATGCCATAAGCGATTCAGTCTTTTCATCGCATAGCGTATCGACAAGTGCTATCCTGGGCACATCAGAGGCAACAAACTCATCGAAAGCTTTCCAAGCTTTTGCCTGGTCGTTAAAGTTGAGTATTAACGCGTGAGGCATTGTGCCTACAGCTTTTATGCCCAGTAGTTCAGCTGCCAATAAGTTTGATACGTCATTGAAGCCAGCTATGTAAGCCGCACGCTCTATTGTAGGAGCCATGGCAGGATGTGCACGTCTTGTACCGAAACTGAACACATTTTTGTCACCGGCAGCAATTCGTATTTTTGCAACCTTTGTTGATACACCGCTTGAGAAACACAGTAAGCCTAGAATAGGATTTTCATAAATGGCGATATCGGTATAAGTTGCTTCTATTTGCATAACAGGTTCATAAACTACCGAGTCTTTGGATGTTTGAAATATCTCGCCCTCTTCCATTGCCCTAACGTTTACATTCATTCCCTCAAGCAATTTAGCTACTTCATATATACCAGTAACGACACCCCAGTTACAGTCAACACTCCTAGTGAAAACTTCAATTACAACGCGCTGGTTCTTGTTCACATTTTTCAGTACATCTCTAGTATATAGTAAGTAAACGTCTGTTGTCTTTCCCTGCTTTATCTCGTCTTCCTTCGAGATCCAAAACGTACGGTCTTTAGGCTCGCCGCTCATATGACTGAAATTAACTGTGAAGCGCCTTAACTCTTTCTATTGATGAAGAATCATTGTTAACAAACTCATCTGTTTAGCATAAAGAAAAATTCATCACCTAATAACTTCACAGCTACTGCGAGCAATCCTATAGATAGCAATGTTTGGAGTATCTTTTCCTTTATTGTCAGCAATAGCATTGAGCCCAATTGTGCACCACCAAAGGCTCCTGCCACAATAATTGCTGCAATAAAATAATCAGGATGTCCTAATGCTACATGTGTGAATAGCCCAACTATAGAAGATATTAGTAATATGAATTGAGATGTTGGAGCAGACTTGTGCATTGACATTCTAAGAAGAGCTACCATTATGGGCACGAAGATTACCCCGCCACCTATACCGAAAAGACTGGCTAGAACACCAGCGAAGAAACTAGATGCATAGCATAAGGCCATTATACCCTTTAAGTGTAGCCTTGATCGTTCCTTCAAAGTATTTTTACGCAGAATGTAAATTGCTGTTCCCACCAGAATCAGGACGAAATAAAATTTGAACTCAGGCATTGAAAGAAAACTTGAAATGTATGCCCCTAATATCGCACCCGGCATTGTAAAGGCGGCAAACTTTATTCCTAAAACATAATCGATTCTCTTCTGTCTAGCATATGCAAGTGTAGATGAGGCCGAGGTTGAAAAAACTGCGAATAAACTTGTGCTTGCGATCTGGGATGGATTGAGGCTCATGAATGTAAGTGTGGGAACAATTATGAAGCCACCGCCAAGTCCCAACAAGGATCCCAGTGTTCCAGCCCCGAAACTGGCAATGAGCAATATCAGAATTTCATGTAAAAGTACTATTTTCAAACACCTTTGCAGATAGAACAACATAGACTATATAAAGAAAGATGGATTGTTTAGTGAAGAGAAGACTTGAGGATCGTATTGATTGGGTTTGGTGTTGTTGGTCAGAATCTTGCCAAGTTACTATTGTCGAGAAATGAGGATCTATATGCATCTTATGGCATGAAGCCAAGAATAGTTGCCGTTGTAGATAGTAAGGGTTCTGCCGTTTCTGACTCAGGGTTGGATTTGCAAAAGTTACTTGGTATGAAAAAAGCTAAAGGAACCGTTGCAAAATATGGAAATGGTGAAAAGAAAAATGTAACAGACATTATAGAGTCTGTTAACGCTGAAGTTGTGGTTGAGCTCGGTCCAACAAATCTAAGAACAGGTGAGCCTGGAACTTCTAATATCGCCACAGCGATAAAGAACGGTAAGAACGTAATCACAACTAACAAGGGACCGTTGGCGTTCGCATTACCATCCCTGATCGAACTTGCTGATTATAACAACGTGATGCTGCGTTTCAGCGGAACAGTAGGAGGAGGTACTCCTATACTTGAATTTGCTAAGAGATGTCTAAGGGGTGACAGGATAAGGTCTTTTCGGGGTATACTTAACGGAACTACTAATTACATACTTACGAAAATAGAGGATGGTCTTTCGTTTACCGACGCATTGGCAGAAGCTAAGAAGAATGGATATGCAGAAGCAGATCCTTCATTAGATATAGATGGGTACGATGCTGCTGCAAAACTGGTAATAATGGCTAACTGGGTGATGAATATGAAGGTCACATTGAAGGATGTCAACTTTACAGGAATAAGGAAAGTTAGCGTTGAAGCCATGAAGAATGCGCTGAAGAAGCGGAATGCGATAAAACTGATTGCCTCAAGTAATAAAGAATTGATGGTAAAACCAATCGAAGTACCTAAGATCGATCCTTTATGTGTCAATGGAACTCTAAACGCCGTAACCTTTTCCTCGGAACATTCTGGGCAGCAAACAATAATTGGAAGAGGAGCTGGCGGTATGGAAACTGCTGGTGCAGTGTTACGCGATCTTATAGAGATAAGAGAGGCCATGAGCAAAGTTTGAGAAAATACACGTTGTCAAAGAGTGCTTCAAACGAAATAATGGAATTCGTGACTAAGAAATGGCCAACTAATGTTTTACCACAGAAGCTTAAAAGCATGCAGATAGTTGAGTTGGAAGAAAATCAGTGCCTATTGATTGGTGAGAATTTTTTTGCTGTTAAGATAGACAAAACCATTTTACCGTTACTGACAAATGAAGAAGCTTTGAAATCCTTTCCAAGTGTTCGAGTCGATACGGGGGCTATAAGGTTTATCTGTAATGGAGCAAAGGTAATGCGGCCAGGAATTGTTAGTATGGATGAATATAGCAAAGAGGACATTGTGGTTGTTAAGGATGAGAAGTATGGAAAGTATCTTGCCGTTGGTGTTGCCTTGGTTGCAAGTAAGGAAGCTGATGGAATGAATAAAGGTCCTGTAATTGATAGTATGCATTATGTAAGTGACAAATTTTGGAACGTAAGCAAGGAAAACAAATAACTAAAATTTAACAGATTCTTCTTTGCAGCCATTTCTGGTAATAATCAGCATATCTACGCCATCACCGCTGGCAGCATCTCTCGACACAGCTGACCGTATGGCTTTAATTGCAAGTTCTTTAGCTTCCTTTTCATTCATGTCTGCCTTGAATGCTGTTTCTATAACACCGACGGCCAATTCAGCACCAGATCCAGCAGCTGCAAAGGCATCTGGTAATAGAGAACCCAAAGGATCCAATGTATATATCACTGGTTTGCCATCAACTCCACCAATTATTACCTGAGTTAACAACGGAAAGTATCTTCTTTCAAATAACATAACTGATACTAATTTGGCTACAGAATTAGGGGCCATGGGTCTCCTGGTTTCTAAAGCCTTGATCTTTGCCAATGCCTCGATCTGCCTTATCAGGATCTGCATGTCCGCTACCATACCAGCACATGCAGCACCAACATGCTCAGTAATGCGAAAGGTCTTCTTGCCACCCTTGCTGACTATATATGTTCCAAGTGCTATTCTCTTCTCGGCCGCGAGTATAACGCCATGATCAAAGGTTACACCGACAGCCGTCGCACCTGGCATGAATTGTTCAAACGCCATTGGCATCACTCTGGAACATGATAAATTTAGTTCTTTCTATTATCTTTTGACTTTATCGAACTTCTTCATAATTTCAGGTATCTCATCAATAACATCAGTAGGCAAAATATGCAGACCTAGCCTCTTGTACGCACCATTACCAGCAGCACCGTTGATGTAGGCGCCAGCTAAAGAGGCATCCAATGGATTCATACCCTTTGCCAACAGCCCAGCTGTAAGCCCAGACAGCACATCACCAGTACCACCAATTGTCATTGCACTGTTATGAGTTTTGTTCTGAAACACCTTATTGCCATCGGATATAATATCGATCCAGCCTTTAAGAAGTACCGTAACCTTAAATTTTGAAGCAAATTTTTTCACGTTGTCGATCCTTTCCTTCTCGCTGTTGCCAGCTTTATGACCAAATACCCGTTCAAACTCTCCAGCATGTGGTACTAACACACCCTTCCTTGTGCTAACTAATGGTAAAACATCGGGAATCAAGGCATTGGCATCCAGCAATACCTTTGAATTCATTCCTTCAAGGTTACCTATCAAATTTGTTACCGCCTCGACCCTGGCAATGCTCAAACCCATTCCTATGGCAGCTGAATTTACATTCTTTGGCAACATTGTTTTCAACTTGTTGACACTTCCAACAGTAAGTCGGTCATCGGGTAATGGTAGAACTATTAAACTTGGTGAATAAGAACGCAGAGCTGTGGAAATAGACTTGGGTACTGCTACATATACTAGATCGGCACCGCTTCTTAGAGCAGCCAAGGAGGCAAGGAGTGGGGCACCATGATAGATTCTACTGCCACCTACGATGAGAACAACTCCATTGTCGCCTTTTTTAGAGCGGGTTGACCTTGAAGGTATCAGTTTTGCAATAAGGTTGCTGCTTGTCACTAATGCTAACATGCCACCACAGGGTAAACCTTCCTCGCAAAGACTAGATAAGCAGTGTGCCCTATCATCCTAAACGATGGCCTAGTCATGCCTTCCCTACCCTCGATATGACGCATGATTATCTCCGTACACTCTATATCTGCAAAGTGGTTTTGTTTGAGTGACAATGCCAGTCTCTCAACTTGGTTCATAGTAGGGCAAATGGCCGCAAAACAACCACCCCCCTTCAGATATTTATGAACGTACGGCACTGTTGTCCACGGGTCTCCAAGATCGACGACACCAAGATCTACATCCTTAAGATCTATTCCATCCTTTATATCAAACTGATTTATAGTAACAAAATCCTTAAGACCGGCTTTTTCTATATTTTTCTTAGCAACCTCAATAAATTCTGGTCTGACATCAAAAGAGTAGACGTGCCCATTAGGTTTTACAATGCTAGCCATGAAAGTTGCTAGTGCTCCGCTACCAGTTCCCACTTCTAATACTATGGAACCATTACTCAAACCTGTTCTCGCCGCTATATAACCTAAATCTTTGGGATATACTATCTGTGTCTTTCTTTCACTCTTCATTATGAAATCGTGTACAGTAGGTTTCAAGAGGTAGATGTTCTTATCCTTAGCAGTTTTTATGCAATTGCCGTACTCAACTCCTATAATGCTATCAAGATCAATTATACCAAGATGTGTATGCATCTTCTTTCCTTTAGCAACCTTCGTTAGCCACTTCTTCCTCGGCGTGTGGAATAGAAGCACATAAGACCCTTCATCTATACGGTCCATTATGCTAAGAAAACAATGTCAAGATAATAATGTAGCTATACAAGATCGTCTTCGTCAACATTCCTTGCAGCCCTGCCCTTTAATTTAACATCGACTTTAAAGTCCTCTGGCCGAATAACATCTCTCGTAATCCGCTTTACAATTAACCCACATTTGTTTTCGGGTAGAAGTTTATTCCTAATGCAACTGGCATAAGCGCATGACGGTCCTAAGCATGTCTGCTCCAACCAATCGCACCATAGAACGTTTCCTTTAGGTCGCAATACATTCTTGGCGCACTTGAACCAAATGCATTTGGGCCAACAAAATCCATCTTTATCTGGGCCTTCTACCTTCATACTAGTACACTGGATGCTCAGGTTAGCACCTAACTATTCTTCTATATTCAATGATTAAAGTGTTTTGTTGCCAGAATGCAGAAAGATGCAAAACGAGCATAAATCACATCTTTTCCAAGGCATCGACTCCTAGCATGTTCAAAGTGGCCTTTAAGGCAGTGATAAATCTGCTAACCAAGAGTAGACGTGCTTTACTCACCTCTACATTCTTCTCCCGCAATACAGGGACGTTCTCGTAAAACGCATTAAACTGTGTAGCAAGTGTATATGCATACCTTGCAATTGTCTTTGGAGATAGATTTAATGTAGCATTTTCCAACTGCATTTCAAACTTAGATAGTACCTTGATCAGAGCGATTTCGTGTTCGGTATTTAAATTTGACAGTAATTTTTGGTCAATCGACGGTAATGGTTCTGCTGATTTTTCTATTATCCTGCATGCTCTTGCATGAGCGTATTGCAAATAAGGACCAGTATCTCCTTCCAAATTTAGTGACTCCTTTATATCGTATGTTATGGTTTTATCTAGATCCTGTTTTATCATATTGTAGCGTATAGCTGCTATGGCAACACTTTCAGCTATTCTTTCTAACCATTCTTCATCGGCTTGCGGATTTCTCAGCCTTGAAGCCTCGTATGCTGCTCTGTGTAGTGCATCTAGTACATTATCTGCATTTACATAAACACCCTTCCTCCCAGACATATGAGCAAACTGCTTTTCGCCTATCTCAATTCCAAGCAATCTAGCTGTGTCACTGCTTAACGCAACGACTTCATAACTTAGATGTATATAGCGCTCTGAATTCATTCCAAGCGTACCAAGCACTTTGGAGATTATAGTTTGTAACCTGCTCTGCCTAGTGTCTATTACAGTAATGGCTAGATCCGCTGCATGGAACCCCGGATTCGAACCGGTCGGTGAATCTAGCTCTGTAGCAAGCAAGGTTGTGCTGTCGAATTGCATGGCGTATTTATAGTAGGTGAAAGGATCTTCTACAAGTCCGATCTTCCAAGCTGCATACGGAATATCCTTCGCAATGTACGTAGCGGTGCCATCACTTCTGAGTAGGACCTTCTCCTCACCCTCTATCCCGGCCTTTATGATTAGACAGCCATGGTATTTGGAATCTGGATTGTTTTCTACCTTCACTATTTCCTTTTCCTTCATTGCCTCAAGAACCTTTTCCCATAGTCGTGACTGAATTATTTGCGATTCGAAGTTCAAGCAGTCATACCTTACCTTCAACCTACTGCAAGTTTGAAGCTGTTCCTTGAGAACCATACTTGTAAGTTCCCGAGCAAACTTTGCTAGTTCAGAATTGGGTTTCTCAATCTCCGTTAGCACATATCGACGCTTATCAGTCAGACTTTTGTTTTGTTGATACATTTCATTGACTTTTACATAAACCTCATCACCACAATAGTGGTCAAATTTTTTGTTTGTATGCATTGGAAAGTTTGCGAATTTGAATCCAACAATCATATCCGCTACTTGGAGTCCAGAATCATCAACATAATAAAGAACATATGCATTATGATTTGTATGCTGCAGAATCCTGTACACGCAATCTCCGAGCACTACGTTGCGTATGTGACCGATATGCAGTGCCTTATTCGGGTTAACACTCGTGTGTTCTACAAGTACGCGCTTGTTTTTCCCAATATCTACAACGCCTCGATCGAATGCTTTAGTGCTTGACAATGTCTCATACGTTAACTTCGCGTAATTTGCCTTGAAGTTAAGATACCCTGCAGGATGCGATTCTGCGGCGGATATCATTGAATCTTTTTTCTTATCAAGGTAAGGCGTTACAACTTTTTCATAGATCTCTCTTGCTATGTCGGGAGGCCTTCTCCCTAGCTTCTTGCTTAGCTGAAATGCTATGTTACTGTATACATCACCAAGATCGCTTCTTGGTGGCTCATCAACTGAAAAGTCTACAGTCGGATAGTTTAGCCTACCGAGTGCATCATTCAACAGCAAAGTGATTTCATTTATTAGAAGTTGGAATGCCATCAGTCACACCCAGAAATTTGTAGGCTATATGATCCAACGCTTCTACCAGACCATTTCCATCGCTACTAGTTACTGTGTACTTCGCACTTGCCTTCACATCATCACCTGCATTGCCCAACGCTGTGCTGTAACCACACATATCGAATAGCGGCACGTCAGTCTCACTGTCACCTATAGCTATAGATTCTTCAGGTTTTATACCCAGTACTTCCAATGCTACTTTGAAACCTACAGACTTGTTTATACTTTCATGGTCTAAATGATATGCAAACTTGCTATCTGTGATCACAACTGGTAAGTTACTATCCTTCAATATCTGTGCCGCAATGGTGATATCAAAACTTCGTTGCAGCACTACTTCAGTCATTCTTGGAAAAACGGGTTTCATCATTACGTTTTCCATTCTAGTTCTAAGAAATTCATAGGCTTTTTCAGAATGTGATTTATCTGCCAGCAGCCTATGCTCATGAGGGCTAGTGGTTACCACACCACCATTTTCCCCAACTGCTATTTTGGTTGTACCACCGAACACCGATAAAACATATGCTTCAATAGAAGAACGACCTGTCACGTAAATTACCCTCAATCCCAAGCTCTCTACAGTTCGCAGCATAGAGAGAGAACCTAGGTGTACCATACCGTTACCATTTTCTGTTAACGTACCATCAATATCAACGGCTAGTGCTTTGATTTTCATACCTTTAATGTCAACAGACCACGCAACAGAATAAAGTGTTTGTGGTTAGGTGATCATATGACCTGGAGGCTTTGTTGGCTTCGCATTAATATGACTCTTGGGCAAAGTGAACTTTTTGTCTTGAGGGATCACGAAAACCTTTACCGATGTGTTGACTGCATAGTGAGAAGTACCATCAGCATTCTTATAATTCGTAGATATGCCTGCTCTATCCAAGTCTACCTTGACCTTGACAATCGTACCATCCTCGAGTTTGAATTTTACTGTGTCAACTCCAACTCTTTCATGATCCAGCATCTTGAACTCAATCTTATCGGGAATTTTAGATTCTGCCATAGCAGAGAAAATGCTTTGTTCTAAATATACTTTTTATTCTTTAATCTTGCCATAAATAAATATGTGAGAACGATCATTATCATAGATATTAATGCAAAAACTCGAACAAGGATGGAAACACAGTATGAGTTCTCATAAAAAGTTAAGCAGAGTTCAAACTTGAAGAGAGAGACTTTGCTTAATCTAGATTGCTAGTTACCAGTGATACCTCGTGCAACAAGCACCGAATAGCACCCAAGACCACATTCTTCACAGATTGGCTTTAACGCTTTGCTATCTGCACTTCCAATACAACATGGCTGTTTTACTCTTCCCATGTGATCAAGTGAAAGTATAGCCCATGAAGGACATTGAACTGGTGTGGTACCAACTCCTCCCCAGTTACCTTTCATCAATGATATTTGCTTCTCGCTATTCACTATAAAATCTGGATATTTCCTGCGGAATGCAATAATTTTGTCAACCACTTCATTACGTTTTTCCCCAAACGGCAGCCATAAAGGATCGCCCTTGATGAATGGCGTATGAAACTGTAATCCCATCTTATTTACCTTGCCTCTCCACTCTTCGATCAAATCCTCTACCGTTGCATAATTTTGTGAGTTGATAGTCGTTGAAATCCAGATGTCCTTCCAAGCTGGTTTTCCATGACTGTCAGGCCCTGCTATATAATCAAGGATATTCTGCCTAGTTTTTGCATATGCACCCGCTCCTCTGATGCTGTCATGTATCTGCTCTGTTCCGTCCAATGATACCCAGTAAAAGTACAGATTTTCAAATCTCTTTAAAGGAAAGGTCCCATTCGTAACAACACAAACTCTTTTGGGCATTTCCTCACAGAAAAGTTCAATTATATCAGGACGCATCATTGGTTCTCCACCTACAAGAGTGACAACGAAAATTTTCTGTTTTTTGAAAGTGTTTCTAATTATTTCCCTCCACTCTTCTGAAGAGAGGTCTTCGTCATCCTTTCTGTTCAACCACCAGTAACAATGGGTGCAGTGTAAATTACAGACATTGTTAATGTCAACAGAACCATACATAGTTGGCTTCGCATGGAAAAGCTTGATGCTTGCATACTTTGTGAATAGGCTAACATAAAAAGGCATTTCACGAATGATATCGGTTATTCCACGACCATAAATTAGGTCTGTCATGTGTACTGTAACTAGAAGGACTGACTAAAAAGCGTAGAGCTATTTTTTGTCTAAGTGTAAATCTTGCAATATTATTGGAATATAATGTTATAGTTAGTTACGCTTGTCAAAACTTCTTTCTCAATTTATATCTATGATGATTTATATATCTGATGAGCGTCTTAAGTTTGGCAGTAATTTTGTGGTGGGAGGGGCAATGATAAATGATACTGTAGGCGTTCTCGATAGATGTGCTAGATGTGGAAAGCCATCATTAGTTACAGATGGTGCCACGGGTGAGATATTCTGCGGTAACTGCGGCTATGTAATGACAGAAAAAGTAGAGGCACTTACTCCCGAATGGAGGTCGTTTTCCAACGAAGAGTATGAACAAAGAAGCAGAACTGGTATTCCAGCTTCGTTGGCAATGCATGACATGGGCCTTGCGACGATAATAGGTCCGATGGACAGGGATGCATCAGGCAGACCGCTATCAGCGTCTATGAAGAGCGCGATAGAACGTCTAAGAACCTGGGACAGCAGAAGCCAGTTTCATGAATCAAGTTACAGGAACATGCGGCAGGCGTTCACCGAACTGGATAGACTCAAGGATAAGTTGGCCTTGGGCGATGCACTAGTTGAAAAAGCAGCCTACATTTACAGAAAGGCAATTGAAAAGCGTCTGGTTCAGGGAAGGTCTATTTCTGCTCTGGGAGCAGCAACACTTTATCTTGTCTGCAGGGACACGGAGACACCAAGAACACTGAAGGATGTTGCAAGTGCGAGCGGGGTAAAGAAGAAGGAAGTTGCTCGGTGCTACAGGCTGTTGATAAAGGAGTTGGATCTGAAGATGCCTGTTGTTGACCCGATTAAATGTGTTGCAAGGATAGCAAGTAGAGCAGGTGTGAGTGAGAAGGCGAAAAGAAAGGCTCTTGAGATTCTGAAGAAAGCTGAGAAGACGAAGATAATTGCGGGCAAGGCTCCGATGAGTGTTGCTGCGACTGCATTGTATATTGCCTGTGTCATGAATGGAGAGGACAAAACACAGAAGGAGGTTGCTGAAGCAGCTGGAGTCACAGAAGTTACTCTAAGGAACAGATACCAGGGTCTAAAGATGGCATCTCAACTATAAATCGTTGCTTATTTTGTGGAACTAGACGTATGTAAAAAATCATTTTCCATGCTTCTGACCCAAGATGTTAAAACATCTTTCTGTTCTTTGGGAGCTCCTACATAAAAATCAGCATAGTAATATCCGTCATCTTCAAGGTCTGTTCTGACCACGCCTCTTTCGTTTAATAAAGAAATAGCGTTGATTTTCTCTTGTTTGTCGTAAAAATGCCTTTGTCGAAAGGGAGGAATTTCGCACTTTAGAAGTTCAAAACCGTAATTTTCGAAAACTTTTTGAATTTCATGCATTGAATAAATTCGTAGGACGGAAAAAGCAAACAGTGGCTTTGGCGAAATTCCAGAGCGAATATCGAGTTCATCTCTATATTCCGTCGAGTTGTTTCGGTGATTAAATGCCTCAAATAGTTTTGTAAATGATTTGTATCCTATGTAGCCTACACAGCCAGTTGCAATAACCATATCAACACCTCCTAACAGAGGAGAAGTACTTGATGAAATCCCATCTTGTTCTAGATTGAGACAGAAAGTTTGTGTACATAGATCCATATCCTCTGCAAACACTAGAGCCTCAGAAGATATGTCAAGAAGATAGAAGTTGAAGTGGGTATTTCGTTTTGGAAGACTCCCAAAAAATTGGATTGCCTCTTCTTTTGTAGGTGCCTTATCACTTTTAAGAAAAAAATCGTTCAGCTCCGACATCGTTATATCATAGATCAAAAGGGAGGAATTGATTCCATAGGAACTCCCAATATCAAGAATCTGAATTGGTCTGTTAAGATCTCTGTAAAGTCTATTGCCCAAGTATTTGTAAAAGAATTTCGTTGTATCTGCAATGCGGTATTCCAACCTCCCCATTTCCTTAAGATATGGGACAGGCGACTCTTGCGTGTAAACTTCGGAAAAATCTTTCTTTAAATTTAATCCTTTCATGTATATGTTCGATCGTAATCTTATATATATCATCACTCGTGGTCGTAGTAGTAATTAAGTTAAGTGCAGGAATTATGGTTATACCTCTCGTCGGCGAGTTTGAAGGTTAGGAAATAATATTGAC
>JBHICO010000028.1:0-15211 GCA_046759645.1 Nitrososphaerales archaeon
ACAAGCTTAAGTTTGATGCAAATTCAACAATATTTTTTTTAATTTTTTCCCATTATCTTAAACTTCTTACCATTCTTCATTAGCATAGATACCCTCTTTACAAAATCAGCAGTGGCATTGCACGACATTTCTTCATCAGAGCATGGAATGTTAATACTATACATCTCCTTTTTTGATGAAGATCTAAATATGTTCTTCACAATTTCAACTGCAACGGGGAACAACCCGCTTCTACCGCCGAACGCTTGTGTCTCTGTCACAAACCAGAACATAGATGTTGGATCAAACCCTTTGGGGAAAATTTTACTCCTAATGGAAATACCTTGGTTGCTGTAGTGACCAACTATATCGATACTTCCACATGATAACCTTCTTACTGTATCTGCAAACTTTCCACATAGATAACATGTGTCATCATATAACAATAATGGCATTTAGTGGATTAGATCGTGTCCTGCACATTTAAGTCTTGGCAGCAACAACTAACTCATCGTTTTATAATTTCTACGGGTCCAGGCAATACCTTTTTATTTTGCCTAAATGGAGGTTCTCATACTAGTGATTTAGGTGGCCTTTAATTCCAAGGATAGATTAAAGGAGATATTAAAGGGAATTTCAGGCAAAAGGGTTCTGGTTATTGGAGATCTGATTGTAGATCACTATGTAGAAACTGCCGCCAAGAAACTTTCGAGGGAAGCTCCTATTCCTGTAAGCGATGTTATTGCGGAAAGTTCATTTGCTGGCGGGGCTGCTAACCTTGCAGTCAACATTGTTTCGCTGGGAGGCAAGGTATCTGTCATAGGCGTTTTGGGCAGTGATTACGAAGGCGAACAGTTGAAAAGTATGTTGAAGAAGCATGATATAGACGCGGGAGGGATAATTACTACTTCTAGGCCAACGTCTCTCAAAACAAGATATTTCCTTGACAACAGGCAGCACTTCAGGATAGATAGGGAAGTAAGGGGCGATGTGGATAAGAATATTACATTTGAGATGGTCAATCGTACACAGTCAAATCAGGGCAAGGTTGACTGTGTGGTCATTTCAGATTATGACAAGGGGACAATAACGCCAATGCTGATAAAGCATGTAGTGAGTTTTGCAAAGGGTCAGAACATTCCAATAATGGGACAGCCAAAGGTAAAGCACTACATGGACTTCATAGGTTTTACATGTGTTAAATCTAATATCAGGGAAGCCAGCAAAGCTACGGGCATATCAATAATGAATGAATCAAGTTTGCATAACATAGGAATCAATTTAATGACAAAGATAGAATGCAAATCACTTATCTTAACGGCGGGAGCTAAGGGACTCACCATGTTCGACGGTAATAACATGATTCGGATACCTGCCCTAACGCCATCGAAGCAGTTCAGAAGAGCGATAGGAATAAGGGATGCTATGATGGCAGTACTTACATTGTCAATTAGTGCAGGCGCGAAGGTCCTTGAAGCCTCGATTCTCAGCAATATCGCTGCTGCAATAAGCGAGGTAAGTGCACAGACACTTGTTCTATCAACGAAAGACTTTGACGAGTACCTGTATGATGGTAAGGATCTCGAACAGGACGTAAACCAAGTGCCGTTGCATAGGTGATTCTTTGGAAAGCCAGGAACTTGTTAGACTGACAGAAATATCAAAGAATACTCGAAAGCTTATACTGGAGACCGTTACTGAAGCTGGCTCAGGCCATCCTGGAGGCTCTCTGTCAGCCGTGGAGATACTTGTTACTCTTTACTTTTACAGGATGAAACATGATCCAAAAAATCCTTTATGGGAGGATAGAGATAGGTTTATACTTTCCAAGGGTCATGCTTCTCCATTACTATTTTCAATACTGGCACAGGCAGGATATTTTCCTATTGAGGAGCTCAAGACTTACAGGAAGATAAACAGCAGATTGCAAGGACATTCGGATTTTAAAACACCGGGCGTAGAATACTCTGGCGGTTCTTTAGGTATAGGACTATCTGTTGCAGTAGGGATGGCGCTTGCTGCTAGGCTCGACGGCAGAAGTCATAGAATATACGCACTGTTGGGTGACGGTGAGTTGCAGGAGGGCCAAGTATGGGAAGCTGCTTTAAGTGCAGCGAAGTATAGACTGGATAACCTGACCACCATTGTCGATAGAAATGGCATACAGCAGGATGGTTTGACAGAACAGATAATGCCTCTAGAACCATTGGCTGCAAAATGGAAGGCCTTCAACTGGAACGTTATACAGATCGATGGGTACAACTTTGAGCAGATAATCAATGCACTGGAAAAAGCAGAAAACACGATCAATAGACCGACAGTGATCATAGCGCATACGACCAAAGGCAAAGGTGTGTCTTTCATGGAATGGTCCCCAGAGTGGCATGGAAAGGCACCGAAGAAAGAATCTCTAGTCAAAATAATCAAGGAAGAATTAGGTTTATGAGCTTGAAGATAGCACCCTCTATTCTTGCTGGAGATCTCGGGGCTCTTCGCAACGAGGTTGAAGAGGTAGAAAATGGCGGTGCGGATGTTATTCATCTGGACGTAATGGATGGACATTTTGCTCCCAACATAACCTTTGGTCCGGGCACAATCAAGGCTTTGCGGAAGTACAGCAAATTGCCATTTGATGCACACTTGATGATAAACGATCCCTTGCTATACCTTGACAGTTTCGTGGATGCTGGTTGTGATATCATTTCGGTACATGCAGAGGTGTGCACGGAAGAAGCCTTTGGTGAGATAATAAAGAAGTTGAATGAAAATGGAGTAAAGGCAGGAATAGCAGTTAACCCAGATACTGAAATTCCGGATTGGATTGTTCATAAATTAGATTCAATTTACCTGCTTAATGTTATGTCGGTAAGGCCTGGATTTTCGGGCCAGAAATTTATGCCAGAGGTTCTTCCTAAACTTAGCAAGATAGGTGAAATAATTAATGAGAAAGGTGTTGAGACAATGATAGAAGCAGATGGCGGAGTTGATGTTTCAAACGTCTATGATCTGGTTAGGAGGGGCGCAAGGATACTGGTTGCTGGTAACGCTGTTTGTGGTCAACCTGATGTGGGGAAAGCTATTAGAGAACTGAAGGAAAGGGCACTGCCCGCAATAAAGGAGGTCTAATAACATTGGGAAAACCTATGGGCGATATGAGAACAGCCTATGGTGAAGTACTAGTAGAACTTGGTGCAGTAAACAAGAATTTAGTTGTTGTAGGAGGCGACACTACACAGTCATTGAAGACCAGTTTATTTGGCGACAAGTACCCAGAGAGGTTTTTCAATGTAGGTATAGCAGAATCAAATGTGGTCTCCATTTCTGTGGGGCTGGCTCTTGCTGGGAAAGTGCCATTTGCAAGCACCTATGCGGCTTTTATCCCAGGAAAGTGCGTTGATCAGATTAGAAATGCTATAGCCTACGGTAAGGTGAATGTGAAACTAGTTGTCTCACACGGTGGATTGAGTGTTGGCCCCGATGGAGGCTCCCACCAGCAGCTAGAAGACCTTGCAATAACCAGGGCTATACCAAATATGCATGTAATAGTACCTTCGGATGAAATTTCTACCAGGAAATTGGTGGATTTGATTGCAACTATGCATGGCCCCGTGTACATGAGGTTGGCAAGACCAAAAACTGCTCTCGTTTATGAAAAAAATAACATAGATCTAAAACTTGAGAAAAGTAACACAGTAACAGATGGAAGCGACGTCACAGTAATAGCATGCGGTCTAATGGTTCCGGAAGCTGTTGATGCCTCTTGTATGTTAAAAGAAAACGGAGTTTCCTGCAGGGTGATTGACATGTTTACAGTGAAGCCAATTGATAAAGATGCAATACTGAAAGCGGCGAAGGATACTGGTGCGATAGTTACTGCAGAAGAACATAATATCTATGGAGGATTGGGATCAGCAGTTGCGGAAGTCGTAGCCGAGAAATACCCTACGTACATGAGGAGGATTGGTGTAAAGGATACGTTTGGGGAATCAGGAGAGCATGAGGAACTCTTGCTCAAGTACGGCCTAAAAGCAAATGATATAGCAAGGACTGTTCTAGAGCTAATGAAGGAGAAATAGTGATGAAGATATTCTTAGATACTGCCAACCTAGAGGCAATAAGGAAATACGACGACATGGGCATACTTGATGGTATAACAACAAATCCAACATTGCTTTCTAAGGAAAAAGGTGATCCTGTAGAGATAATGGCCGAGATTGTGAGGATAGTGAAGGGTCCTGTAAGTTTAGAAGTAGTTAGCACTAACACTGAAGGAATGCTGGAAGAGGCTCATAGGTTGAAAAAATTCGGTTCAAATGTCGTTGTGAAGATACCTATGATAGCTGACGGACTGAAGGCTATTAAGAAACTGAACGGAGAAAGCGTAAGTACGAATTGCACTTTGATATTTTCTGCCAACCAAGCAGTATTGGCAGCTAAAGCTGGAGCTTCGTACGTGAGTCCGTTTATTGGTAGGCTAGACGACGCAGGTCAGATTGGTATGGACGTAATAAGGGAGGCAGTGCAGATATTTAGAAATTACAATATTACCACAGAAGTTATAGTTGCAAGCGTAAGGCATCCCTTGCATGTTATTGAAGCAGGTAAGATAGGTGCTGATATAGTCACAATGCCTTCGGATGTTTTAGGAAAGATGATCAAACACCCATTAACCGACAAAGGTCTCCGCTCATTTCTTGATGACTGGGAAAAGGTAAAGAATGCGAATCCTAAACTTGCGATCTAATTTCAGACGGTAAAATCATTCCGACGGTAATACTATACCAGACATATCAGTTGCAAAGGCAATATTGTTAAGAGTAACTTGAAATGCAAGTCCCCTCTGACGCACTATCACTTCCAGATCGTCCAACGAATCAGATGTCCCCTCATCTATCAGTTTCTTGATTATAACATGTATAGATTCATGAGAAATCAGCGCTTCCATATACTGTTCAACTGCTTGAAAGCCACTGATTCTTTGCCTTTCTAGCTCCTCCGAATTAATAATTAGCATCGTTTCGCCCTCGTATGTAAAGTAAGGAGGCGAGCCGTCTATAGCACATGCAACTGTAAATTCATTTATGCACATTAAGCATATTGTACTAATACCATCAAAAAAGTATTTTGTGATTTTATATGTCGGAATGTGTAATTATAGACTATAGTCTGCTCTTCCACTTTATGGAGCAGCCAATTGAAGGGTCAAAGGTTTTCTCGATCCTTTCACCATTAAGCAACTTCCTAACATTGTTTTCCATTACATGGATTCTAGCCTTTTGTTCAGGTTCCATAGCATCATTTATTCTTCCATGAAATACCAATTTTTTGCCAGAGTCAAATAGAAATGGATCTGGCGTACATACTGCTCCGTATGCTTTTGCCACATTTTGTGTTTCATCAGACAGGTATGGGAAGTTCATCCTTCGTTCTTTTGCAAACCTTACCATATTTTCGAACCCCTCTCCCTCATAATTCGGATCGTTGCTGTTTATACCTACAACCTTTAAACTATCCTTGAACTTTTCTTGCAGTGTTATTATATCATCCAGCCTAGCATGCACGTATGGACAATGGTTGCATATGAAAACTATTAGCAATGCCTTGGTATTGAACTCATTTAATGAATATACTTGCCCATCGACCCCCTTAAGCTTAAAATCAGGAGCAATTTGATCTACTTGCAATGTCTGGCTAGAGGGTGTTTTTACCACAGAGAGCTTCTGACTACAAGCTATTAAAATCTTAATATTTAACGCCTGAATATCATAAATGCACTTGTATTATGCCTCGGGGGAAATTATTCTCAACGGTCTAACAATGAGTCTATTAAGTTTTTGACGACTTAATCAATTCGAAGTCAGGGTAGCTGATGCAACATTAGCAATGGACTGCCACGAATTCAGTGGAGTGCGATTTTATACAGAAAGCAGTTGGAATACAGCGAACTATGAATTATGCCACATAGCTAAAGTTCTTTTGATTCTCGTCCAGCCGCCTGCCACTTCTTGTATAATGCTGATCTCCTGATTCTATCTTGATGAGGTCTGGCTGCCCCTTTTTCTCTAGTAATGTAAATATCATCTATGTCAATTTCAGCTGTAACAACCATCTCCTTATTCATCACACTATGTGCAATTAACCCATTGTTGGGCCATGGTTTATCACACGGGGATAGAATAGAAGATCTTCCTACACCTCTTAAATTCATGGGAGAAAGATTACCAATGACACTGCTCATCACTGTGATCAGTTGGTTCTCGATTGATCTAGCAGCACATGCACCCCTTATTCTATAGTAACCACCTTCCGTAAGGGTGAAAGATGGGCAAAAAATTATCTCAGCTCCCTTTAAAGCTAACGCCCTTGCACATTCAGGTATTTGTGATTCATAGCAAATACATACGCCAACGCACCCATTACCGGTCTTTATTACATTCAGGCTATCATGTTCTGATATGCCCCATTTTTCTCTCTCCAACGGAAATAGATGTGTCTTTCGATGCTTGTAGGTCTTACCCTGTGGATCGAACATGAAACACGTATCATAATACTTATCATTATCTTCCTCAACAATAGTCCCCGCCACTATGAATTGAGCTCGCTCTCGTGCTAGTTTGCTAAACAATTCAACGTAGTCATCCATATAATTTGAAACTTTCTTTATATCAGAATACCTCGCCTTTTCGAGGTTTGTATCGATAGCCAGCAATCCTAGGGTGAACCATTCTCCAAACACAACAAAATCTGCACCTTCACTCTTATTGATTAGTTTTAGTACTTCATCTCTAAACGTATCAAATCTTTTGTATGGCTTCAACTTGAACTGGGTAACACAGATGTTTACTTTATGCATAAAAGAAATTAGTGTGAACGAAGTTAAAGCTTATGCGTTATGGCAAACCCTGAAATCTGTATCGGATTGGTTCATTTATAAGCAAATATAATGAAGGTTGAATTTTGTGTCTTAAGAGGGCCGGTCGTCTAGTTGGTTAGGATACCGCTCTGACACAGCGGTGGTCGAGAGTTCAAGTCTCTCCCGGCCCACTCCTAACAAAGGGAAGTAATTAATACAGTATGGCAAATCTGAAATTTACATAGGAACTTAAACCTGAATTAAATTAAAACGCAATATACTAAGTCTCCAGTTGTATGCTGATGGCTTCTACAGGTGTGTTGATCAAGCTTTGTGAGGGAGTTGTTTTCACAACATCAGCTGTATAGCCTTGAAAGATGTTTCTAACGCTTTCAAGATGACTGATAAGTACGATCCTGTTGAACTCCCTAGTTAGATTGTATATTACAGCCATAGTGTCTCTAACACCAGCCTCGTCCAAATTTCCAAAATCCCCTTCGTCTATGAAAAGGGTCTGCATTATAGCAGAGGCACGATTGTCGGTATGGGGAATATCGCTAAGGATCCTAGAAATAGCTACACGTAATGCCATGTTTATTCTAGTCTGTTGCCCGCCAGAAAAGTACTGTATAGATCGTACTTCTCCACCCATGGTAGCACCTATGCTAAGTGTTTCACTGTCTATATTTATTGTAGTTATTGTGCCCTCTGATAGTTCGTTAATTATTGCATTGCCTTCTTTTTCGACATAAGGGATAAGCCGCTTCAAGATATTTTCTGGTATATCCATGAATATATGCACGAGTTCTTCAAATGCTGACATGTATGTCAGCAGTTTTTCAATTTCATCCTCATTATTTTGCTGTTTCCTTTCTTTCCTTTTCAGTTCTATTTGCTGTTTAGCAACAGCCCTATAGTTAGTCTGTTCTTTCGCAAGTGCGACTATGTTCTGGTCGTAAATTTTTTCTGCTGACTGCAGTTCATCTTTAATAACCGCAAATCTGTTCTCTATGTCCTTAAGTTTCTTTATCTGTGCAAGCATTCGCTTTCTCTCCTTCTCCATTTTCAACAAACTAGAACTCATTCTACTTACTTCATTCTCTAGCTTCGGTATCTGCTTCAGTTGTGTTTTCATACCAAAGAATTTCTCCACAATCTTCTCCTGTCTTAACGAAGTAAGTTTCTTCTCCAGCAGATTATACTCACCCACATCAAAGCGCAGCGATCTCAACTGCTTCTCATGCTGTTCAATATTATTTCTGACAAGGTCGATTTGTCTCTGGATTTCCTTCCTTTTTTTATTAGACATATAAAGTCTCTTATTCTCCTCAATCAGTTCATTCTGCTTACTGTGAAGGCTGTCCAATTTGTTTTTAGTGGTTTCAACAATAGCAAGCTTTTGATCTATATTACCTATTTCTACAGATACCGATTTTAATCTAATCTGCTTCTTTTTAATATTTGATTCAAGAGATTTTATTTCTTGCATGCAACGCTTCAACGCATTTTTTGGGCTATGTATCTTTTGTGTACAAACTGGACATGTATGCTTGTGCTTGATTTGTCTCATATCTTTCCTCAGCTCATTTACAGTATTCAATGCAACGTTTAACAATGCATCAAGCTGGTACCGAACTTCTTCGAATTCTACCCTTTTTCGTTCAAGTGCAGCCTTCCTTTGTCGTACAGTTTTGATTGCTTTTAGAGAAGGAATCTGTTTCTTCATCTTATGCATTATGGTCTTCGATATGTCTATATCCTTCTGTATTTCTAAAAGTGGTTCCTTTTTATTATTGAGAGAGCCTTTCAAGGAAGTTATCTGGCTCTCTAACCTATCGTACCGTGATTTCATACGCTTCATGCTCTTCAGAGTTTTTGTTATTGAAAAAAGCTCACCATATGATTTCTTAATGGAAGCAAAATTATTCTGTAAAGCATTGAAGTGTTTTAGATCATTTTTCTTTCTCTGCATCATTTTTTCTACATTCATTATTCGTGTGTTAAGATTATCGATCCTTTCGTTTACCTTTATATACTTCCTATAATCTGTCTCCAAATTTGTTTTTAACTTTGTCAAACGTTTCACTTTCTTTCCAGAACTCGTTTTCTGCTTTTCCAGATTCTCTATTGTCTTGCGCAAACGTTTAATCGAGCTAGTTACCTGTGGTATTTTAGCAACTTCGTTGGTGAGGACCTTATTAGCAGCTTCCAGCTCTTTAACACGCAGATTTTTCTGTTCAATTCCAACCTTCGCAATCTGTTTGTAACGACTATACTTGTCAAGCCCAAATAATTTTACAAACGCTTCCCTCCTAGTTGCAGGCAGCGCATCAGTAAGAGCGTTCATCTCTCCCTGCAGAATCACTGTTGACTTGGTGAACCCGTCCCAATCCAAACCAAGCGCCTTTGAAGTTACATAGTCTGATACATCATCATCTTGAACCTTAACCTCTCCATCTTCAAGCAATTCTGCTGTAGCACTACTTCTAGATATTTCACGATTAACAACGAAACTATGCCCATAATTTTCAAATTCTACGTGTATTGATGCTTTTGTAGATTCGTGATTTACAAGATCCTGTACAGTGAGAAAGCCAGCCTCAGGATCGAATGAAGTTCTGAAGGTTCTACCGTATAGGCCAATACAGATAGCGTCAAGAAGTGATGTTTTGCCAGCACCATTTTCACCGAATATTAGGGTAACTTGGTTTTCTGGGAAAATTATCTCTTGCTGTTCCTTGAATCGCATGAAACCCTTAACAGCTAGTTTTTTGATCTTCATTGTTTCGTAGCTCTCCTTATTATTTCACTACCGAGTTTAATGAGGGCTTTAGCATTATTCGCATACTTCCTCTTGCCCTTTACGTAAATTTCAAGTTCCTTTGCCGGGGGCAGAATATAATGCTCACCAAGCTTACTTGACTCTGGCAGTGAGACAATGGTTCTTGCCTGTATCTTGTAATCGAAAACCTTACGTTCTTCTAACTTCTCTATTATAGGTTCCCACTTTATAGCGTTGTTTTCGTGTATATCTATATTTTCAAGTTTGATTCTTATGAGTGCTTTTCTCAATTCCTTTCCTCTTATTTCAATTGAATCCAAGACAAACTTTTCTATCTTTGATCCGGAGGAACCCGAACAGTCAAAGTCAATTACCGTCATCATCTTTCTTATTGGCAATCTAACGGGTTTAACCTTGATCCCTTCCTCCAGCTCTACAAGAAGTGCATACTTGTCGTCGCGCTCCTCACCAAAATCGAAGCGTTCGGATGATCCACAGTAGAATATTGGCAGCACGTTCTCTATCTGCTGAAACTTGTGAATATGACCTAGAGCAACGTAGGAAAACTTTTCAGGAATCTGGCTGGGCTTTACATATCCGCCTCCAAAAGGTTCTATCAGTTGCTCTGAACCAGGTTGTGCGCCTTCAATGGGCACATGCGCAACAAGTATTTTCTTATCTGAAGTTGATTTTTCTAAAGCCAAGTCAAGCAAGGCAGGGAACTTGCTGCCGACTTCATCAAATTTCATCGGAGCGGGGACACAGACAAAGTCATAGCTTCCCTGAATGAAAGTGCTAGGTTCGGTGGCAACAAAAACGTTCTCTATCTCGCTCAAGATTGTCAAAGGGTTAAGTCCAGAGGGAGTGTTGGGCGTATCACGGTTGCCACTTACAATAAGGGTCATTACACCGGCCTTTGAAAGGCGTTTTAAGAGGCGTGTAACTTCTAGTACGTAGTAAGGGTGTGGGCGGGAATTTGCAAACAAGTCGCCAGCGATAACAAAAACATCCACACGTTCGTTTAGGGCCATTCTGGCCACGCTTTTGAAAGCATTTAAATAGTCAATACCCCGGGCATTTAGACCAGTCTCGGGATCGATCTTAGAATAGGCTATCTGACCTAGATGGTTGTCTGAAGTTTGTAATATTCGCATGCCTAGCCCTCTATATTTTTAATATTTATTTTCCTCCTTATAAGGAATCACACCTTTTCACCGTCAGAACACTTTAACTTTTATCCCCTTTTCATCATAACAGTGCCATGTTTTCAGAAGACATCGCGCTTAAAGCTGTTGACCAAGCAAGGAGTTTGGGAGCAAGTTACGCTGATGCACGATGTGAGGTAAGACACGAAAAAACAACGTTGATAGAAAATGGTTCTATAGAACACGTAAGTTCCATGCAAAACTCTGGCATAGGTATACGAGTGCTATTCGACGGTTCATGGGGGTTCTATGCCTCTGCAACCCCTAATGGTGATGATGCTGTAAGGAATGTGACTGAAAAGGCCGTCAGGCTAGCACGGAGTGCTAGCACACATGCAAGGAACAAGGTCATTCTTGCTGATATAAAAGCATTTGATGACAAAGTGATTTACATGTACAAGAAGGATCCTAGGGATTCAATGGAAGAACTGGTTGAGGTAGCAAAAGACTGCGATAAAATTATCAGGGAGACTGGACAGAGAATTAATAGATCATCGATTTCTATAGGTTACAGACATGTTGAGAAAATCTTTGTAAACAGCGACGGTGCGAAGATCTTACAGGAGTATATTGATACCGTCTCCAACCTTTCAGCTACTGCCCATGAGTCTGGTCTCACACAAAATGTTTCTGGAACTGAAGGTGGCCGTGGAGGTATGGAGATGCTAACGGAATATGCTGATGTACGAAAAACCTCTGCAGATATTGCACAAAAGGCGACTGAACTGATAGATGCGAGATCTACAAGAGAGCATAAAGCAAAATTAGTTATGAATCCAGATTTTGTTGCATTGCTCACTCACGAAATTCTCGGACATCCATCTGAGGCTGATAGAGTACTGGGATATGAGATGGCATGGGCGGGAGGCGCATGGTGGGCTGGGAAGATAGGTCAGGGGGTAGGCTCTGGGATACTAACCGTTTCTGACAATCCAACTATAGAGAAAAGTCTTGGTCACTACGAATACGATGATGAAGGTGTAAGATCCAAGGAAAAATTATTGGTAAAGGATGGTATACTGTACGATCATATGCACAGCAGGGAAACGGCAGCAAAGTTCAACTCAGAACCAAATTCTGGCATGAGAGCAACCGGCTATGAGTTCGTCCCTTTGATAAGGATGGCATGCACTTATATCAATGCTGGAGACTGGAACTTTAATGAAATGATAAAAGAAGTTAAAGAGGGGTATTTTATCTGCAACATGAAGGTTCCATCTATAGATATGATGCGCTACAACTGGAATATTTCTTGTCAATATGCGTATGAAATCAAAGATGGTGAAGTTAAGGATCTGTTACGGGATATAATAGTTACAGGTACAGCACCAGAGTTTTTCAACTCAATTGATGCGTGTAGCAAGGAGTTTGAAATAAGGCCAATATTAAACTGTGGGAAGGGAGATCCCATTCAGACAATGAGAATGGGTAATGGCGGACCATATATTAGAGGCACTGCAAGTGTGAAAAGCGTGGAGCAATAAAAACCAGCAGAGGGTTTTCAACGATATAAGACCCGTTTTCACGCGTATTGATCCATAACACCCTTTCTATTTGGAGTCGCTTAGTCCTACACTAGTATACTTATAATTTGTGAACAACCGCTGATAATATGATGGCAGACAATCTCAACTCAATTGCAAATGAAGTTAGGAAATGTTCCCTGTGCAGATTGTGTGAAAGTAGAACAACTGCTGTTCCAGGAGAGGGTAGCAGTTTAGCGAAACTTATGTTAATAGGTGAAGCTCCTGGGAGAAATGAGGATTGGCAAGGAAGACCGTTTGTTGGTGCAGCTGGCAAACTGCTGACTGAAGCATTGGAAAAAGCAGGACTGTCGCGGAATGATGTCTTTATTACAAACGTAGTAAAATGCAGACCACTAGGTAACAGAGTTCCAACAGAGCGAGAAAGAGAATCATGCAAACCCTACCTTGAACGGCAGATCAAATTAATCAATCCAAGAATTATTTGTATTTTAGGAAGAACCGCATATGAAGCCTTGCTTAAAGGAGGTTCTATAATATCTAACAGGGGCAAGTTAATACGATATAAAAATAGATACTACTTTTTAACGGTACATCCTGCAGCTGTAATTTATAACCCACAATTAAGGTCGGTATTCAACAAGGACATAGTGAATTTGATTGATGCTCTGAAGAAACTAGAATCAAAAAAGGGTTCGTTGGAGGAGTATATATGAATATCATCAGGAGGGAATTTTACAACAGGAACACAATAGATGTTGCCAAAGATTTGCTAGGAAAAATACTTGTTAGGGTTACCAAAGGAAAGATCTTATCTGGAATTATAGTTGAGAGTGAGGCCTACAGATCAATAGATGATCCTGCAAGTCATTCCTATAGAGGTAAGACTGAAAGAAACAGTGTTATGTTTGGAGAAGTTGGGCATGCTTACGTTTACTTCACTTACGGAAACCATTACTGTCTAAACATCGTATCTAGAGAAGATACTGTGCCTGCAGGCGCTGTTTTGATAAGAGCTCTTGAACCTCTTAAGGGAATAAAACATATGCAAAAATATCGTAACACAAATGATCTCTACAGTTTAACAAATGGTCCAGGCAAACTTACAAAGGCATTGGACGTGACCAAACAACAAAATCGTGCTGATGTTACAAGAAAAAGCGAATTATACATTTTAAATAATATGAAAGTGGATAGTTCTTCCATAATATCTACGGCCAGAATAGGCATCTTAGTAGCGTTGGACAAACAATGGCGGTTCCTGATTGCTGACAATGAATTTGTATCTAGGACTGTAAAAAAGAATACATAATGTTTGTAATTACTATCCCCATCATCTTCCAGCGTCCATGGAAACCATTTCCCAATATTCCTCCCCCAATCAATTCTTAAGGTGTATATGATTACCAATGTTAAAGCCACACCTACCCTGTTCTCTGCTTTCAAATTATAAAGCTCATAATTCTCATGTTTAGCCGATGAAATCAGTAACCCCTTGCGAAAAATGCTACGTGTTTTCCTTGTTTCGTGCAGTAAATACATGATGAAAGTGAATCCTGATTGAAAGGTATAACTCTAACATCAGCTCCTGTTTCTTCTTTGATCTTGTCTTCACATTCCACATTGCCACACCATGATGCATTTATGAATCCACCATGGTCAATCATCTCCTTGAACCTACTATAATCATCTACACTATGAATATTATTGTCAAGTATCCCCTTCGCTCTTGAAAAGAGATAATCCTGTATTTGTTGTAGAATTTTCTCTGCTTTTTCAGTTACCTCCTTGTCATCAACACTTTTTTTTTCACCGGTATCGCGCCTCACAAACATAACTGAGTGATTCTCCAGATCCTTAGGCCCAATTTCTAACCGTAATGGTACACCCTTCATCTCCCAATCGTTAAATTTGTATCCAGGGGTAAACTCCTTCCTGTCATCAAGGTACACTCTAAAATCTGACAATAAATCCTTGATCTTCTTAGTTTTCTCAAGAATCTCCGTTCTATTCATATCACCGTACGGTATAGGTACGATTACTACTTGGATGGGAGCAATCCTAGGAGGAAGTATCAGCCCCTTATCATCCCCATGCACCATTACCAGAGCACCTATCAAACGCCATGATATTCCCCAGGAAGTCTGCCATGCATAATGCTCTTTATCATCAGCACCGAGATACTTTATGCCAAAAGACTTTGAGAAATTCTGGCCCAAATCATGCGACGTACCCATCTGCAGTGCCTTCCCATCCGCCATCAGTGCCTCCAAAGTAATCGTGTACAAGGCACCAACAAACTTATCCCTCTCACTCTTACGTCCAACTGCAACAGGAATAGCAAGATAATTTTCAACAATATTCTTATAAATTTCGAGTATTAACAGGACTTCTTCGTTAGCTTCTTTCTCTGTAGCATGAACTGTATGTCCTTCCTGCCACAAGAATTCAGAAGTTCGAATGAAGGGTTTCGTTGCCTTGATCTCTGCACGTAATGCAGTATTCCAGAAGTTCATCTTTAAAGGCAGATCTCTATAGCTCCGCACCCAACTTGAAAACACTTCATAAGCCAATGTTTCCGAGGTAGGCCTTAATGCCAACCGTTCAGATAGTTTATCATTTCCAGAGTGCGTTACCCAGAACACCTCGGGCTTGAAACCTTCAAAATGTTCAGATTCCTTCCGTAGAAGACTTTCAGGAATCAATACTGGAAGAAAGGCATTCTGATGCCCGGTTTCCTTGAACATTCTGTCCGCTGTCTCCCGGATGGTCTCCCATATAGAATACCCATACGGCCGTAAAATTATGAAACCTTTCATGGGTGCATAGTCAACCAGACCTGCCTTGAGAACAACCTGTGTGTACCATTCACTGAAATCATCACTCTTCCCAGCAGTGATTCCAATCT
>JBHICO010000029.1:0-15066 GCA_046759645.1 Nitrososphaerales archaeon
TAATGGAGAAGGGGTAGCAAAAGCTCCCATAATTTTGAAAAGTGAGAACGGTTTAAGCAGAGGTATCATTGCAGCTGGCTCTACAGATGATGATGGTAGATTTAGCATACAGTGGGTCGTTGAGTCAGATGAAAAAAGTAGCATTACGGTGTATGGGAGCTATATGGGGAGTGCAGATTACGCTGGTTCGGAAAGTGAAAAGTTTATCATCGAAGTTGAAAGGGTTGATCTAATTGTTCAGACCAATCAAGAAATATACAGAAATGATGATCAGTTGATAATCTTTGGTTCCAGCAGACCACACGACATACTTTCAGTTTTTGTAACTCGCGGACAATATACTGTTCTCGCAACACAGATACTTGTAGATGCAAACGGAAAATTTTCTAGATCCGCGCTGAATTGGGATAATACTTGGGACACAGGACCTTATTACATATATGTTAGATCCACAACAGATGTAACCTCGTCTGAGAGAGTTGTAGTCCACTTCGTCAAGGAAGTAATCCAACAGCCACAGGGAAAGGAGACGATAATCATTCTAGATCCTCCGCGATACAATGTAACACTTGGTGATAATCTATTGCTTACAGGTAGTTTGCAAACAAAAACAGGATTACCGATCATGGAAGCGACGGTTCTGTTAATGTATGAAGATAATGAAAAAGATGGAATATTAACAGAAGGGATAACGTGGGGAGATGGAAGGTTTCTAGTCAACTGGCAGGCCTCACAGGTAACTTCTAGCAATGCTCTGAAAGTTTATGCAACTTTTGAGGGTGGTAACGGTTTTCTTTCATCGATCAGTGACGAACATGAGATTGAATTTAAGCCAAGAAGACTTACATTGCAGCTCAATAAGGCTGGATATCAACCCGCCGATCCCATCATTGTCTCCGGCTTAGGACCTGCAAAGGAATGGCTGGATGTAATGTTGATCGATCAGGAGGGTCAAACTGTTGTTGCTAAGAATTTCTTCGTTGGTCCAGATGAGAGATACGAAAAGACATTGATGCACTGGATGAGACCATCGTATGTACTTCCTGAAGGCGAGTATACTGTAATGGTTACGACAGAAAAGCTTCCTGAAGTGAGTGTTTCTGAGACCCTTCGTTTCGAGGAATACAGGCCGCTTTCTGAATACAAACTCATGGGTTCTGTTTTGTATGCAGATTCAAAAGGCGATAAGTTTCCAGTTCCGGGAGTAAAGGTGAAGATAGTTAGCCCGTATGGTGAGATCGAGTCATATGCAGACAACTCTGGCAAGTTTGTATTTCAGGATTTGGATGCCATAATTCACAATCTAAAGAATGTCTTTTCAGTTATGGTCGAGCTAGATGGTAAATATTTCCGACTGGTAGATGGTTCCAATTCAAAAATACTATCAGAGAGAATTGGTCCTATCAAGTTCGACGGTGCTTTGCATGACATTAATTTGGAACCTATAGTATTTTCGGGTAAATCAGAAGCAGCTGCAGCGAGAATTTTTGCATTTCAAAATGATATCGTTAGATACTATATAGACGTTATAGGAATACAAGCAAAGAAGATAGACATAGAGATCTTTAGTAAGGAAACGCCCAAAGGCAAGTATGGATACGAAATGGATGGTAAGATTCCTAAGATATGGATAGGCAAGGGAACAAGCTCTCCTAGAAATCCATACACATGGGACACGTTAGCACACGAGTATACACATTATATGCAGGATCTATATGCCAGCGTTGATCATTATAGCAGTATGAATCATGGAGGTTTCAGCAATCCAACAACTGCAGATTCTATGGTCGAAGGATTTGCAGATTTCATGTCAGCTGCAATCTCACAACACTACGAGAATGAGCGCGCGGGCAAGTTCCTTCGTCACAGTCTTGACTTCAATTTCCAGGTGAATTCTCCAGATTCTCTGTCAGAGGAACTTGCTATCGCAGGTATCTTTTGGGATCTTTATGATGATGCTGAAAATGATGATGATGAGATTTCTATAGGCATCAAGAAGATATGGCGTATAATGTCTGCTGAATACAATTTCCCTACATACCGTGAGGACTCTGGTATAATTGGAATGGAACGACATGTGTATTATGTCAAAGATCTGCATTACCTACTTGTAGAAGTGCAAAATTATGATAGTTTCAGCGTAGACTTTGTCGAAGAGGTCTTTAACAGTCATGGAATAATCGATGGCTTTACTGATCCAGAGAGACCCAACAGAATTTGAATAGAATGTAGGCTAAGCAAGGTTAAGTTCAATAGTCTCTATAAATAATAATTATACAATGATTACAGCCTATAGATCAGTTGCAGCATTTTTAATCATCATCATATTAGGCTCTGGATTCTCAGCAGCTTTCTCACTACAAGGAGACCCCGAGATATTTTTCAGCAAGCCGAGGTACGGGCCATTTGATGAAGTTGTTATCCTAATAAAGTACCAGAGGGCAAACTCCGACCCTAACAAGTCGGATTTGTTAATGGCAAACCTGTCTACATCCAAGTCGGTGCAGAAGCCAGTTCAGGAACTCTTGTTCACTGAAATAGCTGCAAATAGCGGCCTCTTTAAGGCTAGTATAAGGTTAACACCAGACCCTGCGATCTGGCCGGGAGATGTTAAGGTTCAAAGGGATGATGACCTAATAATCAAAGTTGAGACACCTGAAGAGCATACAGTAACAGCACGGGTAGACGTTGATTTTTACACAAGTGGGGTAACGCTCGCTGACCATACATACAAGGTTACAGACATAGCTACAATAATTGTTATAGATGTCGATGAAAATCAACATCCTAACACAATCGATACTCTGCAGGTGAGAGTTTGGTCAGGTACTGATAGAGGCGGATTATTAGTAACATTGCGAGAGACAGGTGACAGGACTGGAATATTTGCAGAATTTCTTACATTTACGCTTGATGAAGAGAGCACAGGAACCAGACTTAGGGTTTCTGAAGGTGATACCATAACTGTGAAGTATACTGATAAGACACTTCCTCCCCCAGCCGCTTTAAGTGAAAATATGTTTGAAACCGTTGAAGTGGAAGAATTGTTTGCTTCTGCAAGGATTGGACACTTGATACCTCCTCTCCAGAGGGCAGTTGCATCAGAACCGAGGATTGTTGATAGTACAGGACAAATTGCGAGTGAACTTTCGCTTAATCAGCAGGTGTTGATCGAATCAGAGATTACTAATAATCAAAAAAAGAAACAGTCTTTCGCTTACATAGTTCAGATAAAGAATGAGGAGGGTGCAACCTTATCGCTTTCCTGGCTCACAGGTGAGCTTCCGGGCAAGGAATCATTGAAGGTAGCACAGTCCTGGGTGCCTAATGTTAAAGGCATATTTTCTGTAGAGGTATTTGTATGGGAGGGATTGGAAAGTCCTTTGGCTCTCTCGCCAGTTCGAAGCAACAACATAGAGGTCTCGTAACATAGCATAAGAATTTGTCTTCTTCCAGCAGATCCTTAATTTTGGTAGATAATTCATCATATATGAAGGCTGATTAAAAATTCAGATGATATGAATTCTAGTTTTGATTAATATTTAGAAATATAGAGATAAAAATATTTTATCAGGCAATATAATAAGAGTTATCCGGAGGCGGAAGTATAAGTTACAGACCAATTACGAGTACAAAGTAGATGATTCAAACAAGAGATCAATGGATCCTCTTGAGACGATCAAACTTAAATAAATCTGAAACGCTCCTTGCTTAATGTCGAATGCAGATACAAACATAGGCACAATACTACAGATGCCAATAGAGATAGTTCTCAACACAGATGTTTTAATTCTGGAGAGCGACAATACTGCTGCAGAGGCTACTGACAAAATGAAGGAGAAGAATGCGAGGAGTGTACTTGTTGCTCATTCCGGAGAAGTAATAGGTATAGTTAGCAAGACTGACGTGTTATTCAAGGTAATTGCACGTGGGAAGGATCCTGCTAAAGTAAAGTTACGCGAAATAATGTCTTCGCCAGTAATAAATATCTCTCCAAAATCAACAATTGGTGAAGCATTAACGATCATGGATAAACATACAATTAGACAGGTGATAATAACCACTGGTACTTCGGTAGTAGGTATCATAAGTAGGGACAGCATATTCGAGCATCTTCACAAGGCCACACTTTCAGCAGCCACATCGGCTATAAGCGGAACTCCTGTGTGTATTATAAACCCCAAAGCTATTGCCTTCACAAAGGATGCAAATCAATCGAAATTTCCATGTCCCTACTGCGGTTCACCGTTTGATGACAAGGAAGTGTTATCAAAGCACATTGACAGAATACACGGCGGTAGCGGTGCTCTTGAAGGCGATGTCAGACGCATGTTCCAGTAAATAAAAAGTTTATTTATTCTACATACACAATACATGCAGTATGGATAATGATGCTCTTTGTAAAGAAATAATGAAGTTAGATACCCAGATACGTTTTGCTGGGATATGCGATGATAGTGGAGAAATCAAGCATGGTGGTCAACGTGAAGGCACACAGAATCTGCTGGCACCGGAAGAAAGCAAGAAATCAATGATGCAGGCGATGGGTAGATGGGGATTACGGGATTCTCTTGCACCTAAAATAGGTAAAGGAAAATATGCTATGGCTGAATATGAAAAGATAAAACGCATAACTTTCCCATTGGATGAACGTCATTTACTTTTAGTAACTACAGAAGTGGACGCTGATCATACTAAGTTAATTGAGAACATTCTTAAATTAAAGTCAACATAGACAGGGACTTTAGTAACACAAACCATCATCCCAACTCCTTGTCAATGAATATTGAAGTATCAAAGCGACCTCATTTGATACTTAATCATTCCAAGATACCGATCTTCACAATTCGCGCAAAACATCATTACTTTCTCTATCAAAGGAAGTATTGGAATGTAGCTATGATTGATAAAGTTTAAGTTCGACATTTAAGAATACAAGATTGTGTTAACTGAACTTTCACTTATGATAGGAGGCAGTGAATGGATAGTAATCATCCTACTTGCAATGTTTCTCCTTTTTGGTGCAAAAAAACTGCCTGAGGTTAGTAAATCGTTGGGGAAAGTAATGGGAGAATATCAGAGAGCTAAGAATACCGTTAAAGGGGAGGTGGATAAGGCAAGTAGATCAATGAATACATCCCCATTCAAATTGGATGGGACGTCAAGCACGGCATCAAAGAACGTATCAGGAACAAGCACGGAAGTCAAAGTGGATCCAACAAGCACGGGAATCACTGGTCCTGTTGGGAGTGAAAGAGAAAAACTCGAAGTCATTGCTAGGACATTGGAGATAGAACCTAGTGGCAAGAGCACAGAAGAACTAAAGCAATTGATATCAGGCAAGATGAACCAGTAACTTTATCCTAAATCTTGTGAAAGATATTCCAGGCACCAGCCGATCTTTCCTTATTGTTAGAATTAGGATCCTTCATCGCCGATGGAAAAAGCTTTTGAGTTTATGAAATCGTAGAATTGAGAGTTTGTTGTAAACTCCTCTCCCAATCTTGTTTGCTCAACACCGTTGAAATCAAAGACCAAAAACCTGTATGACGAACCTGTTTCTAACCTAGCAATCCAATATGGAGCATAAAATCTAAAACATTTATGCAGAGCTTTGAACTCCTTTACACGATTAAGGTTACCCTGAAAGCTCGCCTCAAACCTACTCACATCTGATCCTTTCCAGCTAGCAACTTGGTGAGGTTCCTGACCAGCCCTCTGATATTGCCAGAAGTGCAGTAGCCTATTGAAATAATCTACAACAGCGGTGGCATCATCGTACCCGATGTACAGAAATTTTCCCTTTCCTATTTCAACAATGCGATTCTTGGTAATGTATTCTGCCAGTTCCCGCTTCGGCACCCTCTGCAGATATTCGAAACCAGTTACTTCATCCAAGAATTCGGAGGCAGATGTATCTAACCCACTGGGTGGTTTTCCTGCGATTTGTAGCTGTAGTAAATCGAGCACTATACTGTGAATGCTAGGAACCAATTCTAATTTTGTACCGGCGCGTAATTTTTCTTCTACAATCTCATATTCGGCAAATACATGAGGCGAGTAGAGTGGCTCTATATACTTCACATTTTCTTCTTTTTTCTCTGGAAGACTTCCTTCGCTCATCTTTTTCTCTACCAGTTTAGTTATACTTGTATTATCAACCTCAGACTGTACAACTTTCACTAATGGCAAGTTTTGTTGCATCTGCTTACAACACTTATGTAAAAGTTTCGACAACTAAGCTGTAGATCTGAGCGCATGCCACCACTTGGGAACGCGAACACCTTTTTGTACATCGATAAAGTCGTAAGGCTTTATGTCTAGAACGGGAGTGCCGTCCAATGCATCCAACGCTCGTACCTTTAGCGAATTTCCACGCCTTTCCAATAGCTCCACTACAGCTAAGCCAATACGGTTGGGATGATTTCTGCTTCTAGTTGTGAAAACACCAACCTTCTTCAGATCTTTCCTTCCCCTAGGGTGAACTTTCAGAGTACTAGTCTCCTTCAATGATACCTTATGCAAGTAGAAGATGACAAATAGATGAGAGTAGGACTCTATGCCCTCCAAGGCTTCTTTATACTGAGGGTCTATTACAACTTCAGAGACTATGCTACTTCGCTTCGTTTTGATCTCTTCTTCGCTAAAGTCACATCTAACCATGCCTATCGGCTTGAAACGAATCAACCTAGACGCCAAATACCTCAGCCCATCTGGGTACCCTGCCCTGAAAAATCAGCTCTTCGACATAATTCCCTATCTCCCTGCAACTATGCCTTGTACACGTGTTGTTGCATAACACTGTAAGGCTCTGGGTAATACGGAATAACAGAACATTTCTACTTATTCTCTCCACTAGATATTTTGATGACTTGAATTTGAAAGACATAGCTATTTCTAAAGTCATCGAGGTCATCATATTCATAAACCTTTATTCTTTATGCCTAGATTATGCTATAACATTATCGCCAAATGTGAGGTCAGTATTAAAATATGTCGTTGCTTACTGTGGTGCTGTTGACGGCCACAAAGAATAAAAAATACTGGTTAGAAAGAGCATTTGTGCAAGCTTTTAAGACAGTATTAAAATGTAATGGAGTTCCGAATTTATGAAATCTGAGGATAAAGATGTTACCAAGGAACCAAAATCTGAAGATAAAATCTTCACTTTAGAAGAAAAAGAGGAGATTGCAATGAGTGAGATCGAGAGCATGATCGACAGGGAGATTCAGGATGCAATGCCAGAAACGTCTGCAGTAGACTTTACAGATATAGAAGAATGGGTCAATACAGAACCGTTATCGCTTGAAACACTAAAGGGAAAGGTGATTTTGCTTTTATTCTGGGCATACACGGACATATTTTGTTTAAGATCGTTACCAATAATGCGATTGTTGAATAAAAAATACGCGGAATACGATTTCACTGTAGTAAGTGTACATTGTGCTGAGTATGACTTTGCTAAAAGTATTCAAAACGTAAGGAAGGCGGTAGAGAGGTACAACGTTAACTTCCCAGTTGGTATAGATAAAGAAAATAGGACTTGGCAAACCTATGGTAATATGTATTGGCCAAAGCATGTTTTGATCGATCCGATGGGAATGGTTAGGTACGAGATTGCTGGTTTGAGCAATACACGTGATCTTGAACTTCCAATATATGGGCTACTAAGGGAAGCTGACAAGCGTCCCCCGCCATACTTTGAAGAGGAGGAACCTCAAGATGAGATTTATGATACATATGGAACCCAATTCATAGGTGCTACTCAGGAGATTTGGGACAGCATAGTCCACCCGGTCTCTGTAGGATACACCAAGCTAAAGCAATTCGGGAATATTCAAAAAGTTGAACAAAACGAAATCAACGAATTCAAGGACCCAGGTCAACACCTTCCTAACATTGTTTATCTTCGGGGCAGCTGGTTCTGGGATAAAGAATGTATTAGATTTTCAGGCAAACCCGATGACGATGCGGCCGTGATTCTAAGGTATAGTGCAAGGAGAGCGAATGCAATTATGGCTACCCAAGATAACAAGTTAGCAAATATCGAAGTTAAGATCGATGGCAAATACATAGCTCAGAAAAATCTTGGAAGTGATGTTAGGCTAAGAGATGGCATAAGTTGTGTTGATGTAGAATGGGTCCATTTGTACAATCTAGTAAAAACAGAAGAACCCGAAACCCACGAAATAGAGATAATACCTAGAACTAATAACTTTTCTTTCTATACCTTGTTGTTTGGTTAAAGTCGCTCGGTTAATCGGTTACACTTGAATAAGCGCATGTCAATTTGGTCATGGAAGAGGATTGGGATTAAGAAGGAAATTAACCTTCTACGTCAAACAACTTTACATTTTCCAAGTTTCTCATGATTGCTTCTTCTCTCGCAGTTACCTTGGTTTCTGCGAAACTTGCACACCTTAGATTAAGACTTTTTTCCAGATTTTTCACACCCCTAAGGTCTGCGAGTACGAGATTTGCGCCCAAAAGCTGTGTGAAATCAAAGTTTGCACCCCTAAAGTCTGCGAAATAAAGGTTTGCTTGTTTGAAGTTTACGTTCTGAAGGTTTGCATTTTGAAAGTCTGCGTGATCAAGCTCCGTATGTCTAAAATCTGCATATGTAAGATCTGCATTACGAAAATCAGCAAAATTCAGGATTGAATATTCAAAGTTTGAATTCCAAAGAATTGAGCCCCCTAGTTTGACATAGGGCAAATATAATCCTGTAGCTTTTACACCTGAAAGATCAGAATTATTAATCATTATAGGATATTTCGCAAGATACTGTTTTCTTAAATAATCCTGCATTTTTTCAAAAAGTTCATGACCACTTAAATCAAAATTATACTCTAATTCTATTCCATAAAACTCTCTTACACCTTCTAATATTTTTTGTATGAAATCTTCTCCTTTCATTTGCTTTCGTTCTGTTTGCATTTTGGTTTCGACATAAGTAATAATCGAATCTTTATAAGATTTTAGATAGCCTTTTAGTTATTGTATTGGTATTTGGTGTAAATCACAACTAAATTATTTTATCAAATTAGTACAACTAAACTATAGTACAGTCTAATCAAAGCATACAAGCAGCACTATGCATTTATCTTTTCGGTCTCACATATGCAATTTTACGTTCCTTGAGAAACAGAAAAAGTATTTAAGATTAGGATGGGCTAGCTAAATATCGTGTCGCTGCAAAAATTAACTGAAGAACAGATTACGTTCGTATTAAAGAATGTTAAGGATCCAGAAATCGATTGTAACATTGTAGATTTGGGTTTAGTATACGGTATTTCGATTAACAATAAAAATGATGTCGAACTTAGGATAACGCTTACAAGCTTAGGCTGTCCATTAAGTGAAACTTTGGTCAAGGATGTCAAGAAAAATCTTGGTGATATACAAGGAATTGGAAATATTGACGTTCAAATTGTTTGGGATCCGCCATGGACCCCTGATCGCATGACGGAGGTAGGTAAGGAGAAGCTTGATCTACTTAGAAGTAGTGAGGCTCTTAGGTTTGCAATTGATTATGAAAAAACAAAGATAATTAAGCAGGGAACAGAGGTAGAACTGAAAGATGGTTCTATAGAATTACTAAATCCGGAGAAGAAGAACTATGGAGTGAATCAAGCACTTTTTGAATTGTGGTCAATTTGCGATGGCACGAAGACAGTAAACGAACTGATAGAAACATTCTCAAAAAAATTGAATAGAGAAAGAGTAGATATGGAAAGAGATATTGTGACATCGGTTCAACAGTTGTTGGCGGTAGGCTTACTCAGAGCAGAAACCCCACCAGCATCAACTGACTCTGACTCAACTCAATCATCTTCCTAGCAAAGTAAGAAGACAGCAATTCTACTAAATGGAATAATTAGTGGGGTATGGGCGTATTAATAGGACTCTAGTTTGTGATTACCTCTGATCCCATAAATCATATATGATAATATTGATTAATCGTCCAAGGTGTAGAAAACAGGTGATTAGGTATTACGTATGAAGCGTCAGATTTTGTAGATACTATAGATACTGGTAAGCATGTTGTGCTCTTCTACGAAAAAACTGACTATGGCCTAATGATCGAATTCAGATTTATAAGAAATGGACTATTAAAAGGTGAACACTGTATCTACGGAACGCATGAAGATACAAAATTTATTGAAAATCAAATGGCGTATAGTGGTATTAATGTGGAAGACTTTATGAGAAAAAACCTATTACACATATATCATATCCCGAACGCAATGGATGACCCCGACGGCCCATTAAAGGGGGCTGAAAAGATTACGGATAAACTATTGGCTGATTCAAAACCGCCATTCAGGGTGGTATCAATATTTGTTCCTGAAGTAAATACGGTGAAACAAATGACAGCTGAAGTGGACATAGAACATAACCGTCATGTATTATTTGACAATCTACAATGTTCTTGGCTCTGTCCCTATTATCTTGAGAACATAGAAACTAGTATCCGAGAGGAATTCATGGATCGTATCCTGCGAAACCATCATGCTGTAATCTCTGCCAGCAGAACTGGGCTTGGTATAGCACGTAGTATACCTTGACCTCATTTTTCTAATTAGGCAGATATTAAACTCACAGACCAACTCTATAAGATCAAGCTGAACAAACAATAATTGCGCAAGATTTTTTACACACATATAATCGATCTTAATCAAGATGGAAGAAAAAGTTCAAGTTAATTCCACATTAGAACTATTGGACCAACTGACTGACAACCTAGTTTCTTTTGATTTTTCTCGATTCATTTCATTTAACGATGCTTATGTTTATCCGGAGCCTCTCCAGTGTACTAAGCAAATTGTATACAGGGGAGATGAGTATACAGAGTATGATATCGGAGTTATAGTTCATCTCAATCTGCCAGAACAACTTTACTTGTATCAAAGAATACTAGATAAGTATGGAATAAAGGCAAGGCACGGAACTATGAAGGAAACTCTTGAGGCTGCTTATTCTGACACAACTGTAGAATACAAGGAAAAAGTTCTTCACTTTTGGCTATATAATGGTGAAGTGATTAGGAGATTGGGTAAAACTTACGATGTGAGCAGGGTTCTAGGTATGGAATACAGAGACGTGAAATCTGTTGATATCATGTGTGAAAGAGATGGCAAGTTGCTTGAAACCGAAGGCGTCTCATCGAACCAGATTCCCGTGATTAAATTAGGAGAGATTCTACAGACTGAAATACCAACTGTCTCTGGGTTTTTCAGTGAATTCTCGGGAGTAATTCCAGTTGACAGAGAGTTAGGAAGTAGAAACGAAAAAAGCAGGGGAGATTTTGGACACATCTATTTCGACAAAACTGGTTTGGCTGCTGTGGGATCACTCTGGGACTCTGGTGTCGATACTTTCGCAACGTATGCGTACGAACCAATGCGCGGGATCCGTGACGCTGCCATGGGTCTGTGGACTGATGAAAATCCAAAAAGATAACTCCTTGAATTTCTAAATCTGATAGAACCTTATCTTATCTTGGTAATGATCAGCTTTTAAGAACAAAAAGGTATCAAAATCAAGAAGCAAGATTGGATGAGAATCAAAGACCCCATAGGTCAATAAACAGATTAAAGACTAACTAGATATGATCTGATTTTTCAATGGAGGCTAAACCGAATTTCTGGATACGATGATTGTTTGCATCAGCCACATATATGTTGCCTGAGCTGTCCAGCGCTACTCCGCTTGGACCATTGAACTCGCCACCTCGATAGCCTCGATTGCCGAACTTGAGTAGGAATTTTCCATTTGGATCGAATTTCTGGATACGATTGTTGTTTGTGTCGGCAACATACATGTTGCCTGAGCTGTCCAGCGTTATAGCAGATGGTTCACTGAGCTGGCCGTCACCAGTGCCAAGTCTGCCAAACTTAAGCAGAAACTTGCCATTCGGATCGAATTTCTGGATCCGTTCAACTTCTCTATCAAGAACAAAGATGTTACCTGAGCTGTCAATGGCTACACTACTAGGTGAAACAAATTTGCCATCTTGACCGCCGAAAGTACCAAACTTAAGCAGAAACTTTCCATTTGGATCGAATTTTTGTACCCTATGATTGCCTGCATCAGCTACATAGATGTTATCTGAGCTGTCAATGGCTACACTTTGTGGATTATTAAACAGGCCATCACCCTTGCCAGGTTTGCCGAACTTTAATAGTAATTTTCCATTTGGATCGAATTTTTGTACCCTATGATTGCCTGCATCAGCTACATAGATGTTACCTGAGGTGCCTAGCATTACTGCGTTTGGAGCGTTGAACTGACCATCTTTAAAACCAGGAATGCCAAATTTGAGTAGGAAGCCTCCACTCGAGTCGAATTTCTGGATACGATTAATTTGTCTATCAGCTACATATATGTTGCCTGAGCTGTCCAGCGCTAGACCAGTTGGAGAAATAAAGTGACCATCACTGATTCCATAGGTACCTAACTTGAGTAGGAATTTTCCATTTGGATCGAATTTCTGAATCCGTTCAACTTCTCTATCAGCCACATAGATGTTACCTGAGCTGTCCAGCGTTACACCAGTTGGACCGTTAAATTGACCATCTAGAGAACCAGGCGTACCGAACTTGAGTAGGAATTTTCCATTCGGATCGAACTTCTGGATGCAACGATTGTTTGTATCAGCTACATATACGTTACCTGAGCTGTCTAGTGCAATACCGCTAGGACCACCAAACTGGCCATCACCAAGACCTGTGGTACCGAACTTGAGTAAGAATTTTCCATTCGGATCGAATTTCTGGATGCGATTATTGTTTGTGTCAGCCACATACATGTTGCCTGAGCTGTCAAGGGCTACATCAAGTGGACCACGGAGCTCGCCGTCATCAGTACCAAACATACCGAACTTAAATAGTAATTTTCCATTTTGATCGAATTTTTGTATCCTGTGATTGTATGTGTCAGCCACATAGATGTTACCTGATGTGTCTAGCGTTACACCTGCTGGTGCCATAAGCTGATCATCTAGGTGACCAGAAGTACCAAACGCCAGTATAAAGTCACCAGTGGGATCGAATTTTTGTATCCTGTGGTTGTTTTTATCAACGATATACAAGTTGCCTGAGCTGTCAACTGCTACACCAAGTGGAGTATTAAACTGAAGATCGCCCGATCCAATAGAGCCAAGACGCCAGATCTCATGACCAGTAGAACTTAATTTAACTACCTGATGGATGCGTGATTGAGTAACATAAATATCTCCATTAACATTAACCGCAACACTTCCAGCTGCAGTTAAGACAGGTTGTCCTGTAGGAATGCTAAGTAAAAAAACCGGACGTACTTCTGATGCATCTTGCATAATTATACTTCCTACGATACCTAAATTAATTTTTGGCAAAGGTTTTATATGAAAAACCTTTGAATTCATGAATCGTAGAATTGGTGATCATTTTACCATTCTTTTACACTTTGTATTTGCTCAGTTTAGGCAAAAATTGAAGGGCCCAATCAGAGCAGTAACTCCATCATCGCGAATTCAATTAAGGTCAAGATATCCTCCTAGCAAGTTAAGAAGAAAATATTCACACTACTCATTCATGACTTAATGCTCAATTGGGCAATCGTTTGGATCCATATCCGGACTTTCTTCCCTCATATGTTGTGCAACTTTTTCAAATGGTTCAATAAATCCTGGTTTAACCTTCAGATCCCTAAGATCTTTATTGATTAGGTTTAGAGTCAACCCAGCAAGCACCTTGTAAAACTCTATTTCCGTCTTATGTTTAACGACGGTACAAAATGTTGAACCCCATCTCCCGATGTGGTCCTTCAGAAACTTCTTCCGAGCGTCTAGACAAACAATCGCCTTATCATCCCAGCCCTCATTCCTCGCATAGGCTTCTTTGATCAATAGCGTGGCCATAAACTCTAGCTCCATGCTTACATGATCAGGTCTCTCCCTGTTTGAATCCTTTCCAAGTTGTAAACCAAATGCACCGTAAAAACCATTAAGATCTGCCAGCTCCTTAGTCTTCGCAAAGATAGTATCCATCGCATATTCCGTCTCATAAAGTGGAGCCAATATATTTTCGCCAGCTGTAAATAGACGAGCGTATTCACTCTCCATTCCATCTAATGAGTGTTCATCAAGGCTATGGTTTAAAGCACTTGTGAGCGAAGTTACAAGTTCAGACGCCTTGTTCCCATGCTCATCTTTTCTCACATTTAAAAATTGCAAAAAGGATTCAAGCCATTCTTTCTCAGGATACATGAAACCTCTGGCTAGCAACTGATAAGTTCTAGCCTCTTCAAGTAATCCAACCAGCTCACTTGCTTGCAATTACTCACCTAGGCGCAGTTGGTGCTACTCGTCTTCTTGCGGCATAGAATATTACGGCTGCTGCTACTATTCCTGCAGCAATGATTCCAGCTACTACCACCGCCGTGGAATCACCGCCACCAGGTGCTGGAACTGTCAAGGGTTCCGTTCCAATACCTGCAGATGGTACCCCTGCTTCTACTACAAAGTCATGCCATAAGGCTACTGACTTTCTACCATTCACTTCTCTATTTCCTCCATCCCAGATTGCAAATGCAATATCAGTCTTTTCTCCCGGCCTAAATTGTTTATCGGTCATATCCTTAGTCAACATAGGTCTCAAGATAACAACACTCCATATTTCATTCTCGTATACCCCCTTTCCAAGTGTATTCTGTGTTCTTTGAGTAGTTAAGGTTCCAAAGCCCTCTGCCACTAGCTCCTCAACTGGCGAGACCTTATCCAACCAATAGTCTCCTGTAAATGCGCCAGCTTTCATCCCTGGTTGATAATCAATATTTAATTCGGTAACGGGTATCCTTGGATCCCCCGTGCCCTGTTCTTCAAAGTCTTGTGTTTCAGGGTCATAATTAAGCACCTCCCCTTGCTCTTCGTTCTTTCCTATATAGAGGTCATAAGCCATATTAGGATAAGCATCCTCTCTGTCTTGATAATGACCTAGATCTATATCTGTCTGCCAATCGGCCTTCCAGTGAAGAATATTAACCGGTGTTTCCGGACCGCCCATAGCTATGAAAGTCCGAGCA
>JBHICO010000030.1:0-14979 GCA_046759645.1 Nitrososphaerales archaeon
CGTTTCAATGAATGGTTCAGCCAAACTACCTCAATAAGTGCATTTACTGCTATTTAATTTTTTATATGAAACAAATATTTTATTGAGAAATACTACTAATTTCAATAGACCCTTACATTATTTGGCTTAAAAAAAGGAAATAATGGAATATTTGGAATAAACTAAGGATTATAATCATAGGGGAGATGTTGATTCGTCAACTTACAGGAATAGGGAAACTCAGATGGCTGTCTACAAATAAGAAGAGAGCTCACTCCACTTTAGTCAAGATACTGCATTGTCTACAGGAATAACTAGTTTAATTTTATTATATATCAAAATAAAGTTGAAATTCATGCGGGTGAGGCCTTATGGAAACCTCCGATAGCTCCTTATTTTCTAGTTCCATTATTGTTTCTATAGTGTCTTCGGTAAATAGCGGTTTGAGGTAATCGTGATCGCTCTTTAAATGATCTATAGCTTCTTTCAAACTACCTGGCAGTTGCTTTATTCCCAACTGCCTTCTTCTATCCGGTGGCATCTTGTAAATATCTTCATCAATAGGGTCTCCCATATCTCGCTTCTTTCTTATACCATCTAAACCTGCTGCGAGTACACCGGAAAAGCATAGGTATGGATTGCAGGATGGATCTGGTGCTCTGAATTCAATCCTCTTGGTTTTGGCAGCTTTATCACCTCTGAAATACATAGGTATTCTTACTATTGCAGACCTGTTCCTCTTGCTCCAAGCAATGTAAACTGGTGCTTCGTACCCTGGCACTAACCTTCTGTAGGAATTTGTAGTTGGAGCTACAATTGCACAGAGTGAGTTTGCATGCTCCATTATCCCACCTCCAAAATATCTGCCCAATTGGCTAAGCTCAGCATGCTTATCGCTTGGATCGAAGAACTCGTTCTTGTCATTCCATAAACTTACATTAACATGCATGCCCGAACCATTGTCCATCGCAATCGGTTTGGGCATCATTGTTGCTACCAGGCCATGTTTCTTTGCAATGTTCTTGACAACGTATTTGTAGGTCATGGTTCCATCTCCCATGTTAGTTAGAGTATCAAAGTAGATGTCGATCTCACACTGACCTCCGGTAGCCACTTCATGATGGTGCGCATCACATATAATACCAAATGTATCATTCAAGAGATCAACGCACTCATTCCTGTATTCCGTAAGTGTATCATGGGGTGCGGACGGCAGATACCCTTCCTTCAATCTTATTGGGTAGCCTGAACCATCAGCACTCCAAGGTGCTTCCCTAGAATAGATAGCGTAACTACTCCCCCTGCTGGGCAGCATAGTATCCCATGAAACCCTGTCAAACACGAAGAACTCCACTTCTGGTCCCCAGTATGCGAAGTTGAATCCCTCTTCCTTCAGGAACTTCTCAGCCTGCTGTGCTATTGCTCTAGGATCTCTTGACAGCCTGCCTCCACCATGACCCCAGTAAACATCGCATAACATGCGTGCGGTTTTATCCCTCTCGAGCCAAGGAATCATGGCAAAGGTGCTAGGATCTGGTTTGAGAAGCATGTCAGATTCATGAATTTCAGCGAAACCACGCACAGACGAACCATCTAGTTTTGGCATTCCATCGTGCATAGAACTTTCGTCGAACATAGAAGCATTAACTGTGGTATGGTGAAACCTACCAAGTAAACCAGTAAACTGCAGATCGAGAAACTTTACACCTTCTTTCTCAATTGTCTTTAAAACTTCATTATGGCTGTACTTGATTTGTTTAGGTTCACCTCCGACCCACCTGTATGGCATTAGATGTATGCGTAAATACTTGCTATTTAAATTATAGCGTAAATTTCCGTACCGACGGAACAAACAGACTTTAAATATTATGTTAGCCGATCTGCGCAGTGTCCGACTGGCTTGATCTGAAATCCTTGTATGCAATACTTGCTAGGGAGATAGAAAACGATTCTGTACAATACATGCAGCCTACAACATATCGAGATATTGCAAATGTATTGGCCAAGCTAAAGGGACAAGGCTATGATGGCATAGAAGCCACGGTAAAAAATGCTGTGTCACAGTTGATATGCAACATTACAAAGCTACTCCTTAACACACGGCTTGAGAAAATTAAGAACTCAAAAATAGATTATTCTAATCTTACCGAAGAAGAGCAATTTTTACTGGAGTCTGAAAAGAACCTTAGGATTCACTTTGACGAGCTCTTGTCTGCAACTATCGAGGGTAGGTTGAAGGTACTTGAAACTATAGGTTTGAAAGCAAAAACAGCCCAGGTTCTTCTTCGCTTTCTCAAACCTATGGAGGCTATCTCGGGTGTTGATAACAGGAGGTACGGACCGTTTGAGGAGGAGGATGTTGCAGTTCTGCCCTTCGAAAATGCCAAACAGCTGATCGAGGTGGGTTCTGCGGTGGAATTGCCATGGCTAGACCAGTAACAAAAATATCCTTCCGTTTTGCACGGCATGTATGGCACATCTGCTTATTGACATAACTACACATCTTTTATTGGCGCTCTACCCTGCAGCTGCAATATTTTTGATAGAGATACTAGGGAGGTACGGTAAAGCAGTCCCATACAAAAGGTATGTTCTGCAAGGAATGGTATCGCTGGTATTCGCTGTAGCCTATATTATTTTGATAGAAGGAACTGGAATTGCTATAATACTGCTAATACTTGCGCCAGTGCTGTTTCTACATGCAAAACGCGTGAAAGAAAATCCTACTATACGCTAGCTAGTTCTCCTGCCTTCTATTTACCCTATTGCTCATTTCAATCATGCTGTCAATGCCAAAACCGTCGACCCATTCTAAAAATTCTCTCTCTGCATCTTCTGCGGTTTTATCTGGATTTGCTTTCAGATATTTCTGGGTGTACTTCACCTTCATCCACATGTAACCCAGCTCATCATCGTCCGTTGACATTTAGTTCAGGTTATACAACAATGCATGATATATAAACGATCCAAGAACTACTTTGATCATACTTTTTGGAAAATTCAGTTGACGCACTTACTTCTTCAATTTTCTCCCGAGTTTTTTGAAAATATTATCCTGCCTCCCTGTTCCCTTTCCTCTAATAACTTTCTTTTCGCCAAATTTTTTTGCCCTGATTAGGTGCAATTTTACGCACCTATGGTTTTCCGGCAACCTATGCTCTGGACAGAATTTGTCCCTGCAATAATTACATTCAAAAGGCATATCGATCTCCAATCCGCAATAGTAGCACGAATCCATGAGAAGAAATTGAATGATTATCGAATATAAATGAAGTTGTCTAGATTATTGTACTGAAATATAACCCCTTCCTAGTATTTTGCCATTCCTTAACAATTCTAGAGCATTATTTATATCTTCAAGTGCAAACTTTTCTGTAACTATTGATTTCAATCGACCACATTTTGCCAGTTCTACAAGTTCTGTCAATTCGTTCTTGTTCCCTACCAACGAGCCTACGATCGAGAATTCTTTCAGCACAAATATCTGTGGATTTATGGAGATCGGTTTGTTCGAGACTCCTACCAGAACGATCTTGCCGCCATTGGCCAAACTGCTGGCAGAGTTTTTAACTGATTCATCACTAACTACAAAGTCGATCAGAATATCTACGCCCCTGCCATTTGTTATCTTTCTTATTTCATCTCTTACCTTACTTGTCGATGCATTTATGATGTAATCAGCACCTAGTCCCTCAGCCATCTTTAACTTCTCCTCGCTCCGACCTATACCTATCACATTGGCGCCACTGAGTTTTGCAAGTTGTAGTGCATACATACCAACACCCCCAACACCATAAATAGCAACATTATCTGCGAGACCTACCTTCCCTGTGCTGTTGATTGAATGATATGCAGTTATACCTGCACAGCCAAGTGTTGCTGCAAAATCCAAGGGAATGTCTTGCAAATGAACGAGCCTATCTGCATCAATCTTGCAGTATTCGGCATAACCACCATCGGCAGAAAATCCATACCCGGGTCTTGTGAAGAGATTCTCGCAGATCATTCCATTTCCTCCTAGACAGTAATCGCACGTTCCACAAGGACTAAGGAAATGAACTAGAGCATTATCCCGCCGTTTGAAATCTTTTACATTAGCACCCACCTCGTCAATTTCCCCCGCAATTTCATGACCAAGAGTTATGGGGGGTGTAGATAATACCACACCGTCAATAACATGTATATCGCTGTGACACATACCCGCTGCCTTCACCTTTAGTAGAACTTCGTTATCGCCAACTTGGGGTTTTTGCACATCTTCCAATTTTAATGGCTCTCCAACTCTATGAAACCTGGCCGCTCTTACCATGCCATGCATTACCTCTAAGGAAGTATAAATTGTTGTGACAAATGCATGGCTCCTATATCAAACAGCGCTATATTCTGTTAATTCAGGAGATGCAAAAGATTTATGGAGAGACAATTCATTTTCTTTGCATGAATGAGAAACAGGTACGAAGTATATTGAGTCAGGTAGGAATGTTCCTTAGGAAAAAAGCAGAGGAAGACATTTCAACGAAGTTTCCGGCATCTGAGTGGATGAGCGCGTGGGAGACTACGAGCAGTGATGGTGTTAACATAGTTTTGGCTATACTGCTAACAGAGGCAAAGGAAGATGCAGCTTTGCTGAGAAACAAAATGAATGAGTTTGCCGCTGGAGCGAAGATAGAATTCAAAGGTCTTTACGAGATGGAAGAGGGATGAGGTTTCACTGCTACACAAGGTTGTGTTATTGACATATGATGGCAATAACTCAAACTTCAAACAATAAATTGATTGTTATAGCTAGTCTCGGTAATTGCCTGTTCTCTGTATGAATAGAATCGACAAACCTAAAAACACCACTACGGTAATGAAGACACGGTGGATTCAATGCTCGAAGACCCCATGAAGAGAATAAAAGCTGACCTTGAGAACTTGGCCAAACATGAGGAGAAGACAGATCTGGCATGGAAAGCCTATGAGAAACTGAACATAGATTCATCACGAACAGAAGAATATAAGTCGCTAAAACTTGCAACAAAGTACGCTCTTCAAGCTTTTACGGAGCTCTTGAGAGTGCAGATACAGATGATCGGTAAGATATGGAAAGTGATTTAAACAAATGGCAGAAGAAAGCAGCCAAAGAAATTGAGGAACACCTATTGGACGAAGCGGATGAGCCTTACTCTGCTATCACCGGTATTAGGAATAAAGTTAAGCTTGTTCGTAGAGTCATTCAGGACACTATAGAGACATTTGAAGAAGATTTAAGAGGATACGAACCCAGTTTGTAAATAATTTTTTATAACATTACAGTAGTAACTAATAACCAAATTTGTATAGATTGTAAACCTAGCCTTTAAGATAGAAGATTCATAATTTTATTCTATGCCAAGATGCACACTTTGTAAAAGAGACTTCAAGGATCTTGAAAAACTAGTCTGTCACTTCTATGGTGATCACGATCTTGATATTAAACGGGTGAGAAGTGCCATAAGAAAATCTGAACAAGAAATTGCATTCAAATGAACTATAAGCTCATTCTCAACAAAAACAATCTATTAATAACTCTTTTACTGTGAAAATTTCATAGTATAATTTTGTAATTCTAGTCTCTACCAAGAAGACCTAATTTTACTACGTTAATTCCTTCCTTACCCAGCGCGTCTGCTAGCTGATTCAGACCAACTGAATCACCCGCCAAATGGCCTAATATAACAAGATTGCCCTTCACTTTATCCTCTTTCAATCTTGTCAAGTCTTCAGTGTTTACGTGCAGATAGATCACAGTCGATATACCATGATCAAAGTATGCTTTTGCAACAGGATAACCGCCATTAGTACCAGCCGCAATCACCAATGCAAATTTACCAGCTTCATTGGCCGGATCTCCGTACGGAACTTGCACTTCTGTTTCTGAATTTCTAAATTCAGGTATCTGTTCAACAACCTTTTTTATGTCAGAAACAGTCTGTATTCTGTTTGCTTCCAAGGCTGAAAGTATCGTTCGCCTCATCAATTCATCACATGGTAAGTGTATATTTACCAGTGATATCTTCAACTTTTCAGCTGCTGCAACCGTGTGGGTGTATATTGTTGTGTGCGTTCTAAGTGCTACGCGTTCTTTCAGTTTCCTGACAGCCTCTTCCGCTATCTGCCTCGGTATCCCATACTCGAGCATATAATCAACATGTCTATCGAAGACCAAGTGGAAGTTCAGTGATGATTTACCTATTGGATGATGTGCTATAACGGCATCGCACCCCAAATTCTTCGCAAGCATCAACTCTGCCGGACTAGCATCTAAACACAGTAATACCTTACTGACGTTCTTGCCAGAAACATGTATTGCGCTGTCAGCAGGTATGCTCTTCATATCGGCAAGTCTTAACGCCAGTTCCATGATCTCTTCTGTATTCATGAAGATAGTAATTGTCTGTGGGTCTTAAAGATATTTTGTTACACTAATGCCTTCGTTAGTATTTATCACGATCCTAGATATTCCCACTGATTTTGGTGTTATGAGGATTGACTCGCCAGCTTTAATCCTTCCTATATTATGAATATCTTCTGGTCCCATATCAATTATAACATTAGTAAGATCTTTACTGCTGTAGTTTGTTAGCTTGATTCGCATAAATTCAATTGCTCCACTTGTTTCCGGTGTTTTGCCATGGATAACTTCTACATGAATATCTGGTTTTGGGGAAAAGTTCAGTATCAGAAAAGATGCTAAAATGGCAACACCGATACCGATGAATATAGTTGCAATTTTTGAAGGTGTTATCTTCACGATATGTATCATATGAAAATACCATATATAATTAGCCGTTGGCCTTTTTCGATCCATTTTATCTGTGAAATTTGTCTGAAATAGAAGTTTTACATGGAAGAATCATTTATGCGCTTCCTCCTCATGTATATCATCACTCTTCCCGCCACAAGACCAAAGATGAAACCGCCTATGTGCGCAAAGTAAGCTATCGAAGATGCTCCAAATATTACAAATGGTACCTGTGCTATCAGCCAGAATATAGCCAATCTGTCTCCAAGAGCAGCCGCTATACCAATGATCCCAGATATGGCCCCTGAGGCACCGACAACTGGTACATCGATACCGTTACCAGTTATCAACGCATATGCGGTATGTAGACCAGTTCCTGCGAAACCTGACACGAAGTATACGATCGTAAACCTCTTCGATCCTATATGTGGTTCCAGGATACGTCCTAATGTCAGAAGGGCAATCATATTGAATGCTATATGTACTATGTTAGCATGCAGGAACATCGATGATAACGAGGATGTAAGGAATGAAGACGGATTCCTTACTACGTCTACGGGGATAAGTGCAAATTCGTAGATAGCATCTTCATAAAGATATGTTCCGACGAATATCAAAATATTGACGGCTAAGAGCGTAATTGTTACTGGAGCCCACATTGCCTAACTATCTCCTTTTTACCTCTATCGAATATTTTAAAGATATACAATCATCCATTCATGAACTTATCCAAACTTGGCTTTTCTTTTCCTATCATTTTATTCATTTTCCTGACCATACCCTTAGATTCCTTCACCTTTCTCTTGCTTATCCAGTAGTATGCTTCATCAAGAGTATCTTTCGTTACCAGCACCACAACTCTTCCAGGAGCTTTTCTTCCAGTTCTTCCTTTTCGTTGCACGAATCTGATCGCACTGGGAACATTATCGTAAAAGACTACCAGATTGCATTCTGATATGTCCAGACCTTCTTCACCTACCTGTGTTGCCACAAGAACTTTACATCTGCCATTTCTGAACTTATTAACGGTCTCAACCTGTTCTCCCTGCTTCAACCCATGTTCTCCAGCTTTACCTATAAGATAGCCTGCACTGAAACCATTACGTTTTAATTTATTGTAAAGAACCTCAACAGAATCCCTGTAACTGGTAAAGACAAGAATCTTACCCTCTACACCAGAAAGTATCTCTTTCAACTTTTCGACTTTGGGATGCTCTATACCAGCGGTTTCTGCATTATTGGCAAGTTCATAAGCAGTCCTAAAGTTTGGATCAAGAAGCAATTCCTTGATACCTATACCACGTTTTACTTCAAGTCTTTCGTAAAATCGCAGAAAAGGAGTTATCCCCTGGGTATCCAGACTGTTAAGAGCATGGCTGATCCGTATAGCTGTGTACAATGCCTTTGCAGCGCTTCTCTCTACACGAGCTACGTAGTCCATCGCCCTGATCAGTTCACTTCTGGATGCCTTAATCCGACGTATGACGCCCTTTTGGACAAGTTCACGCGTTCTTGCCTCTAGTGCTGTCACTATATGCGATCGGATTTGTTTCATAACTGAAGGTAATTCAACATGAACCCATTCAACACTGGTTCGCTGTACATATGGTCTTACGTCATCACTGGTCTCGTCCTTCATGATCACCCTTGTTAATCCAAGGTTGTTCACTATCTCACTTGCTTTTTCCTTATCACTAGGTATTGTAGCAGTCATACCCACTATTCTAGGGTTATTTTGCCTGATCAAATTTGCAATACCACAATATGCATAATCTCCTATTGCTCGATGTGCCTCATCAAATATCACTAGTGCAAAATCTTGAGGTTGGATAATTCCACGGTCTAAATCATTAAGAGTTATCTGAGGAGTAGCGCATATGACGCTATTATCCCACGCCATTTCTCTCTCCCGTTGAACATTCTCTCCAGTAATCATAGATATATCAACGATCTCTAAGAAATTTTGTAGTAATTTGTAATGCTGTTGAACCAAGACTCTGGTAGGGGCAAGGAATAGACTTCTGACATTGCTTATACTCAGTATCTGTGCTATGATGAGCAATGCTATAGTAGTCTTGCCCAGGCCAGTAGGAAGTACGATTAGCGTATTGTTTTCTAGCGCAGTATTTGCCAGCGAAACTTGGTATTCACGTTTTTCCACAGTACCAGTTTTGATCAACTTGTGTTCGATCCATGTATTTTTATCGCTCAATTTTGCTACATACTTAGGAAATACATCGTAAAAAGTTTGCACATTGGTTTGTATTTAAAGCAAGCAATTTCGATCTATTAATTAGTATGTGTGGGTAAAGATGATCAAGTGGTAAAGATATAGATGACGGCCAAGTTTGATCTGCCACATAGGATAAGAGAACTATGTCAAGATACGCAAGAACTTGATCCGTCACTACTGGTATCTGCCACATACAACGGTGAAAAAAAACTAGCAATTCTGAAGTTTTACAATCCAGCAAAGCAGAGGATATATCTTTGGTACGATAATACCGAGCATAAGCCCTACTGCTATACAAGAATGGGCCCTGATGAATTGTCTGCTCTAAAGGACAGAAGAGACATACGTGCTATCGAAACAGTACAAAAATTTGATCTGCTTAATGACAGACAAATCACTCTAACAAAAATCACAGCTGAAGATCCATTGGCTATTGGAGGCACATCAACAGAGAAGAGTATAAGGAACTTCGTAGAAGCATGGGAGGCTGATATCAAGTACCATGAGAACTATCTATATGATAGGGGTTTGATTGTAGGTACATATTATTCGATTAGAAATGGAAAGCTTCTACAACACACCTACACAGTAGCAGAACATGTAGAACTTGCACTGAAGAGGTTAGTTTGGGACAGGATAACTGAAAGGGTTGGAAAGGATGGCAATGGCGAATCCCGCAGATATATCACAGACTGGGCTAGATTGCTAAACCAACCCATACCTGAGATCAAGCGTGTTGCATTGGACATAGAGGTGATTTCCGAAGAAGAACGGATTCCAGATACCAAAAAGGCGGAGAATGAAGTTATTGCAGTTTCATTCGTTGGTAGTGATGATCTCAATGAGGTTCTCGTACTAAAGCATGCAAATTCACAGTATGGAGAAAATAAGCTCGATCCCAATATCAAGATTGAATTCTTCGACAATGAAAAAGAATTACTGCAAACAGTCTTCAACAGGATCTTGGACTACCCATTCATTATTACATTCAATGGTGATGATTTCGATATGCCTTATCTTTACAATCGTGCAGTAAACCTTGGAATATTCAAGGATGAAATTCCATTTATCGTGCAAAGGGATGCAGTTACACTCAATCATGGAGTGCATATAGATCTGTATAGGGCATTTTCAAATCGCTCTATCCAGGGCTACGCATTCAACCACAAGTATTCGGAGCATACACTCAATGCTGTAAGTGAAGGATTGATTAATGAATCTAAGATCGATTTTGATGGGGGTATATCTGAACTTCCACTATACGAACTGGCACGTTACTGTCATAATGATTCGCGGCTAACTTTCAAACTCACCAGTTTCAGTGATGATCTGCTCATGAAATTACTTGTAGTAGTGTCGAGAGTAGGAAGAATGCCAATAGATGATATTTCAAGGCTTGGAGTTTCGCAATGGATTAGAAGTATGCTTTACTTTGAGCACAGGAAACAGAATGTCCTGATCCCGCGGAGGGAAGAATTAGAGATAAAGGATCAGACATCTACGGCTGCCATAATCAAAGATAAGAAGTACAGAGGGGGGTTTGTAGTAGAACCGCTAGCTGGGGTGCACTTCAATGTTGTGGTGCTTGACTTTGCTAGTTTGTATCCGAGCATAATCAAAGTGTATAATTTGTCCTACGAAACTGTTAGGTGCGTACATGATGCGTGCAAGTCAAACGTCATACCGGAGACGGAGCACTGGGTCTGCAAACAGAGAAATGGTATGGAATCGCTGCTAATAGGTTCATTAAGGGACTTGAGAGTCAATTATTATAAGCATTTATCAAAAGACAAATCTTTGTCAAGAGACGAAAGGGATCTTTATGATATTATTAGTCAAGCACTCAAAGTGATTCTGAATGCCAGTTACGGTGTAATGGGAGCGGAAATATTCCCGCTTTACTGCTTGCCTGTAGCAGACGCTACCGCTTCTGTCGGGAGATACACCATAACAAAGACGATAGAGAAGTGCAAGGAACTGGACATACAGGTTGTCTATGGTGATACTGACTCATTATTTCTAAAAGGCCCATCCACGGCACAGATAGATTCTGTTGCGAACTGGGCAAAGCAGGAGCTAGGTGTAGATCTAGATCTAGATAAAAAATATCGATATGTTGCGTTCAGTGAGAGAAAGAAAAACTACCTGGGAGTGCAAGAGGACGGAAGCGTGGATGTAAAAGGTCTAACAGGAAAAAAGAGTCATACGCCACCATTCATAAAAAGTGCATTCTACGCCGTTGTAAACATTCTCAGCATGGTCAATACAAAGACCGATTTTGAGAATGCTAGAGAGGAGATCAAAAAGATCATAAAAGAAAATGCCGCTAGGCTTAAAGCAAAAGAAATTCCTCTTACTGAACTTGCTTTCAATGTGATGGTAGGCAAGTCACCGAGTGAATACAAGAAGACAGTCCCACAACACATCAGAGCCGCTGAGATGCTTGAAAAATCCGGAAAAAGGGAAGTTAGAGCGGGAGATATAATATCATATATAAAAACAACTGTTCCGCCAGGCGTAAAGCCATTAGAGCTTGCTAGATCCGACGAAATCGACACACAAAAATATTTGGAATATATGGAAAGTACCTTCGATCAGATTTTATCTGCTCTGGGTTATGAGTTTGACGTGATACTTGGCGCGTCTAAACTTGAAGATTTTTTCTTTACAAACTAGTAAATTACTCAATTAAAAAATCTTATATGCGATGAGATTAGATAGAAATGCGGCGCAGATGGAGGTATTTCAGCAAAGCCCAGCAGGAATGATGGTTTGCGATTGTAGGATTATAGACTTTGTTATCTTGGAAAAATTTATTATTTATCTAATGCAGCGAGGTGAAATAAAATGGTAGAAAAAGATTTCAGGCACTCCTTTACCGGAAAGAAGATACCTCATATTAAAATTAATCCCAAAATGGACGTATCTGAATTAATTGAACTATACGCTTCTGCAGGATATAATGCCAGAAAGCTTGGTGAGGCTGCAGATTTGTTTTATAGAATGGTTGATGATGATGCAACAATATGCCTTACCATATCTGGAGCGATGACACCTATAGGATACGGTGGTTTAATAAAAGAATTGATTGAAAGAGGATTTGTAGACTGGATAATTTCTACAGGTGCAAATATCTATCACGAAGATCACTTCGCATGGGACCTTCCGATAAGGCAGGGTCACCACCAGGTTGATGATGATGTGCTGCACAACAAAGACATTGTAAGAATATATGATGTGTTCATCAAAGGAGAAGGTACATTGCTGGAGCAGGACAAAGTTTTGCAAGAGGCGTTCGACAGAGAACTGCAAGGTGGAGGTTTCACCACTGCAGAATTTACACGTATAATAGGTAAGCATGCCAAGACAGCCAAGTTCCCTGAAAGATCCTTCCTTGCGGCAGCCTATGATCACGATGTTCCTGTCTATATTTCAGCTTTGAAGGACTCGTCTCTTGCGCTGGATCTTATACCTCTAAGGCTTGACGGCAAGCAATTCCTTCTTGATTTTGTTAGAGAGATTACGGAACAGGCTTCTCTGGTGTACAATTCCGAAAAGGCCGGAGCGCTGGAAATAGGTGGAGGGGTACCCAAGAATACAGCTCAACAGACTGGTCCTGCGCTTGATCAAATTCTGCATGTAAATCACGGAGGCTTGAACTATATTATCCAGTTGACCGATGCTAGGCCTGATAGCGGAGGACTGTCTGGTGCTACTTTACAGGAAGGAAAGAGCTGGGGCAAGGTAAAGACGTCTCATGAAAATCTTGTGACGGTGTACGGTGATGCTTCGATTTCGTTTCCATTACTTTGTGCGTATATCATATCAAAACATGAACCAAGAAGGCCCAAACGGCTTTACTCTAAATTAGGTGATTACTATGAAAAATTAAAAGATGTTTCTAAATTGATGAAGACCCCACAGCGAAAAGTTAAGGGCTCTATTGGAACGTGATCGTGAGAAAAGTCGAATTGTAGATGCTTCAACTGTGATAAAAATTTTGTTAACAATCATAACCTTTTGAATTAAATTGGTAATGTTATATTAGAATTGCAATGTGGTAATCACAGATTGGTTTTCTCAATCTCTTCAGCTCGCGTCAGATCCTCTTCAGCCCTTTCCTTGAATCCCAATTTCTTCAAAACTATGCCACGATTATACCAAGCATCGCCAAGTAAAGGATTTATCTCTATTGCTTTATCGTAGCATGTTATTGCTTCTTCATACTTCTTGATACTATGTAACACGGCCCCCTTGCCTATCCACGCTATCGCATTCTGATCATTCATCTTTAGAGACATCTCGTAGCATTTGTGAGCGTCATGATGCTTACCCATGTCATGTAGGGCCGCACCTTTGTTGTTCCATGATACGGAAGAGTAAGGCTCCGTGGCAATCGCATTATTGTAACACTGCAATGCTTCCTCATACCTTCCTTTACTCAACAACTCATTTCCCTTATTGTTCCAACTCATTGCCCGGTTCTGTTGTTCTACCGATGAGCTTCTCCTTACCCAATACCTGAATTTGTGTGAATCATTTGTTTCTGGTGTCACTAGCAGCTTTTGAGATGGATCATTCTTATTCTTCGCGGGTTTGATTATTTGATGGCGTTCTCTGCTTCTAATATATGTAGATTTAGCATGAAATGTTCTCTCTTCCCAATTTGTCCTTTGTGATTTTTCAGGTGGCGTGAACTGTACTTCATCTGATTTACTCACAATTCCACTCGCATAGAGAAGCTCTCTTAGTCTATGCTCTCTTTCATAATCATGATCTTCTGCCAGGAGAAGCACCACCTTTTTGCTCACCAGTAGTGGGATCAATGTCATCCAGTTCACGTGCAGTCACAACCAGCTCGTCAGCAGGTATGTATGATATCACTGCATGTCTGGGTACCCATTTGTTCTGTGTTGCCAAGGCTACTCCTACGAAAACAGCAAGAGACACGACAGGGGGTATCATTGTGTCTAATCCTGCAAGGTCTTCCGGTATGGTGATGAACAAAGCCAATCTCAGGCCAGATCCAACAGCCAGAGAAGCAAGGGCAGCTGAAGCATTTGCTTTCTTCCAGTATATACCCAAAGCCAGGGGAACAAATGCGCCAGCAAAGACTACATCAAATGCAAGTATCAGAAATATTCCAGGTTCTGGGACAAAATAACCTAGAAGCAGAGCAGCAACCACCATAGGTACGGTAATTGTTCTTGTGACCCACAGAAGCTTTTTATCGCCTATAGCAGGTCTCTTAAGCAACGTTCTAACGATATTTCGTTGTAGCATATTCCTTCCAACCACAGTTGAGACAGCCAGCAATCCACCACTGGCCGTAGACATGGATGCACCAATCACACCCATCAACAGAGCTGCGCCTATTGCGAATGGCAAGTGCTCCATTGCCAAGGTAGGCATCACGGCAAATGGATCATCAAAGCCAGGAAGCAATGTTATTGCAAATATTCCTATCAAACTTGCCGGAACGACAGTAGACAATGTGATTGCCCCTCCCAGAAATGCTCCTCTTCTTGCCGTCTTCGGATCTTTTGCAGCAAATACCCTTTCCATAAAATCCAATGCAACTACATCTCCAATAGCTAAGGCTAGGAGACCAGCCCAGTTTAGATAAGCGCCCGCCGCAGGATCGTATAACCCTGATAGATCGAGAAATCCTTCTGGCGCAGCTCCCATCATTGCGTCAAAGGGAACTGGACTTGCTGGACTCATGAAGAAGAACAACGCCGCCCAGAGTCCACCCACAGCGAGATAGACTTGAAAGAGGTTAGTATACGCAGATGCAAAAAGACCTCCAAGGGCTGTGTACAAAAGAACAAGTAGTGCAGATATTAAAATACCCCACCAAAAATCTATATCAAATACTACAGAAAGAAGGAATCCGCTGGCAGCTAAGTTTCCAGCGACGAGAATTGTGAAGCTGATTATCATCAGTACTCCGGAGAAACTTTCTGTTACGTTCCCGAATCTTCTGAAATAGAAATCTGGT
>JBHICO010000031.1:0-13548 GCA_046759645.1 Nitrososphaerales archaeon
CTGTCTCTGTTCCGGTACGCTATGAGCTCGAAGCTTTTACTTTCAATAATAGGATTAATATCAGTATTATTGATGATTACGGCGCTCCCTCTCGGACATGTGTCTGCACAGAATGGACAAAAGGAGAAACTAATATTTAGTCCCGGGATTTTACCGGAACTAGGTACACTATATGTCATTAATTTTTCTGGTAATGCTAACTTACTACCTGGAGGGATCTCTGAAGCAGCGACTGTAGACCTAGTGATGAATGTTACGAGCGTCAAAACTTCTGGAGTCGCTAGCATTTCTCTTGAACTTGTCAACGGAAAAGTAACGCTAGGTGATGACACCTACGCATTAACTCGTGGTACTACAGTTTTCATACCGATAAGCAGGATCGACATAGAAGGGGTCAACAAAGAAGTCCCTCTTGTTCTAACTGCATTTGCTTCTCTAAGAGGTAGGTTGCCATTATCACCGTCTGATGAACCTGTGAGTCTGGTGTCTGCTAAAGAGCGCCAATCTGCTACTATTCAAATCAAGAATGATTTCTTTAGCGTCAAACATTTCACTGGTAACCTTAATGTTATAACAGCTGACGAACTTGCTGAATTAACTATTCCTAAGCCTAAGGCTCAGTACGTGAAGGGTGTAATCACTGCTGCATTAGAGGACGAAGAATCTGGTGGAGCTGAGATAGGCAGCTATAGGGTTAGAGTAACGGATGACGACAAAGTGACGATGGTTGCTAAGGTAAACAAACCCATGCTTCAGAATTTGAAGAACATTAACATTGAAGAATTGCAGGATGATGTGCTAGAAGGTTGGCTAATAGATGAAGAAACTGGATGGAAGTTAAGCACTGGAGAATTTAAAGACGGTAAGCAGTACGTACTTGTCTTCAATCAGAGAATGGTATATCCAGAGGTGTATGATGTGCTTGTCATAACTGAAGAAGATTTTGACGATAGAGACCCAAGACCTTCTGGCATAGTGATTGGTGGCACAGATCTACCAGGGCTGTTCGATGAGGAATAGCCACTTCCTAAATTTTTTCTGTACGATATAGTACATGGAGTTTATAGTTCGTTCGTTATTTAGCATTGTTTTGAAGAAATTGTAAATCGCTTCAGCTAGCAGATGCTACTTATCTGAGCATCTCACTTACCATAGCAACAAGTGATACACTTATCAAACCAAAGGAAGTTCCCATAACAAACGGAATTGGTAAGAAATGCTTTACCTTCACTTTATTTCTCAGTGGTTCTATTGCTGCAAAAGGCAAGATCACAAGAGCTACACTGAAATGAATAAAAAGCCATATCGATGCACTGGTAGAAGCAAACTTTCTAAGAAATCTTTCAGGATTCTCCATGAGTTCGTCTATTTCACCTGCTCGTTCTAGAAATGGAATTATTAAACCGATAATGACACCAAAAATGAAAAATTTTACTGTCCTGTCCATTGTGAACAAATAGGCATCACTTTCTCTATTTAAATATCACAAGCCAATAATTCAGGCGCCGTCAGGTTACTTGTATTTGTCTCATGCTATATTGCTGTGCAATGGAAGATAGTGATGATAATGCTTGCTTACATTACTTCTATTTCTAAGGTATCAATGCTTGATGTTAAAGGTACTGGGTCATTCATACTTTCCCAGACCAATATCTGAACATTATAAAGTCCACTATCTTCAGGTACCCATGACTGTGCCACTATAATTGATTGTCCAGGATTTATCGTTCCTCGCATCCATGTCAGCTGTACTGTAAAACCTTCAGAATCCGCTACCTGCGCTATGTATGCAAAATCTTGGGGAATAGCCTCTTCGCTTGTTAGCACTGATTGAACAAGCATCTGCTTACCTACAGTAAATTGCTCGATTTTGCCACCGAGTACATCTATAGTATCAGTATCTGATACACTTATTTTATCACCAAAGCTAGCGGAGGGAGTAGTTAATTCACCAAATTCGTCACCTGCAGTAACTCTTAGGTTACCAGTGAAGTATTTGATACTATAGAAATCGGCCATGATTTGAACAGTAGCAGAATGGCTCTCCTTACCGGATACTAGACTTACAGGTGTATCAGAAGGTGATATCGGTAACTTTCCCTGTAGAGATGCAAATGCAGTTAGAACAACAGGGACTTCTTTGTTGGCACCCGTTATATCGATACTGCTTATCGGTTTGAAAATTGTGCTACCACGAGATAATGCGTAAGTGTCATCACCTATTTCTAGTGTTCCATCGAGAAGTTCTAGAGAAGCAGAGGCAACTCCCGAAGTTTTAACGCCTGTAACATTTAACAACAAGTTTACGGAGACGGGTGCAGTTACACCCGTAGTCAGCAAGTTTGCATCACCAGAAAAATTGATAACGTATAGCGTACCTAATTCCGGAATATTCACGGGAGTAAATGTTGGCTTCTCCTTTTGTCCATTCTGTGCGGACACCTCTCCGACCGGGAGTGCTGTAATCATCAATAATAGTGACATTAATCCCATTATGGAAAGGAAAAGCTTCGAGCTCATTGCGTACCAGAACAAAGACAACTCATTTAAATATAAACCTTGTACTCAAGCTGCAAGGATCTTCACTTAGTAATCGAGAAAGTAAAAACTGAATTATAGAATTGCAACAAAGTATTCACAACCTAATACTCTCAAGAACTGCTTTCCTTCATACTTATTCTATTTGAGCTATGATACACGAATTTAGCGTTCTTTTACAGAACATCAGTCATTAGATGAAATGACTACTTGCAGAAAGACTAACCTGTGGGCTCGATCTTCACATAAGCGCTGTCGATGCAATCTGCATCAGCTTCATCACTTGGATCCTGCTTATCGAAGAGGTTTCCATAAACACAGATTGCTCCCATATCAGATGCTTCACCCTCTAACACCTCAATAATTATGAAGGACGCCAATCCGGCACCTGCTACTCCTGTCTCTGCCTTGAAATTCACATGAATCTCAGATGCATCAATAAAGTCAGTGTCACGCCACCATGATCTCTCCATCACAAAGGTAGTGTCTTTGACGTACTTCACATAGTTGCCATGAGCAGCTAACTGGCCAAAGTTGTAGGTTCCCTCACCCCAGATGTCGAAACACTGTCCATATTTTTCATTGCAAATATTATATGCCTGGAATTCAAAGGCATATGTAGGTTCATGAGTTCTTACTCGTGTTCTTTTATCAGGTTCATGATCAACTGAAAGAATATCTTCTTTGCTTATCACAGCGAAACTATCAGTTGCCAGTAGGGTTATGCTAACTAGTAAGACTATGATTATAATCGTAACATATAGTGATCCCATTCGCACTATTTTTCTTCAAATACGACTAATTTAAAGATAGCAAAAAGAGAAGGGAAATCATCAAGCCTTCTAGCACCTATAATAAGGAAATCCATGCAAAACAAATTCATAAAAGTAACTTTTCCTTTCCTTACCTTACAACTATGCTTGACCGCTTGACGTCTGAAGTTAGGGGTTCAGGAATCTGCACCGACTTCCAGACAAATACTTCTGCAGTATACTCTCCAGGTTCATCGGGAAGCCACGAAATCGCCAGTTCTAAGGACTGACCAGGAGAAATGGTTCCTGTGATCCATGACAGAGCAACTGTAATGCCATCGGCATCCTTCACTTGACTGATGTAAGCTATATCCTCACTAGTCTTGAAATTGCTGGTTACCTTCGCCTGTATCATCACCTGCTCTCCGACAGATCCCCTGCTTAGGCTCATACCTTGCTGATCTGCGAAACTAACAGCTCCCAGTGAAACTCTGTCACCCCGTACCACAACTATTTCCTTTTCAACGTCGAATGATCCAGAACCTGCGGCTCCAAAATACGCTTCATCTCCGGCAAAACTGGCAGATATAGTCCATCTGCCCAGTGAATCTGCTTTTGTAATCTTGTATGTTGCCTTGTTCTCAATGAAGGTTAGAGTAGTGACCTTTAGATCCGGAGATGTAAGTGACGCGGCAACTGGTTTGCCTGGAACTAATTCATTTGCACTTGTGTCAAGCAGTTCTACTGTTATGTTTACAGTCTCCTCTATCCCATATGTCTTCTTATCCGTATTTATAACCAAGCCAGTCTTCCGCTTTACAGCCTCTATAGTGACCAGCTGTTCATCTGTAATGTAACCTATCTTATCAGCAACCGCCTTGATTGTGTGTTGACCTGGAGATAGTGAAGAGATTGTAAATGAATAAACTCCTAGGTTATCACGAACAACCGTTACAATGTTGTTGTTGAAGAAGGTAGTAATGGTATCAACGTCTATGGGATTATTGTTAACGTCAGTAACTAGTAATCGTATTTTGGCACTTTCGAATGCTAAATACATCGCCTTCCTATCTAGCTCTATCTTCATCTGGTTTAGCCTGACCTCAAATGACTGTGAATTGCTTACGGATCGGTTATGTTCGTCATCGCCATCATACTGTGCGAATACCTCGACTTGGTACCGATTCTCCCGGCCCTGCGTTGGCTCCAATCCAAAAGAACCTCCAGTTACAGGAGCAATCTTCGCCACATCAACAACCCACGGAATAGAATATAAGCCATCGGCATCTGTTACACCGGTTACAAGTACCTTTTGATTGTTATAAGATATCTGTTGTACTATCTTAACAGTCGCATTAACAACTCCTTCTAAAGATGAAGCTTCTAACAATTGTCCACTGAAGACCTCCACCTGTCCCTGTGTGACAGAATATAAAGGCAGGTTGTCAAGGCCTATGGTTGTCCTGTTGGTAGAGGTAGTAATAGCAGTAGCAGCATTAAGGCCAAGACTGCTCGTTAGCAGGATTACGCCTAGGATTATTACAATAGGCATACGCTTCATACACTTTTCTACGGCCAAGTCTGAATAAAAACGATTCGGGAGCTAATTTTTTACAGCTTTGTCCAAATAATAAACGATCCCATGAGGCATTCTCATGTGTTCACGAATATTGTGCACATGAGATTGTTCTAGAACTTCCGTGGCGTAACCTTCACCACACCCTTCATCCAGGGATGAGGCACGCAATGGTAAGGAAACTCTCCTATCTCAGTAAAGAGGAATTCATACTCCTCTCCTGGTTTTACGAGACCTATCGTGGAAAGGGAATCAAAAGGCCCACTGTATTGGTCTGCATGTTCAGTGTCTGTAGTGACCGTATGTGCTGTATCATCCTCGTTGATCCATACAACTAGGTTGTCTATACCAAGCTGAAGATCCACACGCTTCGGTAAGAAATTATCGGGCTGCTCAGGATCTGCAGAGCCAACAATAATCATTATCTCTTTAGTTCCCAAGGGCTCAAGTATTTCCTCGGGTATCACTGGTTTAGCGCTTATTATTGGAAGGTAAGCAAACTGGTAGAATCCAAGACTGAAACCAACAGCTATCATAAATGCTATGACACCTATGCCAAAAGGACTCTGCTTCTGAGTTGTGCTCATTCAATTTCAATCCAGAATTTTTCCCTTATAAAGGTTAGTCGTATTTATAAAATTTTTTCATCCTTATGCTTTTATTCTACAACATACTATTTGATCTAACTCTGCATGCGCGCCTATCTTGAGATCGATATAGAATCCGGGAGAGATGTGATAGCATCTGCTGAGTTTATCAGACAGATCGAAGGAGTGATAGAAGCGCATGCGGTTTCTGACAAGTGTGACGTATTTGCAGCTGTTGAAGCTGCTGACTTTAGGAGCATCTATGAACTTGTGATGCGAAAGATACAGGTAATAAAGGGAGTGACTGATACTAGGATTCTGCCATGCGTTGATATGGAAGAAGAACATGAAGCTGAAGTTGAAGCTGAAGTTGGTAATTCTGCAACTTCAACTACAGATGCTATCTGAATATCAAACTGCTTTAACATTGACCTTGAGCAACTGCATCCATGGCAATTACATTTGTATACTAAACAGAAGTTCCAAGGTTTGCCCTATCCTTATTTTCCATATTATTCCCTAGAGCCTTTGTTGTACCTGATGTTCTCACAGATGGAGGTTGATCAGGATTTGCAGCCTTTACCTGTTCAGAACCCTTACTTGGTACCTCTACAACAACTGGTTTTGGTTTTTCTCCTGCTGCAGGTTTCCCTTCTTTTGCTTCAGGTGCTTTAGGCACCTCCGGCTTGGCAACCTTTGCCTGCTGGCTGGCGTACCTATACAAATGGAATATAGCAGCAAATGTTATCAGTACGACACCTACTAGGAAGAGTTCTACATTCACAAACCCTGCTAAAGCAGCTTGGTATGCTGAAATATTTAAGTAAACCTGGAATATCAATAACGCTACTATCAGCATCCAAGACCAGTTCTCTGGCAGGCTTATTCCCTTTCTAGTTTCGCCTGCAGCTTTCCTCTTTGCTGCCTCGATCTTCTTCCTGTACTCAGCATTCCTTGCAAGCTTTATCATCATATAGGTAAATCCGAATGACAATGGCACCAGCAAGAGCATAACAGTGTAGAAAACTATCGGATCAATTACCAGTCTTTCCGTTAGAGACTTTGTTATATCCGGATCTATGTAGAATCCCCAGTAGGTTGTTACAATTATCTGTGCCAAACTTGTTATTCCTATAGCTGTTACAAGAGGTCTGTCCTTCCAGGAGAACCTCTTATACCTGTCCATGAACGGTATCAAAAGTAATGAACCTATCAGGAGCCCAGGCCATAGCACACCGGTAACGAACTTGTCGTACTGGGTTCTGAGAAATGCATATAACCCTGTAAGATACCATTCCGGAACTGTCACGCCCGGTGGACTCGAGGGTTCGAACTTTATACCAAGTTCAACTGGAAATACGCCTCCAGTTATGAAGATGGCACCCGATATCGCCATAACCATAGGCACGTCAAAGACTAGGAATCGTGGGAAATGCACAGCCATCAATCCAAGCATCACTATTGGCAGTATGAATACGTGCAATGCATAGAACCTTAATACAAAGTCGGCAAAACCAGCCCCAAAGACTGCTTCGCGTATATCAGGACCCATGACAGGTATGGAGTTGGTTAACGAGGCAGCTATGCTAATTGCAAGTTCTGCTCTTTCATTGTAAATAATATCATATCCTGTAAAGGCCTCCAGTATAGTTACTGTTCCTAAGAGAACACCGGTTACCCAGAGCACCTCGTTCCTGATCTTGTATCTACCGCTAAAGTATTGATAATACATATGTGCTAGAGCAAGGAAGACCATTGCATTCGATGCGTGGTAATGTATATTCCTCAAGTGGAATCCATAAGGTATGACATCGTTGATCCTTTCAACACTGTCCCATGCCCGGTCGAGAATGGGTTCGTAATAAAACATCAGCAACGCTCCAGTTATTCCTAGAATGATGAAAGTGATGAATGTCAACATACCCAAGAACCCCAATGGACTTACAAACCTGGATGGGAAAGTGAATTTCATCCCAAGAAAGAGAGTTCGCTCTAGGCCGGCCCAGAGCCATTTGAAGAACCTTACTATGCCATTCTCAGTTTTTAACGAAGCGGCCATATCCAACTATCCCATTTGCATTAACATCCCATTGAGCTGGTAATATCCATAAAAATCCATCATCATCAACCTCCAGATCTAATTTTGGTAATATGTTTGATGGAGGTGCTTGCAACGCAGCTGGACCAGCAATGGCCTTGCCTGTTCTAGCATCATAGAGAGTGCCATGGCAAGGGCATTCGCCACGCTTCTTCTTTTCGTCAGGCCAGTACTTCCATAGACACCAAAGATGCAGACAAACCATACTGTATGCCCGGAATGCTGAAACATCGTTTCTATCGCCTCCATACTCTGGAGGCAAGCGTATGAACTGCCAGCGCCTAAAGGCTTCTTCGTCTAAAACTCTGTCGCCCGTAAGAGGGTATACAATCGGCTCCGAATAATTTACCGCAAATGTCTTGACATTTGCTTGCGTGCCATCTGGTCGTATAACCTTAGCACGTTCTGCACTTGCACCGGCAGGGTTTGGCATGAACTTGCCCCAGTCAATGAAAGGAGTAAATGACAATACAGTGCCAGCTGCGGTCAACAGTTTAAGAAAATCCCGCCTTGAGAGCTTGCCACCTTTATGAGAAGGTTGCTGGCTCATAATGATCATGGAAGCTTGCTGAAATTAAAGTTATAAACCTTATCTCATTCAGCGTTTAATCATCAAGACCGATCTTCGCGGGGACTCGCTTTCTATACTTGCCGATTAACAATGCAGCAGTTATCCCAGCTCCCATTGCAAGACCTATCACAATCCCTGTTATCTGCGCGTTTAGTAGTGTAGGTCCAAAGTTTATTGTAGCTACGTTGATAGCGGCAGAACCAATGTTTCCGGCCTCATCCTCCGCTGCTACCTCTAGCGTATACTCGCCGTCAAAGAGCGTGGATGTGTCAAGCGAATAAGAACCAGAATCTCCGATCTCCACAGATTTCCCCCCCATGGCAAGAACCACACTCTTCAGGTTCTCGTCTTTAACACTGTACTTTACATTCATTACACCTTCTACAGTTACACCTTCAGCTGGGCTGCTTATGCTAACTATAGGTGTTGTGTTGTCAACCTTCAGCATTACGGTCTTCTCTGCGATATTGCCAGCACCATCTTCAGCTTTCACAGATAGCTGATAATCTCCATCTTCAAGGTCACTGGCATCAACTGTAAAGCTCTTGCTGTTATCAATCCTTGTTCCATTCGGTACGGTGACACTGAATCCCTTGAGCGTTGTGTCTAGGACCTCCAGACTTACATCAAACTTGCTGGAGACAACGCTCCCATCTGTAGGGCTTCTGAGCTCCAACTCTGGATCGGTATTGTCAACGGCGAAGAAGATCTCTTTGAATACTCTATGACCTACAGTGTCAGAAGCCACTATATTCAATCTATGGAAACCTTCGACCATCTTTGTAGTATCCAATGTTATAGTCCCATTTTCGCCTACGCTAACTGGCTCTAAACCATTTATAGAATAGGTAACATCTTCAAGGTTCTCATCAACCGTATCAACAGGGATCTCTATAGTACCTTTCACATACTCGGGAAATTCTATTGATATCATAGGTGGTTCTATATCAGGAAGCAACGTTGTAGATTTTGTTTCGATCAGGATCGGCTCTGTGAGCTCCTTCCCATGAAATAGCGTTGCGTGCAACATCAGGGAGTATATGCCTGTCGAGTTAACAGGAACGTAGAGTACTGTAGAGTTGGTTCCTTGGTTTGCAGCAGGATAGAAGCCCCCACCCTCACTAAATCCTGTGCTTCCTAGCCAGTCATTGCTTGCCCATCCTAAGAAGACCTTGAATACGCCAGCAGGAACCGAAGACGCAACTATCTTCCCGTTAGGGCTTAGTACCATCGCATTGACGCTCGTCCAGTTGTTTTTCCAAGTGACCTTCATATTAATTGCGTTTACTGTAGGATCCGTTACGTTCAAGTGATAAAATCGCCAGTCACCAGCATTGTACCTTGAAAGCATATCAAATGCACCCATTATCGAAGCATTATCATAAAGCAGATCATTCCTAGGCGTACCCGAGATCACAAGAGGAACGTCCTTGGTTGTCACAGTAACAGGAACGGCAAATGATACGGGTATGTTAGCCGTGTGAGTTTCACCCCTGACAGTTATGTACCCTTGATAAATGCCTGGCATTGCATCTTCTGGCACATCGACTCTTGCTTGGAATATACGCTGGCTATGGCCAGCTAGATCAAGCGTTTCGGTATCAATAGAGACGAGATCCCAAGAACTCTTCTTATAGAATCCCACAGAAAGTGTGTAGTTCATAGCTGTGCTATTTTGATTAGTGTCACCATTCCAGTATGAGTAGATGGTCGGCACTGGATAAACGCCTATCAATGGAATGTGCTTTACCCTCTCCAGCGGATCGCGTATGGTGACCTCTTGCACCGTCCCCCAAGAACCGCCCCTGTTCACCATGCTTAACTCGTCGTAGGAAACTTCCGAATCCTTGTTCTTGTCGTTCCAGTCATAGAAGTAGAGAGATGCTATCCTCAGGGAGTTTGCGTAGATCGGTTCTGTAGAATTAAGGAATGATTCGAACGGGAAGTATGCCTTGATCACCATTACTTCAGTATCCTCAGGGATCTTCACTTCTTTATTAAGGTCAATATAGTTGGGCGCATACCCAGTAGTATCGCCATCTAATACTGGATCCTTCTGCCTTACCTCAGTTGTGCCATTGATGCTCTGCTGCTTTATCAGCTGTAGCATCGTAGGTTCTACATTAATTGTGAATGCTTTGTCTGAACGATTCACAACCGTGAAAGTTGTTTCTTCGCTCTCCCCACTGTTAATGAACCCAGCATACCACTTTGTATCCTGCAGATCTCGTTCTGGGATTGATAGAGTGTAGTTACCTTCTGGAATTGCTATAGATTGGTTACCCTGTGGCGCTAGGGTACGGTTCCCAAGGCCTTTGAATTCGTAGCTGCTGATAGCTTCGTTCAGTAAGCTGGCAATGTTGGAGTAGGTATCGTTAGTATAAACAATGAACTTCCCATTCCTGCCTGTTACATAATCAGAAGCAGTGGAAGCATCGGCCCTGCCAGATCCCTGTGTGAAAGGGTCGCCTCCCAGATCGTAGGCTGTAGACATCAGTATCGATTTAAGAGTGAAGGGATCTACGGGCATGCCTTCCTTCTTCAGAGCTTCCGTTACAATGGCTGCAACGCCTGCTGCAAGCGGTGCTGCCATGCTGGTACCGCCAAAAAGTCCATATGGACCTGTCGAATTTTCCGCATGCTTTGTATTGGGTGGCAATGGCACGAACCCATAGGCACCGATGCTCATCACTTCTGGTTTAACATCGCCAAAGATGCTGGGTCCACGGCTAGAGAACCCAACTATATCATCAAAGTACTTGGTACTGTTTCCAAAGCGAGGCTCCTCAGCAGTAAAAGTATAACCTACAAAGACGTTATTTGTTGTTGCCCCAACAGTAAGAGCAAATGGTGAGCTGCTAGGAGGTCCCAATGTGCCATAGCCAAAACCTGTATTACCAGCGCTGTTTACCATCAATACACCAGGAAAGTTATCGTCGATAGCACCGGGAACGCTCAGCATACTTGAAAGAAGGCTCAAGATATCATATCCAGGACCCGAGTCAAGAACCGGGAAAGTGGAAACGCCCCAGCTGTTGTTTATAATATCTGCTCGATGCGTTCCAGAGTACTTCCAATTTCCATCTTCGTCCTGCTCAAAGCCTGAGGCCCAGAACCATGCGTAAACTACGTCTCCGTACCATAGTGCCTTGACGGGGATTATCTTCGCATCTGGTGCCACACCCTTCAACCTATACTCTGTGGAGTTTTTGTAAACATCATAGAGATCATGACCGCGTGAAGCAACACTGCCTGCACTACCAGTCCCATGCCCAAGGAAGTCGAATAGCAAACCAAAGTAGTTTCCATCTGGGTCCATCGGCTTCAAAAGGGTTCCGTTAACCGCACCAAGATAATCATCGATCTCTGCTTTCTCTTCTTCCTTCATCGCACCCCAGACATCCAGCACATGCGCTCCAATCAAACCAGCAGTGAAATCAACCTCGCCATCCTTGTCATCATCGAAGGTAAGAAACTCGCTCTTGTTGCCAAGCTTTATTCTCTTCTCATCAGTAAATGAATAGTCGAATTCAATATCGCTCTGCTTCAGTTCGAACCTGTTAAAGTCAGCCCATGACGATGACATGTCAGCTATTATTGTGTCATATACGCCTGCTTTCTCGCTATCCACCACAAGCACCGGTATTATGATCAGCCCAGCCCTGCCAAGGTGGAACTGCACCTGCAAGACGAAGCCCATATGATATTCTCCGCTGATTGATAGTATAAAGTCCCTATTGCTTTCGCCAATCTTCCAGTTTTTGTCAGAAGTTGCGTTGAGTATCAGGGGTGATATCAGTGGGTAAATAGAATTGTAGACATCGAACTTTGTTCCGTTACCCTTGCCTTTTAGGTTAAGAAATACGCCCTCTTCTGTGAAGTAAACATTGCCAGCAAACTCATCTCCATTGTCATCTCCCTTCTCTGCCTGATCCTGGCTCGGCTGGTTCTTATCCTCTGGCATAGTGCTGTTCAGCAGGTTTCCCCTTGGAGTTATGTTTGCCTTGAACTTCGCCTTTGTTATTACAATTCCCTGACCATCAGCATCAAGCATTATGGGCTTTCCGTTGACATCCCTTGCAACCGCATGTACGAGATCCTTGTTGGAAAAGTCTGTGCCGGTATCAACTATAGCTACCTTCACACCTTTGCCGGTAAAGCCAAGATCTCTGCTTACAGCATCCGATCCAAGAATTTGTCCTAAACGTGATGCATCCTTTACTTGATCGAACTCAAGTTTAACATCCCTTATCACTTCCAATCCTTGGGATTTCAGCAGCGGCAGGTTCTGGGTTGTTGTTGCCCCAAATGCTATGTAACCATCTTTCGTATTCAGGTGGTGCGACACGTAAACCTGGTCGTTAATGCTCTCTATCTTCCCATGACCTTTGATCATGACTCTTACTGCATCAGGGTTATAGGATATACCAGCTGTAGAAAGGTCCAGTAGTTCTGAATCTGTTCGCAAGGAAAAATCCTCACGGATCGCGTTATTGAGAGAATCGTATTCGTAGAGTGCAAATGCCTCTGGCACTTGAAGGAAGGTGCCTAGCAGTACAGCTGCAAGTGTTATCGAAATTGCCTTATAACGCATAAGCTTCCTATACACATCTAATTTAGAATATGAACTATTTTTATTCTTATCTGCCTATAAAGAGAGAGTTAGAAGCTAAAGAAAAAGTTAGTTTAGTTGCTAAATAACCTTGAAGGTTGTCTCGGCAAATGCCTTCGGCTCGCTCGCCTTTACGGTATAGGTACCACTCAAAGCATTATGTAACACATGTAAAGCTGCGAAGTTTCCATTCTGATTAGTCTGCTCTCCTATCTTTAACTCTTGCCCATTAGGTGTGTAGATCGTTATAGTTATCTTTGAATTGGGTTCGAGAAAACCAGATATAAACATCTTTTCACCTTTGTTGTAGAAGATCTTGTCGGTTGTAATTGTCACACCCTTTGCGTTTATGACTTTATTATCTGAAGCTGCTAGATTATTCAGGTTCTGTTTTAGTACTGCTCTTGCATTGTCCATTGCTACTATGAATCCAGTTCTGTCCATTACAGCCCATGATATGATGGAATTGAGATCGTTTGTATTTACAAAGAAGACCTCTCTTGATTTGGCTGGTATGCCATATGGTGATGTTAATGTGACCTGGTTTGTAGAGTCCTTGAATACCATCCAACCGTTACTTCTAGCAGAATCTATGGTGCCATCAAGCAGTGTTATCGTCAGTTGATGCACATTGATATTCTTTGCATTTTTTACAAGTATCAGCATCATGCCTTGCTTCTCTTTGGCATACACTTTGACATTGTCATCTGCATATGATAGATTTGGCATCGTTGAGAATAAAAGTACTATACCTAGAGTTACGCCTAGGACCGCTGACAGTTTCATCAAAATACCTATGGTCACCTCAAACTTA
>JBHICO010000032.1:0-12795 GCA_046759645.1 Nitrososphaerales archaeon
TGCGAGTCCGGAGTTGTCTATAATTGCGATCTGCCGGTTGTCCAGAAATATTGCCTTGTCTGTATGTTCGATAAAACCTAAAACATCACTGGAGATGTAATAATCATCTTTAGCGACACCTACAATTAATGGTTCATCGCATCTAGAGCCTGCAAGAGTGCCGTCATCTAAAACAGCGACGAAGGCAAATGCACCTTTTAGCTTACTGGCAACAGTCTTCATCGCTTTTTTGATATCACTCTTCCTGTTAAGAAATTCTCCTAACAAATGAGCAATTACTTCACTGTCAGTTTCACTCTTGAATTTGTGACCCTTCCCTATCAGAGATTTCTTTAGCTCCTGATAATTGTCAATTATACCATTATGCACTATGGCGACATTATTCTTACAGCTCTGGTGAGGATGTGCATTCTTGTCTGTTACACCACCGTGTGTAGCCCATCTTGTATGACCAATACCTGTACTACCATTCATTTTTTCAAGATGAAGTGCGCTGTTCACATCATCTACCTTGCCTACACCTTTTTTGACTAGAATTTGCCTCTTGGAAAGGGTTGCTAAACCTACACTATCATAACCTCTATACTCCATTCGTTTAAGGCCTTTAACAAGAATCGGAGCAGCTATTTTATTGCCCATATATGCTATGATTGAGCACATATACTGGAAAAATAACTCGCCGATTATAAAAATCTCTCATCGGGTAATGAAACAAAGCTGTAAATCAAGCTTATTCTGGAGTAGAAGCTTCTTTTGAGCCTTCACCAGGAGTTTCAGCTAAAGTTTCAGGAGCAGTTTCTGCAGTTGCCACCTGTACCGATGGAGGAGTGTATGAGCTGTTTCTTCTTATTGAAATCACCGACTCTTCGTCGCGCCTAACCACATAACTCGGTATGGTCACTATTCTGTTGTTGACTGTGATATGGCCGTGAACCACAGCTTGCCTTGCCTGCCAAGGGGTCTTTGCAAATCCTTTCCTTATAACGAGACTCTGCAGTCTTCTCCCAAGCAGTGTTTCAAGTGTAAGGTTTAACACATCATCAAGTGTAGCACCGTCTTGTACCAATCCCGTCCTGTTTAATGATCTTAGCAACTCAGTTTCCTTACCATGTCTAACTTCGTGAGGTAAAGCGAGCAGAGCTCTTGCCTGCTTTCTGATCCTTGACAATTCTATTTGCGCCTTCCAAAGTTCACGTTTATTCCTCAATCCATATGTACCTACAATTTGTAATTCTGCAACAAGCTGATCAGAAGTCCATGGTCTCCTTGGTTTCTTAAACTGGTTTTTCGGTCGTTTGGGATCACCCATTACTTGCCACCCTTATCTTGTGCTGGCTTGGCTTCTTCTTTTGCCTTTGGCGACTCCTTTGAAGGAGCAGTTCCCTGTTTGGCACCCTCAGCTGGAACAGCAGGCCCTTTCGCTTGTCCCGTTTCTTTACCAGGAGTTACTGCTGTAGCAGCACCAGCAGAAGGTTCTGCAGCTTCCCCAGGTGCAGCTCCAGGTATCAGTCTTCCAACCTTCTTAACCCCAACCGCGCCACCCTTCCTACCAGTGGTTCTAGTTCTTTGGCCCCTGACCTTCAAACCCATCATATGCCTGAATCCCCTCCAACTCATAACGTTCTTTTCACGTTCTATATCGTTGTGAACGGTAATATCCCAGTCGGAAGTTATAAGATGAGTTGTCTTACCAGTTTCCGGATCTTTTCGTCTGTTCAAGAACCATTCTGGCATACCAACCTTTTCAGGCTTCTTTATTCCATTTTCTATTACACTGACCTCACTTTCGGTTAAAAACCCAACTCTCATATCAGGATCGATCTGTAGTGTGTTAAGCAAAACTTGTGCAAAGTTAAAACCTATACCCTTTATTTCGCTCAAAGCTACTACTAGCTTCTTGCTGCCGTCAACATCCTTGCCAGCAATTCTAACTATATATCTATACTCTGTTGCGGACATTGCCGTTGGTTCTGACAAATACCACAATAAAAACCATGCTGCATATAAAATGGTAAATGTTTTAATGTTAGGAAGTTAACTCAGCTAATGCCTACTCGCTCTTATCAATTGCTTGAAATAAGTAGTGTTAATCAACTCCAATAACATTAATAAGATTTAAATCTATACCGAACATAAGATTATTTGTTATAATGAGTAGAGATAATGGTATAAGTGAAATTGTGCATAGATCTTATACTACGCCAGCTAAATACACTCAAATAAAACCTGGTGTCCCCGAAGACTATAAACAGATAAACACCCTTGCGCAATTGCTAGAGATCAATTATAAAGAAGTTGATGTAGGTGAACAGCTACGGGGTAATCTTATTGCGAAGAGGAAACGTGATGAAGACCCCTATCCTGGGATAGTAGGCTTTGATGACGACGTAATCCCTGCTACTGACAGAGCGATTCTCGCAGATCATGACATCATCTACATCGGAGAGATCGGACAGGCGAAGACCCGACTTGCGGAGATCATTTCAAAGAATTTACTCTCACCAATACCTGCGGTTCACGGAACAATTACCCATGACATTCCCACGACCATTCCAGAGAAGGAGCTCGTATCTATGCTTACAGGTCAGGAGATCGCAAGGACATCACCAGAATTCTATGTTTCCAAGGAATGTGAAGATATTATTAGGAACAACAAACTTGACACTAAAATTGAATGGGTTGACGGAGCGCAACGATACAAATACGTTCTAGCAACACCAGACATTTCCGTAAAGGATTTGGTAGGACAGATTGACGCAATAAAAATTGCTAAGAAAGGAGTGGAGATTTATAATCTAGAGTCATACTCACCTGGCCAGTTGTTACAGGCAAGGCATGGTATACTTTGCATCGATGAGCTTCCCGTACTTGATCCAAGGAAGCAAGTAGCCCTGCTTAGTGTTTTGCAGGAGGGCAAATTTACAACGGGTGCCTATCCAGTTATTTTCAAACCACTATCAAGGATAATTGCAACTGCAAACCCGATAGATTACACTCATTCTGGCAAGATAATTGAGCCATTGTTTGATAGATTGAAGAGTCACATAGACACGCATTATCCAACTACTATTGAACAAGAGATGATCATAATGGTACAAGAGGCAAAAGTTAATGATCATAAACCTCTTCTCCCAATTTTCATGTTGAAAACGTTGGCTAGAATGGTTCACATGGCAAGAGAGCATCCCGATGTTAACAAAGAAAAAGGTGTGAGTGTAAGAATGAGCATCCATAGTTTAGAGTTATTAATGGGCGAAGTAGTGCGAACTAGAACCCTATACCACGACGTATCGACAGTTCCGAGACCCTGTGATATATATTCGATTCAGCAAGCAGCGAAGTTTGAATTATCAGAAGTGGAAGATACGAGAGAAAATAGAGCGAATATAATTAGCGCATTGATCGAAGAATCACTAAAGCAAACAGCACTTGAATACATGGCAGATGTTAACCAAGATGAACTTACAAAATTAAAGCAAGAATTTATCAATAATAAGATATTCGAGGTGACACAGAATTTACTGGGAGACAAAACGGATCAATTAGATTATGCAAGCCAGCTTACTAAATTCCCAACGCTAAGGCATTTGGTAGATAGAGTCATAGAGATAATCAAGAAGGATCAACAGGCATTCGCCGAAATTCTCAAAAAATATAAAATTCAAAGTAATGTTATATCACTAGATAATTTGAACGGAGAATTCACAGCATCTGTGACTGAAATTGTTTTGGAGGGACTTCGCTGGCTCAAACCTGCAGTAGTAGATAAGGAAGAAAAAGGCTATGTCGGAACCTAGTTACAAGAAATTTGTATATTACCACAGCGTGGACAAGCAGGAGAAGCCGAAAGAGCTGTCTAGAGATATTCTGAACAAACTGTTGTTTGCTATGGGAAGGGAAGCACTGAGGGAAAACACCCCGTCGATGCAGGACTTGGAGAAGACGTTGCAGGAGATGCTCGCAAACGAAGGCATCAATGCTAACCAATTATCAGAAGAGACTACTCCTGGTGAGCAAGGGGGAATCAAAGGCGACGGAGCAGTCATCGTGAAATATCTCACGCGAAAAGGTTATCTTAAGGAAGGAGAAAAATGGCTAAGTAATCAGGGTTTCATGAGCATCGGATCCAGGATTCTTACCGATGTAATGAAAGCGTTGAAGAGTGGTGATCTCGGCTTGCATGAGACTGTAAAGTTGGGTTCTGGCACTACTGTATTGGATACTAGCAAGAAGTATGAAACAGGTGATGATATGCGTTTGCTCAATGTCCCAAAATCATTACTTAATACCGTAGAAAGGATAGTGAAAAATTCTAATGAAATTCATTTTCCGTTGAATATAGATGTTGACGATTTTGAAGAGTATGAGACGATGCAAGAAGTTAGGGTTGCCATCACATACTGCATGGATCTGAGTTCAACGATGCGTTATTCCTCCACACTAGGTGATATCAGTAGGATTGAAGCTGCAAAACGTGCTCTGTGGAGCTTATATGTGTTGAATAGAAAGTTCTTTCCTACTGATACAATCTATGTTGTTGGTTTTGGTGCACTTGCGTCGAAGGTATTGCCACAAGATATACCCTATTTGAAGACTTTTGAACCTGGTCATGACTTTTTACACTACACTAACTACCAAGCGGCATTCAGGTTGGCAAGTAAGATACTGCAAAGAGACGGCGCACTTAACAAGAGAATTGTTTTGATAACTGATGGGCATCCCAGTGCATGTTTCGTTGATAATGATTATGAAAAGGATAAGATACTTTCTGCAAGACCTTATTCTCACTTCTACAAACCTGACAATGATACCCTTGATTCATTAAAGAAAAGCCAGGATGTCAATCTGGATATGAGCAGTGGTGAACAGGTGTATCTATGCTACCGTTACAGGCAGGTTGATCCTTACATAGGAATGAGGACCATCAATGAAGCTAAAAAGTGCAGGAGCGCAGGAATAGAGATAGATACTTTAATGGTTAGCGAGGAAGACGCCCTACTTAGCTACGTCAATGATATGGAGAAGCATGTGAAGGGAAGATCGTACTACATTAACCCTGCTAACATTGATAGATTACTTATTACGGATTATCTGTCAAATAAGAGGCGGACTATAAGCACAAGATCATTTTGATTAATCTAGTTATTATAACTTTAAATATCCTCTGATCGGGGAACGATCGGTTTGGGCAAAAAAGCTGCTGTTATCAAAGGCGACGGTACTGGTCCTGAACTTGTTGATGCAATGCTCAAGGTATTGAAAGCATGCAACACTCAAGTTGAACTGATAAGATGTGATGCAGGTTCCGAATGGTGGGAGAAATATGGAGGTGATTCCTACATACCACAAGAAACATGGAACCTGCTAGAAGAATGCGATGCTTGTTTCAAGGGACCAACCACCACAGTTCCGCTTCCCACTGCTCCCCGAAGTGTCGCAGTTAGCATAAGGCAGAGGTTTTTACTATATGCAAATATCAGACCTATCAAGTCCTATGGCAAGCTCGGTTCGAAACTAGATTTTGTTTGTGTTAGGGAGGCCACCGAAGGACTGTACGCTGGCATAGAATTCAAAATTGGGGACAATTCTGCCATTGCAATTAGAAAGACAACTAGAGACAGATGCGATAAAGTAGCACGTAAGGCGTTCGAATTTGCCAAGCAGAGAGGTTTCAAGAAAGTCATCTCTATTACGAAACGAAATATTTTGAAGGAGACAGACGGGATATTCATGGAAGCTGTAACCAAGGCGCGATCAGGGCATAGTGATATAGAGCTAGAGGAATACTTTATAGATAATATGTGCCAACAACTCGTAAAAAATCCTGAACGATTCAACAGGTGCATACTTGTAAGCACTAACTTATTCATGGACATCGTTTCGGAGACGGCATCTGGTCATTTGGGCTCCATAGGTAATGTATACTCGGGTAACATAGGAGATACATATGCAATGTTCGAACCTGCTCATGGTAGTGCACCAAAGTACAAAGGATTGAACAAAGTAAATCCTGTCGCAACCATACTTTCTGGTGCCTGGATGCTGGAGTATCTTGGTGAGACGGATATAGGAAAGGCTATTTTTGATGCTACAGAACAAGTGATAAATGAAGGAAAGTACGTTACTTACGATCTTGGAGGTAGTGCTACTACAACCCAAGTAGCAGAACAAATTGCTGCAAGAGCAGCAAAGATTCTATAGCTTATTCAGATTACAGGTAATTATACAAAGCTTTCTGGCACAATTGTTAAATCAGTGTTTCTAGGTTCTATATTTATGCAATTATATCTCATCGGTGGGATTGCTGGTGGCCTTGCCCTAGTAGTAATGTTATTATCTCTTATGCAGTACTCCACCGAAGAGTATGCCTTGGATGTGGATGCATTTAAAGATCAAGCAGATCTTATGGGATTTGGTCGAGTCATTCTTACAAATACAGGGCGTTCGACTCTTACGAACATTGTGGTTGATTTTGGTGATTATAAGGAAACGCTACCAAACCTTCCTGCAGGGGAGAAGTGGATAGCTTCACCAAGAGGAGATAGACAGCTGGATCATGTCACCGTAACTGCCGATAACGGTATTCGAATAACAAAAGAGTATAGAACAGCACCAAGGTTGCCGGGTATGATAGGTGGAATGGGATAATGATGCGCTTTATGTTGTGTAAGTGCGATAGCTAAAGACTAACACAATTAATATAACTTCCATATATTGGAATTTCAAGAATGGAGCTTCAGGAAAAGTTTGATATCAAATCAATAGAAGACCAGGCAAGGGAATACTGGAAGAAGATTGATTTGCGAAGTTTGTTAAGTAGCGAACTAAATGATAGAAAGAAGATAGGATTCGTAGAAGGACCACCAACGATGAACGGAGAGCCACACGTGGGCCATCTCAGAGGAAGGATCATAAAGGACCTTTGGTACAGGCTTTCAACCCTACGCAAGTTTAACGTCATCTTCCGTGCAGGGTGGGACACGCAGGGACTGCCCGTTGAGCTGCAGGCTGAAAAGGAATTAGGACTATCAGGTAGCAAAGCTGAAAACCTGAAGAAAGTGGGTATAGAGATACTTGTAGAACGGTGCAAGAAGCTTGTGCAGAAATATAACGAAGAATGGCTTAGGGCAGACGCATTGCTTGGAATGTCCTTTGATTATGAAAATGCCTACTGGACATACCATGATGAATACATAGAACGTGAATGGAAGTATTTGGAGAAAGCTTGGAAACAAGGCATACTTGTAGAGGGCTTCCAGGTAGTTGCATATTGTCCAAGTTGCCAGACCTCTCTAAGCCATGCGGAGGTAAGGGAAGGTTACGAAACTGTTGAAGACCCGTCATTGTACTACAGGGTTAAACTCATTGACGAGGATGTATTTCTTATAGTATGGACAACTATGCCGTTCACAGTTGTTACTGACGAGTTGGTTGGTGTTAACCCTGAGGCAGAATATCTTTACATTAACGTTAACAATGAAAAATGGATAGTTGCTCAGATCAGACTTGAGCAGTTAATAGAGGAATTGAAGATAAGGGAATATTCCATAATAAAGAAAATCAAGGGAAGTGATCTTGAAGGCAAGAAGTATATTCATCCTCTGCTAGACCAGATTCCTGGTCTAAAGAAGCTTGCTGATAAAATCCATATTGTGGTTGCAGAAGACTTTGTTGACATTGAAACTGGCAGTGGTCTAGTGCATCTTGCACCAGCAAATGGTGCAGATGACTTTAAGATCGCAAATGCTAGAAAGATACCAATATTCAACCCAATAGATGACCAGGTAAGATTTACTGAAGAAGCAGGTGTATTCAAGAACATCTTCGTTCGTGATGCGGATCTGAAGGTGGTAGAACATCTGAAAGAAAAGAATGCTGTAGTAAAAATAGGTAGGATAAAACACGAGTATCCTACATGCTGGCGTTCTCATCATAAGTTAGTTTGGTTAGCTAGGCGTGAATATTTCAATATGATAGAGAAACTGGGCGATCTAGCGGTAAAAGCAGCTGAAAACGTTGAGTACTTTTATGGGGAACCAAAAAACAGGTTCTTGGGCATAATAAAGGAAAAGGTTCCGTGGTGTGTTTCAAGGGAGCGTGTATGGGGAGCACCGTTACCCATCTGGGTATGTTCTAATTGCGAGTACAAAACTGCATTATTCAGCAGAAGAGAGATCATCGCAAATGCAAAGAAATTGCCAGATGGTGAAAACTTTGAACTTCATAGGCCGTGGATAGATAGCATTGTAATAAAATGCGCTAAGTGTGGTTCAGATTCCTTTCGGGAACCATTTGTGCTGGATACATGGCATAATAGTGGCGCCGCTCCCTATTCTTCATTAACTGATGGCGAATATGAGGAGTTCATACCAGTTCCCTTTCTAACAGAAGGAATAGATCAGACAAGAGGATGGGCCTATACATTGCTTATCGAAAACGTCATACTCAATGAGGATTCTAAAGCACCGTTCCGCTCATTTCTCTTTCAAGGTCATGTTATGGATAAAAACGGCAACAAGATGAGCAAGAGTCTGGGAAACGTAATTGATGGGATTAGGTTACTTAGTACTAATTCCGCAGATCTAATACGTTTCTACTGTATGTGGAAGGCTAACCCCATTGATGCGTTAAACTTTGGCATAGACGAAATGAAGAAAAGGCCTTACCAAGTTTTAAGCACTATCTATTATCTGCATATTTATTTTAAGCAGAACAGCAGTTACGACAGATTCGATGCCAGCAAGAATAGTGTAGAATGGGCATTATCAAATGAACTGATGCTGAAGCCCGAAAGATGGTTACTCTCTAAATTGCAGAAACTGCTTGAGACGGTTACCGATGGGTATGAGAAATGTAAGTATCATGAGGCGGCTAGAGCGATTGAGGAGTTCGTAATAAATGATTTGAGCCAAAATTACGTACCATTGACTAGAAATGAGATATGGGATGACAGAAAAGAGAATCTAAACAGAAGACTTGCGATCTATGCCACACTTGAAGAGGTTCTAAGGAGCTTGGATATACTCTTGCACCCGATAACCCCCTTCATTACAGATTATCTTTACCTATCGTGCTTTGGTAGAAAGAAAAGTATCCTCTTGGAAGAATGGCCGATCAGGAAAGAAACATTTGTTAACAAAGATCTTGAGTATGCTTTCGATACTCTTAGGGAAGTTATTTCTGTTGCCAGTGCTGCAAGGATGAAGGCACAGCTGAAGCGTCGGTGGCCATTAAAAACCGCATACATATGCGTAAACAAGGATTACATTGAAGCGTTGAATTCCTTGGGACAGCTTCTAAAGGCGCAACTGAACGTAAGTGATTTCAAACTTATTGGTTTGACACAAGAAGGGACAGGTGCAACTATACTTTCGATGATTTCTAATGGTTTACCTGTGAAACCGAAGATAGCACTAAAACGTTCGACTGTTGCGCCAAAAGTAAAAGCAGACATTGGTATTGTGCAGAAAGAATTTGCCAAAATAGATCAAGTACAATTTTTACTGGCACTGCAAGACAGAGGAGAGTTTGATCTGAAGTATGCTGGTAAGAAAGTAACCATAACCAATGATGATGTTGAAATAGGATATGAAACTAGTGATGGCTTCTCAATGGCAGGATACGAAAATATCCATGTTCTTATATCTACTGTCCGTGACAGGGAACTCACAGCAAAGGGTATGGTTAGGGATCTTGCGAGGAGATTGCAGTCCTTGAGGAAGAGAAGAGGTTACAACCCTACGGATGTTCTTGAGACCGCATACGTGGCCAATCTCGATGATGAGGTGCTAGAGCTCATGGAAGGAATGAAAGGTGAGCTAGCCTATCTAGTTCGCGTAAAGAAAGTTGAGCTCATGCGAGAAACTAAAAAAGGTATAATGTGGGCAAGTGACGAGATAGATGGTAAGCCAATCAGTGTGTCCGTGGAATAGTGGTAAAGATTATTTGCCATCTTGCCGTTATATAATTAGAAAAGAGTAGTGCCCTATGAAGAAACAGGTGACACTGGATGAATGGCTCATAACGAGATTCAAAGATATGCTACATAGAGCGAGTGTTATTGCAGCCAAGAAAGATAGACCTTTTATTCTCTACAGGCATTCGATAGAAGAAACTGAACATGCCATGGAAGAAGAAGTTGCAACCGTTACAAGTCGTTATGTGATAGTGCAGGTGATCACCCATGGAGGATTCATACCCCCAAACTTTCAGCAACAGTTTGTCTTTTCCATAAATGAATTTCCTGAATGGATAATGAGGAGAAGTAGGGAGATTTTTCTAAAAACATTTGATAATCTGGAAGAAGAGATTAAAGATTAGATTATATAGGATTAGTTTTTGGTAGCAGTCATGCGTTTGCTTGAGTATGAAGCTAAATCATTATTCAGCGAATATGGTATACCTGTACCAAAAAGCCTCGTTGCAAATAATATTGAACGGGTAAAGAAAGCCGGTGAAGAACTTGGATTTCCCTTGGTTTTGAAAGCCCAACTGAAGGTTGGTGGACGGGGTAAAGCTGGCGTAATCAAAATATGCAAGAAACCTGAGGAATTGAAAACCTTATTCGATGATCTAATGAGCAAAACCGTTCATGGCGAGAAAGTAAAAACAGTACTTATAGAACAGTTTGTTGAGCATACGAATGAACTTTACCTATCAATCTACTTGAACAGGAGCAAGAGATGCTACTCTGTAATAGCGTCAGCTGAAGGTGGGGTTGAAATAGAAAATGTTGGTAACAAAGTAATTCTTGACGTAGGTATTGAGGGGCCAAAAGAAAAGGATTTTGAACATGTGGCATCAAAACTTTCACTAAGTGGTGTTAGTGCGAAGAGCTTTATTGAATTTGCAGCTAAACTCAATAATTTGGTACTTAAGAAGGAAGCTGAATTGGCAGAAATCAATCCTATTGCAATAAGGAATGATGGGACTCTGCTGGCCCTAGATGCAAAGGTAATAGTTGATGACAATGCTATGTTCAGACACGAAGAGCTCAACAAATATGAGGATAAATCAACGCTGGAAGCTGAGGCCAAGAAAAATGGATTTTCATTAGTAGAACTTGATGGCAACATAGCTGTAATTGGTAATGGTGCGGGATTAGTTATGTCAACGCTGGACATGTTGAGCGATCATGGAGGCAAACCTGCATGTTTTTTAGACGTTGGAGGCAGGGCTACAACTGAAAGTGTACTAACAGCTCTTAGACTCATAAGCAGAATTTCGAAAGTAGAATCAATTCTGGTTAACTTATTCGGCGGTATAGTTAGAACTAGCGTAGTAGCGCAGGCAATAATAGATGCGTACAACAGTGATATTATTCATGTACCAGTCTTCGCAAGAATCTCTGGTGCAGAGTCTGATAAGGCAAAAGAGATACTCAACGGTAGCACCGCAAAGATGTTCGGATCTGTAGAGGAGGCAATAGTTTCTGTTGTGAAAAGCGTGAAAGAAAATGGTTGACATTTTCGATATTCTTCAGGGTGAGGAAGGTGACAGAGATTACAAAAAGAAACCAATCATTGTGCAGGGAATAACTGGTAAATTCGGAACATTCCATACAAAGTTAATGATGGAATATGGTAGCAATGTGGCTGCTGGTGTTACACCAGGCAAAGGAGGTCAGCAGTTTGACGGTGTACCTGTTTACGATACTGTAGCTGAAGCTCTTAAGAACACAGGTGCGAAGATATCTGTAATGTTCGTTCCCGCTCCATTCTTCTTAGACGCAGCTAAGGAGGCACTGAGCAATGGGATTTCCTTGCTGGCAGCAATCCCAGAACATGTTCCAATTAGGGATAGTTTGAAGTGCGTGGAAATTGCGAAGGCAAATGGAGCAACGATAATAGGCCCGAACACGCCTGGGATAATAGTTCCTAACGTGATTAAACTAGGAATAATGCCAGCTCAGCCTTTCCAACAAGGGAATGTAGCAGTATTCTCTAGAAGTGGAACACTGATGTATGAAGTTTCACACATTCTTAGCACATCTGGCTTCGGTCAGAAGATATCTCTAGGCATAGGCGGAGATCCAATTAACTGCACCACTTTGATAGAGTGTTTTGACATGGTCAGCAATAGAACAGATGTGAGTTCAGTTGTTGTAGTAGGTGAGATTGGTGGGGATGCAGAGGAGCAACTTGCTGAGTATATAATATCTGCAGGTTTTAGCAAGCCAGTTGTTGCATACATCGCAGGTAGATCTGCGCCAAAGGAGAAAAGAATGGGTCATGCAGGCGCTATAATTTATGGTAATTTTGGTTCAGCAGAATCAAAGGTTGAGATGTTTGCTAAGGCTAGTGTGCCGGTAGCCAAGAGTCCAGCCGAAGTGCCAGTACTTTTAGCTCAGAAGTTGAAACGAAAATCAATAAGTTGACAATAGAAAGGTAAAAATCACCATCCAACCAATGCAGATGCGTGCCAATAACGGACGCATTCAAGAAACAGATAGCACAGCAACGTAGGCTATTTTTCAAGATCTGCTTCAAGTGTGGGGCAAAGAACCCCGTCGATGCCACAAGATGCAGAAAATGCCGTAGAGATCATCTTAGACTTCAGAACAGAACGCTGGGTGTTAAGAAGTAATCCTTTATTTTCTAAGAGACGGGAAAGATATATTATAGAATTGGTTAGTTGGGCGAGTCGTCTAGCCTGGTCTTGGACATCGCTCTCACACAGCGAAGGTCGAGGGTTCGAATCCCTCCTCGCCCATGCTATTCAATTTTGTTAGCTTCGTATTGGTTTAACAACAGTAGCACCAGATCCAGCAATACCTCTAACTGTAGAATGTTCCTT
>JBHICO010000033.1:0-12754 GCA_046759645.1 Nitrososphaerales archaeon
CTATATACATGAAAAAGAGGGTAATCCTGAACTATCATGCTCCTTCGATCTACAATATGGGTATTTGGAACTAGCGTATGGAGGTAGAAGACAACATGACGTAAATAAATTGAAGGGAAGACTCCTCGAGCAGGGTCTGAACCCAGATGATTTCAAGGATCATATCGAGGTCTTTCAATGGGGTATGCCTCCACACTCTGGTTGGGGTATTGGGCTTGATAGACTGATGATGGTTATATGTAATGCAAGTAACATCAGGGAAGTGGTGCTGTATCCTAGAGATACTGAGAGATTGAAGCCCTAGTAGGTAAAGTTAAATCACTTTTACTGTATACCTTGGTGATACAGGTCTCAGATCTGTGGCATAAGGATTGCTAGGAATAAACTTCCTATTGTGACAGAAGCGACCTCTAGTAAGATCTTAATTCTAATATTACAGCATTTGTTACATCATCGGTTTTGTTTTTACCACCGATGTCTGGTGTCTTTATTCCCTTTGCTAACACTTTCATTACAGCATCTTCTACTTTTTGAGCTGCAGCAACACATTTACTATCATTATTCTCCATGGCTAACCAATCAAGCATCATTCTTACAGATAAGACCATAGACAACGGATTTGCCATACCCTTGCCTGCAATATCAGGAGCGGAACCGTGTACTGGTTCAAATATAGCAAAGCTATCGCCGATATTTGCTGCAGGTGCTATGCCCAAGCTCCCTACTACCTGTGCAGCTTCATCTGATAAAATATCTCCAAAGAGATTTGTGGTTACTATCACATCAAAATTTTCAGGATTTCTAATCATATTCATTGCACAGGCATCTACGTACATTTCGCTGAAGTTTATATCAGCATATTTTTTTGATACTTCTCTGCATGCAGTTGAAAATAGGCCGTCTGTCTTTCTAAGCAGATTGGCCTTGTGAACCGCTGTTACAATTTTCTTTTTATTTCTGAATCTTGCTAGTTTAAATGCATGTTCTGCAATCCTACTTGAGGCTTTCTTTGTTATCAATCTTATAGCTATGCTAGCGTCTTTGAAATCATATTCTAACCCAGCATAAACATCTTCAGTGTTCTCTCTAACTATTACCATATCGATATTCTCCTTTAATCCCTTTATGTTCGGATAGTTCTTTGCAGGTCTGATATTTGCATAAAGATCAAATGTTCTTCTCAGATACACTATAACATCAGCTGCACTTTCGCCTATAGGAGCTTTTATGCATGCATCAGAGTTCTTTATTGCCTGAAAACTGTGATCTGGAAGAGCTTTTCCACCATTCCTTACAACAGAATCCCCTGCCTCCACGTCTGTTATCTCAAACTTCACATCTAACCTATCGTGAATTAACTGCAGAACAGATCTTGATGCTTTTGATATTTCTGGCCCTATGCCATCTCCAGAAATAAGCGTTAGTCTATACATGCTAGTTAAACCGTGTACTTCCTTAGTTCTTTATCTTTATTCACAGTGCGTTTGTGCATTATCCTGTTCAATCCGTTGATCATAGCTTGCACGCTTGCAATTACAATATCCTCCCCAGCAGCTCTTGCAGATGCTACATGACCATCCTTATCCTCTACCTTTACACTAACTTCTGCGAGCGCATCTGAACCACCAGTTATCGATTCTAACCTAAATTCTCTTAGTTTTATATTCGCAAGCTCATCGGTGATTTTCTGTATTGCTTTCAGCGCAGCATCAACCGGACCCAAACCTGTTTCTGCACCAACAAATTCTTTCTCTTCAATTAGCAACCTTACTGATGCTGTTGGAACAACATTCATACCAGTTGTTACAACAAAATCACTTAATCTTATTCTTTGCTCCAGTCCTTCTTGACGCATTACTTGCGATGCTATAGCAAGAAGGTCGGCATCCGTGATATTCTTGCCTTTGTCTCCCAGATCTTTGACCTTTGAAACAATCTCCTTCAATTGCTCTTGTGAAGGTGTAAGACCATACTCTTCCAGCATTGCTGAGACGCCATGTATTCCTGCATGTTTCCCAGCCTCGAGCCATCTCTTCCTCCCCACCATCTCGGGATTGATAGGTTCGTAAGTTAATGGATTCGAAAGTACGCCATGTGTATGAATCCCAGATTCATGACCGAATGCATTCTCACCAATGATTGCTTTGTTGGGCTGGACAACTATTCCAGTCAGACTTGATACAATCCTAGAGGTTTCATAGAGTAATTCAGTCTTTATCCTTGTTTTCTTTCCATAAAGACAGTGTAATGCCATAACGAACTCTTCAAGTGAAGCATTGCCAGCTCTCTCCCCAAGACCATTTATAGTTACGTGCGCACATGAAGCTCCAGCTTCAATTGCAGCTATAGAATTGGAAACTGCGAGGCCAAAGTCATCATGACAATGTATGCTTATTGGAATGTTAACAACACTCTTCAGATCTTTTATTAGAGTATCGATATACTGTGGATTAGAATATCCAACTGTGTCTGGAACATCTATTCTGTCTGTTCCAGCATCACTCACTGCCTTATACACCTGCTTCAGAAACTCTCTATCGGTTCTGGTTGCATCTTCAGCAGAAAATTCGCAAACAAGACCTTGTGATTTTGCGTACTCCACAGCCTCTATTGCCTTTTGAAGTGCTTCCTCCCTTGTCCTCTTCAATTTGTACTTCAGGTGTATGTCGCTCGTTGCTATGAAGGTGTGAACATATTTGAGATCGCATTTCATTACTGCATCGATATCCTTCTTTTCTGCCCTAGCAAGGCCAGAAATCTCGCATGAAAGGTTCTGCCTTGCAATTTCCTTAACTGCATCCATCTCACCTTCTGATACAATAGGAAATCCAGCTTCAATTACATCAACACCTAGCTTGTCGAGTTGAATCGCAATCTTTACTTTATTCTGGGGTGTTAATGTAACTCCAGGTGTTTGCTCTCCATCTCTAAGTGTGGTGTCATAGATTCTAATGTATTCTTCACTCATCTGCTGCACCTCGTGGTAGCGCTGAAACTCCTGTCCTTGCAAGCTGTATTACGCCATAGTGTTCCACTAAAGTTCTGAAAGCATCTATCTTATCGGGTGTGCCTGTAATCTCGACCATTATAGAGCCTTTACTAACATCAACAACCTTCCCCCTGAAAACATTTGCAAGATTAATTATCTCCATTCTTGAATTAGGATCTACTGCCTTCAACTTCAATAATGCAAGCTCCCTATAGACTGTATTATCTACAGCTAAGCGTGTGACATCGACAACATCAATTAACTTGCGCAGTTGCTTCACCATCTGTTCAGTTATATGCTCATCACTGTCTATCGTTACCGTTATTCTTGAAAGATCTGGTTGCTCTGTAGGACCCACTGACAAACTTTCAATGTTGAAACTTCTCGCTCTAAACATGTTCGAGACTCTGAAGAGAACACCGGGCTTGTTCTCAACCAAAGCGGAAATTATATTCCATACCATCATTCCCACCTAGGCTGCAGTGATCATATCCTTCAGTCCGGTGCCGGGGGCTACAAACGGAAACACATCCTCTTCAGGATCTATTGAAATGTCTATCACGGTTGCAACATCACTCTTCAACGCTACACGTACTGCTTTATCAAGTTCATCCATCGTCTGAGCTCTTATTCCCTGCGCCCCATAAGCTTCAGCAACCTTAACAAAATCTGGTCCACCTTTCAGATCAATTCCACTGTAACGCCTTTCATAGAAGAGTCTCTGCCATTGTGCTACCATACCTAGTGAAAGGTTATTCATCAAGAAAACTATTACGGGTAAGTTATCAAGAACAGAGACCGCAAGTGAGTTCTCTGTCATATTGAAACTCCCATCACCGGCAATATCAACAACATGAACATCAGGCTTTGCTGCCTTAGCTCCTATTGAAGCAGGAAAGCCAAAACCCATGGTACCTAAACCAGTTGAGCTGAAAAATGTGCCTGGCTGCATGATGTCAAAGAAAAGTGAAGTCCACATTTGGCACTGACCAACTTCCGTAGTAACAATTGACTCTGGTGGTAAAAGTTCCCTCAACTTCTTGAGCGATTTCCTAGCGGTGATATCCCTTGGATGATCCTTTATAGCACTCTGCATAGTGTCTCTAACTTCATTGATATGTTTTAGCCAGGTACTTTTACCTTCTTTCTTGGCTATACGTTTTGACAGCATCTTTACAAGGGCGCGAAGTGAAGCTTTAACATCGCCAACAACAGGAACATCTGCCAATTTGTTCTTTCCAATCTCTGCAGGATCTATGTCAATATGTATTATCTTCATTCTCTGACCAAACTCATCGAACTTTCCTACGGACCTGTCAGAGAATCTAGCTCCTATTGCAAGTAAAACATCTGCCTCAAGTATCAACTTGTTGGCTTCTGCATGACCATGCATTCCAATAGGTCCTAGGGCTAGAGGATGATTTTCAGGGAATGCACCCTTCCCTTTGAATGTTGTAACAACAGGTATCATCAGAAGTTCTGCTAGTGCCTGCAATTCATGAAACGCTCCAGATATATGTACACCGCCTCCGGCCATTATCATTGGTCGTTCTGCACTCAGTAGTAATTCTACAGCTTTTCCAACCTCTTCTATATCAGGGTCTACATGTGGTGAGTAGCCTCTGATCTTGATTACTTCTGGAAATGTGACCTCAGTTACTTCTTGTTGCACATCTTTTGGAATATCGATCAGAACAGGGCCAGGTCTTCCACTCCCAGCGATGTAGAAACCTTTCTTAACCATCTCTGGAACTTCTGCTGCAGACCTGGGCTGAAAGCAGTACTTCGTTATAGAGGCACAAATACCCATGATATCACATTCTTGAAATGCGTCCTTACCAATCATTGCTCTTGGCACCTGACCAGTCACCGCCACTAGCGGACCAGAATCCATGTAAGCAGTGCCAATACCTGTTACAAGGTTAGTTGCTCCTGGACCAGATGTTGCAAAACATACACCAGGCCTTCTCTTTATCCTTCCATAGCCATCGGCCATGTGTGCAGCTGATTGCTCATGTCTAACAAGTACATGTCTTATTTTACTCCTTGTCAGCTCGTCATACATTGGAAGGTTTGCTCCACCAGGCATACCGAATACGATATCCACTCCTTCTTTCTCTAGAGCATGCATCAGAGCCTTAGAACCAGATAACTCAACCATTACAAATAACCTCCAAAAACCTTGCAGATAAACCTACAAGGTTCAATCTAGCAAGACAACTAGCAAAAGCAAATCCACACACGTGCTAGTTGTTTCGCTATACGCACTTAACATACTATCTGGCTTGTTTACCTTCTATAATTATAAATATTTTGCTCCCATAGGACAGTCAGTTTGGTTGAAAGTGAGGAAGATATTGTCAAAAAAGCAATTTATCGGTCGTTCGAGATTGGAAAGAGCAAGGACCTTCAGGCAATACAGTCGCTCCATTATAACGATAAAAGATTCTCCAAATTTGGTGATACGCCACCATATCTGAGAATGGACTATAATGAAACATGTATGTATGAGGAGCTTTACTTTGCTAGCATATCAGATTACGATTTCAGGGTTGAGGAACTGAAGGTTGATCTTTTTGATGACATTGCTATTGCAACTTTTATTGTAGAACATATGGGTATGCTTGTCGATGACTACAGTTTTACTGGTAGAATCATGAATGCAAAAGCAAGGGGAACCATGGTATTTCAAAAGGCGGGTTCGCAATGGTTAATCGTTCATGAACATTTTTCAAAGATTCCGTCAGAATCTAGCAAATGATTATCTCTCTATATCTATGGCCTTCGATTCTTCGTTAAAAAGCGCGTATGCTTCATCAAAGGTGGCATTTCCATGGACAATAGCACGTACTGCCTTTATCATTGCAACTGGATGATCCGCCTGCCAGATGTTTCTGCCCATGTCAACACCTGATGCACCGTGTTCTATTGCATTGTATGTTAATTGCAACGCATCATGTTCACTTGTTTTCTTTCCACCAGCAATGATTACTGGCACCGGGCATGATTCTACAACCTTTTCAAAGTTTTCACAATAGTAAGTCTTAACCATCTGCGCTCCTAGCTCTGCCGCAATTCTGCATGACAAACCCAAGTATCTAGCATCCCTAACCATCTCTTTGCCAACTGCGGTAACAGCCAAAACTGGAAGACCGTATCTTTCGCCTTCATCAACAAGTTTTGCTAGGTTGACAAGTGACTGATGTTCGTATTCTGCACCTACAAATATAGACAGTGTTACAGCTGAAGCATTAACTCGAACAGCATCTTCTATTGAAGTTGTGATGGATTCGTTCGAGAGATCCTTGCCAATGATACTTGCGCCTCCCGATACTCTCAGAACTATAGGCACGTTGCTGTTAGGATTAACAGATGTGCGCAATATCCCTCTTGTAAGCATTAGTGAATCAGCAAATGGAACAAGCGGTTCAATCGTCTTCCTAGGAACCTCAAGTCTCTCTGTTGGGCCTAGAAAATATCCGTGATCTACAGCTAGCATTACTGTACGATTATCGTTTGGCTGGAATATCCTCGACATACGATTCTTCATTCCCCAATCCATTTTTGAATACCTATTATTTGTCATGGAAGAATTGCCATAGTTAAATTTTACTAAGCGGTGACAACCACCTTCATAGCATCCTTTGCCTCATAGGCACATCTGATCGCATCCTTTGCTCTTTCCAAACTGAATCTATGTGTTATTATAGATTTCATGTCTACACGCTTAGTCATGATCAGTTCTAATGCAGAATTGGTCTCCTTTTCGGAAGCAGCCAAGCTTGGTATTAGTTTTATTTCGTTTGAAAATATACGATTTACATCCAATTGTATGTTTGAGCCCCTGGGGGGAACGCCAAATAGTATTACTTTGCCACCACTCCTGGCAAGTTCTAACGTCTGCAATAATGCTCTAGTGTCTCCTGCAGCAACAATGGCTACGTCAACACCTCTCCCATCTGTTGCATCCTTTATTCTAGACGGATCTTCCTTCCCTAGATCAACCACCAAATCTGCCCCCATATTTTTTGCAAAATCTAGCCTAAATTTGTTAATATCTAACGCAAAAACTCTGTTAGCACCGAAGACTTTTGCGAGCAGAACAAGCATTATTCCTGCTGGTCCGACCCCTGTTACAGCAACATCATCAATATCAGTAATGCCAGCTTTGTTGATGGCACGTATGCAGCATGCCAGAGGCTCAATCATTGCAGCTTCCTCAAAGGAAACGCTCTCTGGAAGTTTTATGATGCCTCCCCTGCTTACATTCCATTCTGGAACAAGGAAGACTTCTGCTAACCCACAAGGATCAAGGTTGCTTTTCTGGTAGTATGGACACATGGTATGATCCCCATGCTTGCAGTAGTGACATGAATAGCATGGAACGTGATGATGTACGAAGACTCGATCCCCTACCCTGAAATTTTTTACATCTTTACCAACTGTTACTATTTCTCCGGCTGGTTCGTGACCCAACCTATGTGAGACCATGCCATACTGCCCATATACTTTTTCCAGATCAGAACCACATAAACCACAGGCTCTCATCTTTACAAGGACATCGCCGTCACGCACATTCGGCAAAGGTACGTCCTTAACACCAACTTGATTCTCCTCTTTTACAAACACAGCCTTCATGTTACTGGTTTTACCACTCCACTACACTATAAATAATGTATGAGAATCAGACTCCAAGAATCTGCTTTAGTAAAGCCCTGTAGTCTACCTTCTCTTTTTTGCTTCCAGGAGATGGTAATTCGAAGATCAAAGGCACAGGCCTCTTTGCCCTAATGTCAGTCAGCTCTTTACGAATATCTTTTGCAACATCATCACTTAATAACACCAGCCCAACATCGGCCTTGCCACTAATTTTGTTTATTTCTGTAAGTGCCTCTGAAGAAGAATCAACCTTTAGACCCAGCACGCCTGCCAACTGGAAGCTTGTTATAAAAACTCTGGTTCCAATGGCTACAATTTTCATTGAACTGCCGTAACGATGGTTCCAATTTAATCTTTGCTAGGAAGTGTAAATGGTTTTATAGCATCGGACCAAGTGATCCTAGATGAAACCTACAAGGGCAAAGGCAAAGCGTATCGCTGTATTGTTTTTCATTGTCGGTGGATGGGGTTTAGCTGTAAGTTACATGTTTGGCGGTAATCCGTTTATAGTGATATTATCTGCAGTTAATCTAGGTCTTGGAGGAGTGTTCACGCTATTTTATACAAAAGCAAAAAAATAGTTAGATGGGTAATAAGTATGCAGATAGCATTGCTAACACTATGAATATATTTGTGGCAAAATGAGCAGAATATGCATTATTCAGTCCATGTTTATCGTAGATGTACTTATAGATGAAACCTACTGGTAAAAGGGCAAGCACCACATGCAGCTGTATCCCCATTGCTATATGCAGGAATGCCCATAATACAACCAGTCTCTTATTCTTCCTGAAATAGAGTTCCTCGTAGTAATTAAGGTGCAGTAGCATGTAGATCAATATAGGAACGAAGGGTATTATTCCGAGAAATCCTTGGTCTCCAAACGGACCCAGTGCAATATTGTACCCTAACCATCCCCAGTTCAGAATGGGAATCGTTTCTAGGTAATTGTATATAATGAGCGCATAAAACATTAGTATCGCGATAGTCATTGATGCAAATTTGATCCCCTTCCAACTCGAAAGTAAAGTCTTTATCCTTCCTTTGGTCTCTTTCGCTACTATAACAGAGGAAGCAGCTATTATGACGTAATATGCTATTGCTATCTCATTCAATGTGTTGTCTATGTGTTTAATGTTATTAAGGATGGTGCACTATTGAAAAAAAGAAAGGATATTAATTTATAAAAAGAATTTACATGACAATTGTGTATGCTAAGGGAAGGAGAACCGGCCCCAGATTTTGAATTGCAGTCACATACCGATGAGCATGTGAAACTGAGCTCGTTAAAAAACGGAAAAAACGTTGTTCTCTGTTTCTATCCCAAGAATCACATGTGGGGATGTCCATCAAAGAAGGTCTTCGAACAGGCAAAGAGCGTGATCGATAATTATAATCGTATAAGAGGGCTTGATGGTGAGGTGCTGTGCATAAGCGTCGATAGTGTGGAATCACATAAAAAATTTGCGAAAGAATACAACGTACCGTATAAGTTGCTTAGTGATGTGGATAAGAAAGTTTGTAGGGAGTATGCAGGGTTGAACATGTATGGACTTGCAAAACGGAGTACGTTTATCATTGACAAACGAGGAACAATAACGAAAATCTTTAGGGATATAGAACCCAAAGTGCATGGTGATGAAATAGTTACCATCTTGAATAGTATTGCCAAGCTATCATAATAGTAATTGAAGAGGTCGCATTCATAATGTTAGAATATGCCGCTTGGTTTTGATTTGAAGTCCATAATTACAGACATACCATCCCGCATCACAATATCCAGATATTTCTCTTGTTCAAGACCGTTAACATAAACTGTGGCATCGTACTTCTGTATTTCGAAACCCCAGTACCAAAGGATGTGTCCAAGCGTGAAATCGTGTGCCTCATCATAAACAACATGTACAAGACCACTGCGGTCGTGTGTATGTATAGGCCGCATACAATCCTCTAGAATTCCAATATTGGCAGGCAATTCTACCGGTCGAGCATCAACATTGATAGAAACGGTGACATATGCTTGGTAAGGAAGATTATCAGATTCAATACATTGGTATAGTGGGTCCTGAGCTCTCGCCTGCTGTGATATCAAATTTGTCACTATGCCTGCAGCAACAGCCATTACTGCGAGCGCTATCATCGACCGTATAAGCATCTTCTTCTTACTTGGATCAATATCCCAGCTCAATATAGATAGTTGAGAAAATTGGGTTAAAGAATCTTACCGCGTGTAAACAATGTGTAGTAATTGATCGGAATATGCTAGTTGTCAATGGTCATGCAAGTACTAGGCACTTGTGTACGGTATCATATAATTTTACGAACAAATCGATAACCCAGAGCCTGATACCTTCAACAATGGAACATCATTGCTACCTTTCAATATCAACAATACTGATAACTGATCTTTAGGCTCTAAGGTTTTGCTAGATGTTAATGTAACAGTAGCATTATCTATCCTCTTTCTATCCCACTTCTTTGCCTTGACGAAGGCTATGTTTCCTTGCTCAGACTTAATTAAGAACGATGATACACAAACCTCCCCAGTATTCGTAAGGGTTATGCGAGTTATCTTATCTTGTTGCTTTATTAGTGCAAAAACCTGCATTGCATACAGTCCATAAACATTTGGCAATACAACTGCAAGCATCAGTGTCACTGAACAAATGATGGCAGCAACTTTTAACATTGAATTATAGACGTTGTTCCTACCTATAACTCATTTTAAAGTAAGTTAAACACTTATTAAAAATCTATATTGAAACTGCACAAGTATTTAATAGAAATTCTTAGAAATAGAGCTATCGGCGGACAATCGGAGAATAGCAAGAAAGTCTAATACTTGCCCAGCCATGAACACATCCACAACTCCGATTGTCTCGCTGTATCACGTTTTTGTGTTATGAGGTTAGGCTAATAATATTTTTAATGCCCTGAAGAATGAATCTATATTTTAGAAATTTATTCAAGCTGAACAAGCCTTATTACTTTTCATATGATAATTGTACGACAAGACTATGAACAAAAAATTCCTATTTGCAACAATCGTAGTGGTCGCAGCAATGATGGCAGCTTCCTCACTAATACCAGCAATGGCAAAAGATGAGGTAATTGTATGTCACAAACCAGGAACACCAGCTGAAAAGACGTTATCAATTGATGCAAGTGCTCTAGACGGTCATTTAGGACACGGGGACGTCCAAGGCGCATGTGCGTAGGGTTCGCTCATCCGTAAACCCCTTTATTTTTTAATTATGTTATCTTACCTAATGGTAACAGCCGATTATTGAGCTCTTTAGGTTGTCATCATTTTCATCCAGCGCATGAAAACATCAAAACCACACATTATTCGTATGTAGAAGAGAATCATTCACACAAGCGAAGGCAGGGAGATCAATCAAGTGTTGTGGCGTTGGCACGAACGCTCTTGCAACTTCTCCCTGCCTGCCTTGGTGTATGCGACGGGGCGGGCTTCGGTCTGGGTACAAATTACATATATTGAATTGAATATTTATCGAGGTTGTATACAATGTATGAGAAAGTAAATGAGTGAGTAAGTATTTCTATATAGAATTATAGCAAGATAGTTTGTAAAGGAGATCCTTAGCTTTGGCTTCTAATTTGTAAATTTAATCGAACATTTTGTCCATGAGTGATCTGGTTCTCACATACTTCGCTAGGTCTGATACCGTTACCATGCCTACGAGAGTACCTTTCTCCATTATAACCAGCCTTCGGATCTTGTTATTGAACATTCGTTGTACTGCTGTCTCTATGAGCATATCGGGCTCTGCAGATATAACAGGACTTGACATTATATCCGCAAGGGGTATTTTGCTACTAACCACACCCTTGGTGCATACTTTACGCACAAGATCACGCTCAGTGACTATACCTACAGGTGTTCCGTCGCTTACAATTACCAAACTACCTATTTCATGTTCCGCCATCGCTATAGAAGCTTCCTGTGCATTCTTGGCGTGATCTATTGTGATAACTTTCTTGACCATTATATCCCGCAGTTGATCCATGTCATCATTTTGAACTGAAGCCCATAAAAACCTAAGCTGTTTATTATAGATCAAGATGGATCCAACGCGCTACTAATTAGTTTTTATAGACAATTTCCGATCGACTATAGTCAATTTCTTACTAACAATATCCTTATAACAGACCAAAAAGTGCATACCCCATATGAGGTATGGTAAGTATTTAGCAATAACTTCCAGTTTGGTATTACTACTGTCAGGAACGCTTGTCAATGTGAAAGCTTTTGAGCAGCCTACAGATATTACTCTTGAAGTTTCTTCTTCGAAGATACATGTTGGTGATGCTATTGCCTTTAGCGGCTCGCTTGTAAATTCTGAAACCGGTAGTGGAATTGGGGGAAAGACTGTTACAATATACCGTGAAGGACCGATGATCCCTAGACCCGTTGTAACTGCGGGTACAGGGCCGGATGGTGCATTCTATGCCGAGTGGACTGCTACGATAGAGAGGAATCGAGATACACGGGTCACGGTATTTGCGCAGTTCGATGGGGATGTCGATGCATTACCATCTAGGACTGGCAAAACTACTTTTACGATCGCACTGAAACCGATTGAACTAGTAATGACTACAGACGGAAATAAGAACAGATACAAGTTTGGAGAAACAGCGCTTTTCAGCGTAGCTTTCAGTGACGGAGCAGCTAATTTTGTTGACCCGGATTTCCTTCGTGCTACCTATGATGGTAAATTTGTAGAGATGACTAACGTAGTTGTTGGCAGGTATACTTTCGAAACACCGCATTTGATAAAATTTGAGCAGCATCAGTTCGGTGTTTTTGCTGAAGAATGGGGGTTCCAATCAGCACAAAAATCTATTACCATAACAACCTTTGGGGGCGAGGATTACAAGCCTCTGAAGGTTACAGCATCAAAGAGGGGTAATGATATTAGGATAATGGTTAGAAATAACGAACTGAGTGCCAATAATGTATATACGTTCATAGGTACTTTCATCGGAGGTGTGCCAGACTTTGGTACATCTAGGACCTGGCAGTTTTCAACAGATCCTGGTAGCAGTTCCTTTACCTTCAAAACTACCGAGGGATATCTATCA
>JBHICO010000034.1:0-12587 GCA_046759645.1 Nitrososphaerales archaeon
ACCTGTTAATGCTGAAAACATTGCTCCTGATGGAACATTTACCGTTGAAGCCGGTGAATTGCTCGGTAAAAATGTGAAGCCAGGAAAGTATAGAGTAGAAGCTACATACGCAAGAGGATTAGCTTCTGCTTCATTAGAATTCGATGTGAAATTATCTGGCAAAGCTGTGGTTGGCAGGCTCATGCTTGTTGATCAGTCTGGAAAGCAATTAGATGAGATATTTAGCGGTCAGCAAGTGCTTGTACAGGCGGATGTAAGAAATAACCTTGATGAAAAACAGCCATTCGCCTTCCTAGTGTTAATAAAAGATGCTGACGGTATTACCTTATCCTTATCGTGGATAACTGGCACCTTGCCGGGAACTGAAACACTTCGTGCAGCCCAGTCTTGGGTCCCAGATGAGGTGGGAAGTTTTACCGTCGAGGTGTTTTTGTGGGAGAGTGTGTCAAACCCTGTTCCACTCAGCAATAAAGTGCCACGAACAGATCTTATTGTGCGAGCTTGAGGCAATTTAAGCACATACAACAACAACAACGTCATTAACATTTGTCCCTGTAGGACCAGTTTTTATAACATCATTCAATTTCTTGAAGAAAGTGTTAGAATCATTGTTAACCAAATATTCTGTTGGCAGCATTTTCTTTTGTCGAGCTCTTCCGCTCGTGGCGGTGTCTGCTATTGCGCCCGCAGCATCAGAATTTCCATCGATCCCATCGGTACCTATTGATGCTATTGCGGTATTTTTTAGACTGCCTATGCTTCTTAAAGCTGAAAGAACCAATTCCTGGTTTCTCCCTCCTCGACCATTTCCTTTTACAGTTACCGTAGTTTCACCTCCCATGATTACAGATGTCGGTGTTGCAAGACGTGCACTTCGGCTATTGATCTGCTGAGCTATAGATGAGGCAACAACACCGACTTCCCTGGCCTCACCCTGCATTAAGGTTGTAAGAAGAGTAGATCGCACTCCCTTTGATTCAAGATAACCGAGTGCTGCTTTACAAGCAAGCTCATTGCTGCCTATTATGAAGTTTCCAACACTTTTGAATACTTTGCTTCCAGGTTTCGGGGTTTCGGGTATGCTTCCTAATAGTCCGTCTTCTATCACGCTCTTAATACTTCTATCTAAGCTGTTCCATAGACTATATTTTTTAAGAACCTCTGAGGCATTAGCGAATGTGGTGCTATCTGGTACAGTGGGGCCAGATGCAATAGTATCAAGCTTGTCTCCAACCACATCAGAGATTATAAGCGAGGCCAAAGTGGATTTTGAAACTGATTCAGCGAGTCTACCACCCTTTAGAGCAGAAATATGCTTTCGTACAGCATTGATCTCCGCAATTGTAGCACCTGAACGTAACAGATCATTGGTAATTTTCTTCTTCTGTGAAATTGTGATGCCTTTGAATGGTAATGGCATTAATGCTGAACCCCCACCAGAGAATAGACATATAACAAGGTCTTTCGCAGTAGCATTTTTCACAATACTAAGTATCTTCTTCGTGCCTTTAACTCCCTTATCGCTTGGTATCGGATGAGTCCCACGCCACAAATTGATATTACCTGTTCGTAATTTTACCTTGAAATTATCTGGAATTATGACAAGGCCAGTTGTTATCTTATCACTCAGTACTTCACTCAATGCCTCTGCCATATAGCCCGATGCCTTCCCCGCTCCTATTACGTATACATGGTCGAAAGTAAAGGGATACTGTCTGTTCTTTATTTGCAAGGCATTGTCATTCAACATAACATGTTCCTTTACTGATCTCTTTGGATCCGCAGCCAATAACGCGGCTTCAAGTGATCCAAGAGCTAACTTCCTTACTTTAATGCATGTACCAGAACGTATTAGTTCCTTCCTGTTCGTTATCATGACTTTTAGCTAACGCATCCGCCAAAGTATTAAATTATTCTGGCATAGCTATCTGAGGGCAAGTCACGGCACCTTCAGACGCTGATCCTACTAGTGAGGCATACTTTGCCAGAACACCCCAACTGTACCTGGGTTTAAAGGGTTTCCATTTCTTCATTCTCGCTGTTATTTCCTTCTTGGATAGTTTTACATCTACTCTCCCTTTACTAGCATCTATGCTAATTATATCGCCATTCTTTAGCATTCCAATTGGTCCTCCAACAGCCGCTTCTGGGGCAACATGTCCTACCATTAGTCCTCTTGTAGCTCCGGAGAACCTCCCATCAGTGATTAATGCTACTTTATCTCCAAGACCTTGTCCCACTATAGCAGCAGTTACTGCAAGCATCTCACGCATCCCAGGGCCACCTTTTGGTCCCTCGTACCTAATGACTACTACTTGGCCCTCGACAATCTTTCCATTTGCTATAGCATCGAATGCATCTTCTTCCCGGTTGAATATTTTGGTCTTCCCTTCGAACAGCAGATTTTGAACAGAGGTTATCTTTACTACGGCACCATCAGGTGCCAACGAACCTCTAAGAATCTTTATAGTACCGGTTTTATGAATAGGTGAATCCATTGGTTTTATTACCTTCTGATTTTTATCAACATTAAAGTGAAAAGCATCAAGATTTTCCTTCAATGTATTGCCAGTTACGGTAGGCACATTGTAATGCAAGAGTCCCCTTGCCAGCAATTTACTCATAAGTAAAGGTATACCTCCGATCTTATCCAGATCGAGCATGACATAAAATCCTCCAGGCCTCATGTCAGCAATATGCGGAGTTTTCTTTCTTATTCGCTCAAAGTCATTCAGGGTAAGTTTCACTCTGGCTTCTCTGGCTATTGCAAGCAAATGCAAAACAGCGTTAGTAGATCCCCCTATTGCATTTAGTATAGTTATAGCATTTTCAAAAGATTCGTATGTAAGTATGTCCCTAGGCCTTATTTTATTTTCAAGAAGGCTCATAACAGCTTTGCCAGTATCCAGACAAATATCTGATCTCCTGATATCCTCGGCGGGAGGAGAAGCGCTTCCAGGAAGAGAGATACCCAATGCCTCACCTATAGACGCCATTGTATTCGCTGTATACATACCAGCACAGGAACCGGCCCCTGGGCATGCATAGTTTTCGATATTCCTCAATTCCTCTAAACTTAACTGTCCATTATCATACGATCCTACCGCTTCAAAAACATCCTGTATTGTTAGATTGTTACCCCCATATTCTCCTGGCATGATCGTACCGCCATAAACGAACACGGAAGGTAGGTTCAAGCGAGCCATACCCATCATTGTACCTGGCAAGCTCTTGTCGCAGCCAGCAATGCCTACAAGCCCATCGTACTGGTGAGCATGCACCATTAATTCTATAGAATCAGCTATGACTTCTCTGCTCACCAACGATGCTTTCATTCCTTCATGTCCCATCGAAATACCATCACTAACTGCAATTGTTGTAAACTCTCTTGGTGTTCCACCAGTAGATTTGATGCCTTCCTTCGCCATTCCTGCAAGTTTTCCGAGATGAATATTGCATGGAGTAGCTTCGTTGCAGGTATTTGATACGCCGATTATTGGTTTGTTTAGATCCTCATCGGTAAGACCCATCGCTTTGTACATGGCTCGATGTGGAGCTCTTTCAGGTCCTTCCACTACTTTTCTACTTGGAAGCGAAACATTCTCCCTCATTGTCAACTCTACACCTTGCCTATACCCAAATTTAAGGATATTATTGTATGTATAAAAGTCTGATTTAATTTAATCTAACCCTAATGAACAGGCTACGTTATATTCACATTCTGTAAGAATATAGTGATTTAGCATCATCAATACTACAAACGTATTTTATTGTTTGATCCAAGAAGCACTTTCCACTTCCCTTTGAATGGGGAGTATTTTAACTATACAAATAAAATCTGGTTGTGGTAAGTTCTAATTCGGTATCTTCAACAGGTTCGGGTAGGGATTCACTCAGATCCAGGCAATTCTGGAAAGTAATACCAGCAAATCCAGGATTAACTAGCATTGCATGTTCTTTCAAGTCGGTCACCCTCACATTAATCGCATAAAGTTTAATAGCTATCTGCAATGAAATCAACTTGATGAAACGCCCCTGAGGAATGACAAATTTCCCGCCAGGCTACTCGTAGCTACGGTCCATGGGAAGCCATATTATAAAATTATTAGTGCGTTGAAATTATTGGGAATGCCCTTTGATTCAGTCTCCCCGGAAGAAGCAGCTTTAATCAATTCGGAATTAGTGATTACTACTGAACAAGAAAGGGACTTGATCGGGAAGAAGACTATGCTGCTAGATAGCGAGCTTGATGCCGAACCCTCCCTGATACGTGCGAAAATCCTCCGAAGTATAATGGGGATGCATCAGGACGATCAGCTTGTAGTAGGGATTGATCCAGGTACCCGAATAGGCATAGCGGCATTTTATCTGCAGAAAGAGATAGAGAGTGCAGTAATGACCTCGGTGCGGAAGAGTGTGGATCTTATAGGCATTTTGATCCGTGGCACTGTGTCAAGAAAGAAGATAATAAGAATAGGCTATGGCGATCCTATAATGGCCATAGAGATTGCCAACAAATTGCATATGAAGTTCAAGGAGAGTATAATGATTGAGCTTGTTAATGAGCACGGCACATCTAGCTTGCATGGCATGGAGATTAATAGGAGGGGTATTCGTGACAAGTTATCAGCAAGAGCTATAGCATTAAGAAAGGGCAAACCATTTATGCCCATTCTACCTCGTCACAACTAGAGGTATATGGTACTCCCTTCTCGCGTTGCTAGAAATTCCTATAGTGCTTAAGATTATGGTATCGAACTCATCTTCAAATGGTGTCCTCACCGTTATATTCCCAGATGCTACTTGAGTTATAATACCGAATCCCCTAGTATTGCAACCAATCCCAAGCCCAACGAACATACCTTTCAAAATATGTGAAGGTAGCAAAGTATCCTGAATAAATATGAATTCATCATTGAAAATGCTATGGTCGTATACTTTACCCATAAATACAAAAGTTTTCTCTCTTGCTTCAAAAGTTTTCCTTCCACCACCTAAAAATCTTGAATATTGTGCAAGTCTTCGTTTCTCTCTTTCCGCACGTGTCTTTGTAATCCTTCTAGGAGCATCTATGTGCACAACTTCAAATTCCTCAAATTTTTCTGCAATGTCGCCAATATAAACAATAAGATCCGGTCTTATTTTTTTTGCTAGTGCAATTTTATAATCGATACCACGTTCATCAACATAGCCATCCGTGTTGATCACGCATATCTCAGATCCCGCAGCCACCTTATCTAAAATCTGTTTCATGTGATCTATGACTAAATTTTCTATACCCATTGGTGATATAGAACCGATATAAGCATAGTAGTTAGCTTCAATGTCTCTAAGATCCAATATCTCCTTTCGAAGGAAAGCTGCACCTATGCATCCAGGGGGACCAAGATCACCTTGGCCAACATCACCGTCGACTACTCCTACCTTCAAACTGCTTGCATGTGCAATGTTGGAAAGGTAAGTTGCTAGGGTTGTTTTACCAGTATCGGTAGCACCAACGATCATAATACGTTCAGGTTTTTCGTACATCCTGTCTGCAACTTTCTTCCATATAGACACCCCTATATGATCATCTTTAGCAATCCTGTAACTGCCGCCTTTGTAGATTCTGACCTTTACTCTCGATGAACCATTTGTCTCAAAAGGGAGTATCTTACCAGCTCTTATGATGACTTCATCTCTGATCTCTGTACCTAAAACCGTCAAGTTACCTTCACACTTTAGGCATGCCGGACCTCTGAGCAAGAGGATACGGGCCGAAGTAAGGTTTAGGAACCGCTCTAGCATAAATATATATACTTATGTCCTATGCTATCAAATTTTTCGATAGCTTGTGCTTGACTTTAATGTATAAAATTTATTAAAAATAATGTTTTAATCCAGAAAATATTTGATAACCCTTAAATATATTTCATACATATAATTGATTGAAGGAGACGATTTCTGGAGGTAAGAAATCATGACATGTAAAGGAATATGCGTCAGATATAAGGCACAGAAGCCGGTTGGGTCGGGTAGGTATGCCTCAGGACAGAAACGCTGTCAGATATGTGAGATATTCATAAAATGGGATGGATTGTGGTGTCCCTGCTGTGGGTACAGGCTGAGAACGAAGCCTAGAAACTTGAAGTACAAGGCAAAACTTCGAGCAAGGAACAAGAATGAGAAAGTAATTGAAGCCATAGCAATACGCACATAACTCCGCTAATGCATTAGTGTTTTAATGTCCGTAGAGGAAATTCTTGACCGTAGCATAAAGGTAGATGAGAGACTATTTTCAGTACGTGTTATACGAATGTTTAACGGATGTTTTATCTCCATTTCTGAGGGCGATGAGTATAGAATAGGATCTCTCAATGTTTCTTTACACGGTTCTGTTGGCGTCAATACAGCCAAAGTTATACCAAGCAAATACGATAGTGTGTTTTTGAATATGGTCTCAGAACGTGTAGCTGCTCTAACAAATGGAATCTGCATAATATCACTTTACACAAAAAAAGCTCTGGACTTAAAAGCGATGAAGACGATCATGGGAACCATAACAGATGCGGTGAGTAAACAACATGGATCTGCGTGATTACCTTGACAGGTTAAGAAGCAATAACGAACTCCTTACTATCACCAAGCCAGTGTCAAGGAAGTTTGAAATAGCTGCATTGACAGGCCATCTTGATGGAAAACAGGCGGTTATTTTTGAAAACATCAAGGAAAGTAATGTACGCCTTGCTGCAAATGTATGCGGTACGAGGAAACGGTTTGCAACTGCAATAAATGCTGATGTCGGTGCCATACACGCCAGAGTTTTTGATGCGGTATCGAAACCAGGCAAGCCAAAAGCCGAAGATGCCAAGTTCAAGGAAAATAGATCGAAGGATCTATCGATCCTTCCAATAGTAACGCATTTTGGAAATGATGCTGGGCCATTTATTACATCTTCACTTGTTTTCGCAAAGGAACAGGAAACGCTAAACCAAAATACTTCCGTTCATAGGTTTTTGTTTTTGGACGAAACGCATATGGCCATTAGGATGGTGGAGGGTAGACATTTGCATAAATGCTACCATTATGCAAAGGAACATGGCGAAGACCTTAAGGTTGCTGCCGTCGTGGGCGTGCACCCCGCTGTAACTATTGCAGCAGCATACCAGGCTGCGTATGGAGAGGACGAGATGGGGATAGCCAGTTCTCTTATGAATAATACGTTAGGGTTAAGCAGAACTGACTTTTCTGGTCTGATGGTGCCTTCCCATGCTGAGATCGTCTTAGAAGGCAGTATATTGAAGGATAGGTTCGAAGAGGAGTGGATGGTTGAAATGCTTCGTACATATGATCATAAGCGAAAGCAGCCTGTGTTTGAATTAGAAGCTATAAGATACAGGAATAACGCTATCTATCATGATATCCTGCCGGGTTATGCAGAGCATAGATTGCTTATGTCTATGCCAGTTGAAGCGAAAGTGCTGCACGGGGTCAAGAATGTGGTGCCAACGACAAGACAGGTGTACTTAACCGATGGTGGCTGTAATTGGTTACATGCAGTAATACAGATCAGGAAAAGATTGGAGGGTGAATCGAAAAATGCCTTGATAGCTGCCTTTGCGGCCCATCCATCTTTGAAGATGGCTATTGTGGTTGATGATGATATAGATCCAACTGATGCAGAAGCGGTAGAATACGCAGTTGCCACCAGGTTTCAGGCAGATAAGGATCTTATAGTTATACCTAACGCAAAGGGATCTAGTTTGGATCCGTCGAGCGATCAGGAAAAATTGCGAACCACAAAAATGGGCATTGATGCCACTGTAAGCCTGTTGAAGCCACGAGACAGATTTGAAATTGGAAAAATTCCAGATTATGATAAGGTCAAGTTAGAGGATTATTTAGATTAGAACACTAGCGCATCTATATACATCGCAATAAATAACAAAGCCAGGTAAGGGCTGGAAAACTTGAATAACGTCCAAGATTTCTTTTCAGTCGGTCTAGCTAGCAAATTGATACTCATGGCAATTATGATGGCACCAAGCAGACCTGCAACTCCCAAATAGATCCATCCGAACGTGTTCATGAAAAATGGTAGTATACTAAACAGCACCATGATAAGTGTAGTGATTGCAATCACACGTACAGACGTACTTTCACTCTTTATTACTGGGAGCATAGGTACATTAGCCTTGGCATAATCTTGGCGTATGTGGAGTGCAAGGCTCCATATGTGAGTGGGAATCCATAGGAAAGCTAAACCAGCCAGAACAAAACCAAGCTCTATTACAGATGTGGTAACTGCAACATAGCCTATCAACGCTGGAGCACCACCCGAGAATCCCCCTAGTATTATGTTCCATAAACTCCTCCTCTTTAACCACTTGCTGTAAACTATAACATTGTCGAACAGACCGAAGATCATCAACCCCAAAGCCCAGATATTAATAAAATATGCAAGTACGATGGATATCCCTGCCAAAGTCAATCCGTAGTAAAGTGCATTCTTAGGTGATATACGGCCGCTGGGTATAGGCCTTGATCTGGTGCGTTCCATCTTCGCATCTATGTCTCTATCGATATAATTCGTAAGAGTGTTGGCAGCAGCCGAACCTGCCATTACAGAGGTGATTACGAGTATCAATGTTATAGCAGAAATACCAATGTCATGGACATTATAAGCAATCAAAGAAGCCATAAACGCCGTAAAGACCAAAAGGTACCAGATCTTGGGTTTGGTAACCTCCCAGTAGTTTTTTACGTCCGTGCCCAGACCAGTCTTAAGCAACTTGTGTAAATGTCGATTTACATGGTATTTATACGTTCAAACAGACGATCAGTAACTCTTTTCAATAACTTGCTGATCTTATAATTGATCCATTTGGATGCATCAGAATTGAAGCATAAGATCAGACAGGCAAGAGAGGCGGTTCAAGATGAGCCGGACCCATACAAACTTGAGGCTTTCAAGGTCATTCTGGCCAGACTTATAGAAGAGGGATCCATAGGCGAGATACTGCCTGAAGGTGCGCTGAGCATTAGGGGGAAGAGGGATAAGATTCCTTATGAAATAATGCAGCGACTTCACGACTTGAAGTACAAGGAAAGGATCCAGGTCTTGCTTTACTACCAAAATAGAACATTGACAAGGGAGGAGATCAAAGAGAAGGCAAAGGAGCTCGGCGTGGATGAGGGTTGGTGGAATGGAAGCAACTTCAAGCGGGATCTTATGAAGAGAAGCAAGGTTTTGCTAGAAAAGAAGGATTCACAGGGATCTCCTAGATATAGGTTAAGTAACGTTGGTGAAGTAGCTACGAAGTCGCTAGTGGAGAGGTTGCTAAAAACCTAACTTATTTTATTTCGCTATTGCCTGCGCAGCCGCAGTATAGTCTGGTTCTTTAACAGTTTTCTTCATTTCTACGAATGTCTCAGTCTTCTGCACACCTTCAATTCTTCCTATCTTATCCGATATCAATCGGTGCATTTCATCAAGTGCCCTTGCAGCTACCGTGAGCAGCACATCAAATCTACCAGTGACCTCTGTAATTTCCCTAACCTCTTGTATCCTGAACAATTCAGCTAGAACGTTGTCACGTAACTTTGAGTCCATGCTTATGCCAATGATACCTTTAACGTTGAATCCCAATGCTTCGTCATTAACAACTATAGTGAATTTTTTTATAAGACCCCTTCTAGTCAGCCTCTTTATTCTGCTATAAACCACAGAAGAATTAACATTAATCTTCTTGCTCATTCTAGGAACCGAAATACTTGCATCTTTTACGAGTTCCGAAAGAATTTTCATATCCAAATCATCTATTCTTTCCAAATGTTTCGCCATATTTATTTGCCAAAAAGCAGTTAATAAACTTATTTTTAGCAAAATTATGTGTAAATTTTTGTAGAATTACAAATATTTTTGGTGCGTTAGCATTTCAGCAAGCAACACGGCACCCTTCGCGGAACCCATCTTTTCGTTATGTGACAATAAAACGTATTTCACACCCCCATCGAAGACAGGGTCCTTTCTAAGCCTCCCAACGACTGTTGTCATACCATCATTCATAGTTCTGTCCAGCCTGGGTTGAGGTCTAGTAGGATCATCATGCACAAAGATGTAATCACGTGGTGCGGTAGGCAAATCCTTGATACTAACATTTTTTGAGTATTTTAGTAGTGATTGCTTGACCTCCTCTGGCTCACACTTTTTTTCCGTTTCAACGAAAACGGCTTCTGTATGCCCATCCAGTACAGCTGCCCTAGTGCAAGTGCAACTTACTTTCATATCAAGTGGTTTTATTGACCCATTATTCAAAGTACCCAGAATTTTCGTAGTTTCTGTCTGTACCTTCTCTTCCTCCCTTGGAATATAGGGTATAATATTATCGAAAATATCCAAAGCAGCAACTCCAGGACTTCTACCTGCACCCGACACTGCCTGCATGGACGTCATAAACACCCTATTTATGCCAAAGTCATCGAGGATGGGTTTGAGCGTAATAGCCATGCCTGTTGTTGTGCAGTTCGGCAGGGGAGCAATGAAACCCTTCCATCCTCTCTTTTTCCTCTGTATATTGATCAATGCTGCCTGTTCATCATTTATTCCTGGTATGAGTATGGGAACATCGCTTTCATACCTGAAAGCAGCAGCGGTACTAATAACCGGAACATTTTGAGCGAACTGAGGTTCTACGATTTTGGCATCAGCAGCCTCTATTGCAGTAAATACCAAATCAACATCTTCTGGTTTTATATCATTAGCCTGTTTCACCATCATATCTCGAGCATATTCTGGAACAGTCTCGCCTTGGTGCCATTTCATTATACCAGTATTTTCATCACGAATGGCATCAATATACTTTTTGCCAGCAGAACGCTCTGATGCCGCAACGTATTTTACCTCGAACCATGGGTGTTTGTTCAGGGAGATTATGAACTCCTGCCCCACTATTCCCGTCGCACCTATTATTGCAACACGAAGCATATCAAAATCAATCGGTACTTGTGTTTAATAACCGTTTATGGTAAGGAATTACTGTCACACTTTATTGTAATAGATAGCAAGGACATATGTCTACCATGAGCTATTTAAATTATAACTAGTAAGGATACCAATTGTGATAAATTTCTATTCATGTCTACACCTTCTATGCAAACTGAAATGAACCAACCTTGTTATAAAATGTACAATTAAGTCAATATCATCCCCAGAGATGTCTCTTTTATCGTATTTTAAACACACTCGGATTTAAAACGCATAAATAAATTGTTCTATTGGATCAGGTATGTCCAAAGAGGTGCAAACACTGGAATTTGTTCTTAGATCAATTACGGACCAAGGTGGTGTGCTAACTTTAACTCTTCAACAGGAGATCAAGACAGAACCCATAGACCAGACCGAGATATTGAAGCAGAGGATAGATAGTATAAAGGATTTGGATACAGATACAAAGGAAGTTATGAAGAAAATACTTCCTGCATTGCTAACTTCGCAGCTGAGAAAACAAAATATTGCTTACTCACCTATTCAGATGCATATAACTATAACAAGGCAGATCTACGAAAGACTGGGCAGCCCAAAGGTGGGAGAGGCTATAGGTGTAAGCCTTTCTCACACTTGATTCTTTATATAACTAACTTTTACGCAGGCCAAGTAGAATTACAGATCAAACTACTCACACAAACGCTAACGAAATATGCTAAATATTAGTTAAAATTTACTATGCTATATGTTAACCAAATCCCGCCCGTTAAATCTCGATCCATTAGTGAAGGAAGGCCTTCTACGTGCTAGTCCAAGGGCGCATGGTGGTATACATTATCAGAAAAGTGCCAAGTATAATACGATTGATTTCAGCACCAGCGTCAATCCTCTCGGCCCTTCGCCGAAAGTAATTTCAGTGATTAAGAAAAATATAAAGTCAATTTCTGCATATCCAGACCCTTATTCAAGTGAGTTAAAGAACGCGATCGAAGATTATACTGGCATCGATAATGAACGTGTAGTAATAGGAAATGGCGCAACCGAACTGATACACTCATTCGCAGATGCCTTTGTGAAGAAGAACGATAAGGTTGTGATACCAATTCCAACATTCTTTGAATACGAGTTTGCATGTGATAAAAATTCTGCGAGCATAAGTTATGTTGAACAGGATTGCTTTGTATTCTCCAAAGAATCTATGATAAATGCTATAGACAAGCAAACCAAGGTTGCATTTGTATGCAATCCAAACAACCCAAGTGGAATACTTGCAGACAGGAATGATGTTGAATCCGTCCTGGAACATGCTTCCAATAATAACACCTTAGTTATGCTCGATGAATGCTTCATAGACTTTGTAGATGAGACTGAAAAGAACTCTTTTGTACGATCTATTAACAAATATGAAAATCTGGTCATATTAAGGACACTAACAAAGGCATTCGGCCTTGCTGGTCTACGCGTTGGCTATTGTTTGGCAGGTAAGAAGATCTCACAGATCTTGAACAGGGTAAAGGTACCATGGAATGTTAATGCTCTTGCCCAGAAAGCAGCTGTAGCTGCATTAAACGATCTGACACATTTGGATAAAACTAAGTGCCTAATAAAGAAGGAGATGAAG
>JBHICO010000035.1:0-12139 GCA_046759645.1 Nitrososphaerales archaeon
TGACAGATCAATCAAGTTTCCCTACCAACGAATGATTGAAAATGGAATTGATTTTCACATTAACCTCGGAACCTATAGCCAGACCTTCGCGCAAAAAGACTGGTTTATAGGAAATATTCCTTCCCTGCACCCCATCATCTTTCACTTCATCGATTAGGACCTTTCCACGCCAGCCTAGCCATGAAAGATTTCTTCTGTAACCTATGGTGTTTGCAAGCTTGTGAAGTGCTTTTGATCTTTCTTTAACGGTCTTTACATTCGTTTTCTTCATCTCGGCAGCCTCAGTGCCAGGTCTAGCACTGAACTTCGATATGTTTATGACATCAGGCTCTACTCTCTTCATGAGATTGAATGTTTGTTGAAAATCACTCTCGCTTTCTTCCGGAAAACCCACGATAATGTCAGTAGCAAAAGTAAAATGTTGAAATTCCTGCCTGAATCTCCTTACAACATCTGCTAAAACGGATGCTCTATGTCCTCTTTTCATAAGTTTCAGCACTTTATCGCTTCCACTCTGCACCGGAATGTGAAGAAATTTGAATACCTTATCGTTTCTATATGTCTTGATCAAATCTTGAAGCATCGATGGCACGTACATGGGGTTCATCATGCCTACCCTAATCATGAATTCTCCCTTAATCTCGCACACTGTTTTCACCAGATCTGCCAAATTACACTTCAAATCTCTCCCGTAGGCACCATTATCTGTCGAAGTCAGCCAGACCTCCTTACACCCTACTCGAACATCGGATGTTACCTGCCTGACTATGTCCCCTATTCTGTAACTCTGCACCTTACCCTTCGCTAACTTGGTCTGACAGAATGAACAGTCACTCAAGCACCCACTCGCAATTTCAACTATACTTATAGTAGGATTGAGCCTGATTCGAGGCAAATTTACCTTTGGTATCGAGGATCTCTGGAGGACAATCTGGTTACCTCCATTAAGAGTAGAATTGACTACATCGACAGCCCGGTCTATTGCGTCAGGGCCCAGCATACCTCCTCTGGGGCTATATTTCCTGACCGTATGGGGCTCCGCCTTTGCTAGACAGCCTGCTACCACTAATGGCTTACCTGTCCTTGAGAGATGTTTTATTCTGTAAATCATTCTGTTTGCAGTAGCATCCTTGACAGAGCATGTAACTATCATGTTTACATCGGATTTGTTCATGTTAGTGACAAGCTCATGACCACTTTTTTTGAGCAACCCCCTTATCATTTCCGAATCTGAAATGCTTGCAGAACAGCCATACGACTCAATCCATACTTTGGCCATAGGAATCACTCTCTTCTTAGAATATTCTTCTTGCCTAATACCTTGTCAACGAGCTCTTTACGCATAAGTCTTTTTCTGACAACAAGTTCCCTTACACCAATATTCTTCTTCAACGCTTCCTTGTACAACTCTGCTGCTTTTATATAACCAACGTATGGCGCAATTAGCGTAACCAGCGCTGGGCTCTTTTCTATGTATGATTCCAGTTTTTCTGTGTTAGCCTGCAAGCCATCAATCAAATTTTCAGAAAATACTGGCAGAATATTCTTCAGCATATCAATTGATTCTAATGTGCATTTTGCCATGACAGGCAACATTACGTTAAGTTCTAACTGTCCTGCTTGTACCGCAAGCCCTACAGAAAGATCGTTACCAATCACGTTAAAACACACCATGTTAAGGGATTCTGCAAGCGATGGGTTTACTTTGCCTGGCATTACAGAGGAGCCTGCATGCACGGCCGGTATGGTGATCTCAGAAAGACCCGCTATGGGTCCAGATGCCATCAAACGGATATCATTTGCTAATCGAATTAGTTCCAACGCATTATTTCTTACCGCTGAAGAAACATTTGCAATAGCAAATCTGCTCTGCAACCCATAACGCATGTCGCTTACAGGTTTTAAGTTCAGATCAGATATCCTTGACAGATTCCTCGCTACAAGTGTTCTGTAACCTTTTGGTGTATTTGTTCCTGTACCAACGGCCGTGCCCCCAAGTGCGATATACTCAAGTTCTTTACTTGCAATTTCTATTGAGTTTTTAGCACTTTCAACTGCTACTGCATATGCTTCAAACTCCATACCTAAAGTAATTGGAAGTGCATCCACCAAATGAGTTCTGCCAAGCTTCGATACATCGTTAAATCGCCTCGATTTCTTTCGTAATGAAGAGACCAGTTTATTTACTGTAGGTATGAATTCGTTCAGACTAAGAAGAATTGCTACATGAAGAGCGGTAGGGAACGTATCGTTGCTCGACTGTGACATGTTAACATCATCATTTGGATTAATGTATTTGTAATCACCCTTCTTTTTGTGCAGTATCTCTAAAGCTCTATTTGCAATGACCTCATTAACATTCATGTTAAACGCAGTTCCCGCGCCAGAGTTGATAGAGTCTACAACGAACTGGTCCAACAATGAACCATCTAGAACTTCATCGCATGCTTCAACTATAGCGTTCCCTTTTTTTGAATGAAGTCTCTTTAACCGCATGTTTGCAAGTGCAGCAGATCTTTTAATCATAACGTATGCCTTTATTATATTTGGATGCGACCTTGTTCCTGTAGCTTTGTAATTTTTTAATGCTCGCACTGTAAAGGGTCCATAATATGCATTATAAGGAATTTTGATCTTTCCTAAAGGATCTCTTTCTACTCTAAACTGCATAGCGCAATTACACTAAAGATTCGTTAATTAACTTTAAGTCTATCTCTGTATAAAGAAAATAAAAAAGGGATTGGTTACTTGAAGAGTCGCCCATGTGGGTGCTGTTCAAGCGTTGGATACCATCCTGCACTTGGAATCGGAAGGATTCCCATTCCGCCCCAACCATTGCCTAGATCGACTTCACCTGCTAACGATGGTGTATTTGTTGAAAGATCAACTACCTGCATCACTGGTGCGAACTTATTCGTAGTATAGGCATAGAGTCCGCCGCCCTTCTTGAATCCATATTCAACACCATGAGCTCCGGGATAAGATGGCAGAGTTACTACCACTCTGGAATTCTCTGGGTTGTTATAGTCAAGCTGTGTTACAGATATTGTTCCCGGTACACCAATTCCTCCAGCGTTGGCAGTTACTACGTATCGACCATCAGGACTTATTGGTGACTGTATTGGAATTGATCCGACTTCGAGGGTCTTTACGAACTGTGGATTAGATGGACCGCCTACTTTACTTCCGACATCATATATGATCAATCTTCCCTGCAACAACTTGGAGTGTGACAACAGAGTCTCCGTTATCACCCAGAATCTATGTCCATTCATCTCTGGACCTAGGTAGGATGCCAAATCAATGCCAGGACCAATCTTTCCGCCTGCTATTGGATCGTCCAATTCACTCAAGTCAATCGGTGGGAAGAGTTCTTCTTGAGTCTCCAAGTCAGCTATTACGGCATGGTTCGCCAAGTGATATGGTATTGATATCAAACCCTCTTCTGGTATTAACCAAAAGCCATGTGGTCCTGCTATGGGGCCAACAGAAGCCTTTATGCTTCCTACTGGCTTAATTTCTGCCGCTGGTACGCCTAGGTCCATTATCTCCTGCGCATCGAATATTTGGATTTCAGAACCCGCATTAACCGTAACTATTACGTACTTGTCATCTGCGGTGAAGAATATATGTGCCGGTGATGGTCCTGTCTGAATGTAGTTCTTCACGATCTCACGTGACTTAATATCTATCAGAGTAAGGTAGTCGTCATGCCAGTTTGTCTGTATGACGTACTTTCCGTTACCAGAGTCCCAGAGGTTGTGAGGATTGTTCAAGCCCTTGCCTATCTTGTCCGTAACTTCCCATGTTTCAGCGTCTACTATCGTTATCGTGCCGGGCCAAGGTTTACCGAACTTTCCTGTTGGTGAAGCATCATCTGTTGCAACCTCAAACTGGGTATCTACCCAGATCTCACCAACACCTGGTGTTGCAGGCGGATCCTCGAATGGTCTTTGGTCTTGCCATGGTGCAACGCTTGGGTACCATGGTGCCCACTTTGCTACAGTTGGATCATCTTCACCAGTTCCAAGTTCACCAGTTGCGGCATTGTATGGAACTCCAGCAGATATTACCCCAGTCATGTAAGGGTGAATCGCGCATACATATACGTAGACGCCAGCTTCTGGTGTCCATGCGGCTGACCTATCGCCAGGAGCTAGGAGAGTAAATGTTTTCACTGTGAATTCTGGATCCATGCTGAGCTGCAAGTCAGTAACCCTGGTTACGAATGTGATTGTGTGTATGGTAGTTGTATCACCAGCATCCCATACTATGGGGGTACCAGGATCAACTGTTAGCCCTGCTGGTTGGAACCAAGGTGCCCATTCGCTGATTGTGATTGCTCTCACCATTTCAGGCGTTATTTCTGGAGGAGGCATCTTATCTGGAGGAGGCAATTCTCCCATCATGGCTCTTGCCTGCGCATGTATTGTTACCGTCGCAGTAAACTCCGTTCCGTCAAGTGTGTGCAGTGCCAAAGCAGCACCTGCAAATGACATTGAAGCCGAACTGGCTCCCATCTTTTCACCACCGGGGAAGATTAGGGAAAGTGCCCACTTCTTTTCTCCATCTATAGTGTAAGTCTTCGCTGGCTTGTCGCCTGGCATTATATCATGCAACACAACAACTTCTACAGGAGCACTAGCAGAATAACTGAATCGGCCAGTGTAAACAACATTATCCTTAGGTAGAAGCAGTATAGTTATCTGATGTGCTTCATGACCTATTCCAGGGTCCTGCATCGATTCTACTGTCTCAGTAGTAACGATTCTTTTGAAATGTTTACCTTCTGCAAATTGTTCGATTGACAGTGGAGCGAGAATAAATCCGAGAATGAGTATTCCTGCTGCTATTCCAGCCACTAAGGTCTTATTCATTTGCGGTTGATCAATCGATAAGGCTATTTAAGTATTTAGTAAAAACGTTGGTTCTAGGTATAAATATCACAATGTAATCTTGACCTTCGCTTTTTTCGTCACAGACAATTTGTCAGACTGGGAAATCTGTGCTCCATTTTGTAATGCACCTTTATCTCCCAGTTTCGAAACTACAGTGTCTGTTACAAGCAGAGGAGGCTCGAACCTTACCAGTTTGCCAAACGACAATTTCTTATTCCAGTTGTTGTTTGTACACGTATCTTTCTCTTCCTCACTCATATTTTCCAAGGTAGTAATATTCTTGATAATACCATATCCAACAAACGCATCACCAGACTCGGTTTCCTTTAATAAGAAAATCGTAGAGCCTCGCTCCAATTCCCTTTCCACACCAGAATAGTAAGATTTTAATGAAAAGATCTGTTTCTCCAAATCATCTTTTTCTATTCTGAGGATGTAGTCATTCATATCATTGCTAAAGCGTACTTTCGTTTTATAAATCCCTTAATTACATCTACATGACTATCTTTGATGACATTCATACTTACAGCCTTGTTACTAGCAAGATCGTGAAGCTAACTAAACACATTCGCAACATTTTATTTCCCATCAATACCCTGAAGCCTACAGAACAGCCTAGATGATCCCATCGCCACTACCCCCATGTTCTTTCAATAACTTGCTGGTCTACCATCCTGCCAACCATATATAAAGAAAAATGCCTACTTTACCAATAATTTCATAATTTAAGGACGTATTCTTCCACAGATAGGGATTTAATACGACATGAAAATTCCTTCAAAATGATTATTTAGGTATCTGATCAAACGACGGTTATGCAAGTCAGAGGGAGAGTGCTGGTGTGTGATGAAATAGACCCTAAAGGTATAGAGATAATGAAGAAATCAGGACTGCACGTAGATTACAGGCCCGAGATCAAACCAGATGAACTTGAAAGATCTGTAAGTGAATATGATATACTGGTTGTTAGAAGCAGAACCAAAGTTACGAAAGAGGTTATCAATGGAAATCCGAAGATGAAGATCATAGCAAGGGTAGGAGTAGGTCTTGATAATATCGATGTTGAATATGCGAAGTTCAAAAATATTCGAGTTATCAATGCTGAAGTAGCTGCTATGAATGCTGTAGCCGAACTCGTTATTGGTCTTATGCTTTCACTTACTAGAAGCATACCCATGGCAGACGCGGGAATAAAGAATGGGAAATGGCTGAAGAAGCAACTGAGAGGTACAGAGCTCAAAGGAAGGTACTTGGGAATAGTTGGCGTGGGGAAGATTGGTAGGAGGATAGGCAGGATTGCTAGAGGATTTGGCATGAATATAATAGGATATGATATAGTTCCCATTGATGCTCAGTTTGTAAGGGAAGTTGGTTTAGTAAAGACAGATCTTGATACATTGCTTAGTAGCGCTGATTTTGTAACTTTGCATGTACCCTTGACTGATGATACTAAGCATGTGATAAACGAACAGAGATTGAACTTGATGAAGAAAACTGCTTACATAATAAACACTTCGAGAGGAGCTGTTATAGATGAGCAGGCTCTCTATAAGGCGTTAAAAGAAGGAACGATTGCCGGTGCTGCTTTAGATGTGTTTGAGCTAGAACCGCCGATTAATGACGAGTTGATTAAGTTGCCCAACGTTGTATGTACTCCGCATATTGGAGCACAGACAGTAGAGGCGCAAGAACTTGCCGCTAACGTAATTGCAGAAAGGATAATCCAGATACTAGCTGAATCTGAATAGTAAAAAAATATTAGGAAAGAAAATATTCAGGGTCAAAAACTGCCATATATTAAAAACAGATCTACTGGACTATTTCAGCCGTTGCAAACCTGTTTCCTAATTGCGTGATTCTGACCTTGCAATTCTGGCCTACTTGTCCGCCTTTGACAAAGATTACAAATCCCTGAATTCTTGCTATACCATCACCCTTGCGGCTGATTTCGGTAACGCTTACATCGTATTCCTTACCTTGTTCAACAGGTTTTGGACCAGAGTTGAAGCCTCGATTAAATCCCGTACGGTACACCTCCTTCGTTAGAAGAAACAGATCTAGCATAATATAAACCCTCAAAATCCATATATTCGTACTTTTGAAACATGAGAAGACCCCTCTATAATAGAATTTATATTACTATCTGTAATAGGCATCCCATGACTTCATCAAATGAAATGCCGAGTCCTTCATCAAATGAAATGCCGAGTCCTTCATCAAATGAAATGCCGAGGTCTAAACCTTCAAATGAAATCTACATCGGCAAAAAACCTCTGATGACGTACGTCACTGCATCTATAGTGCAGCTAGCAAACGAACCATCTATAATCATCAAAGCAAGGGGTATGAGCATAACCAGAGCGGTAGATGTCTCTCAGATAATTTTAAAGAGGATGGCAACTGTTGGTTACCTCCTAGGAGATGTCAAAATCGGATCAGAGACTCTGCAATCACAGGACGGAAGGGCAAGAAACGTATCAACTATAGAAATCGAGGTCAAGAAAGCATAGGTTTTTCCTATTCTTCACGAACCTCTTTTTACTTTTTATCACTGGTGTATCAATAATTTATTGCAAAAACTTACCGAGTATGTTTATGGTACTGCGAAAGTAGTGATGGGATAACATATATAGCCTCTTTAGATTTGTTGCTATGAATATGTACAATTATGTCGCTAGAACATGGAGAAAGATGTGGAAGGAGCATTCTGACGAGTTGAAAGCAAAGGCAATAGAATGGAGGAGACAGCCAGCTATGCTCAGAATAGAAAGGCCTTCGAAGATCGATAGAGCTAGAAGGCTGGGTTACAAGGCGAAGCAGGGATTTATTGTTGTAAGAATTAGAGTTGGAGTAGGTGGAATGAGGAAGCAAAGGCCTAAGGCCGGAAGAAGACCTAAACACATTGGTGTTGTAAGAATAAAGCAATCCGACAATATGCGAAAGGTTGCTGAAAGGAGAGTTGGCGAAAAATATCCAAACATGAAAGTCATCGGTTCATATTATCTTTACAAAGACGGTAAAAACTATTGGTTTGAATGCCTTCTGATAGATAAAAATCATCCAGCCATTCTTAATGATAGCGAAATAAAGCAAATGGTTAGGATTTAAGATGAGGATTTATATTTTTGAATTACTAAACTTATCTCTGTTATGCTAACATACATTTCTCGCGTAAAGCGAAAACTAACTTTAGCGCTTGTTATAGCATCCGCTGTAACTATACTGGAGTTATTGGGGGGTATCTTCAGTAATAGTATAGCGTTACTTAGCGATGCCGGACATATGTTCGGCGATGTTATGGCGATATCACTTAGTCTATTCGCTATAGGCTTGGCTGCAAAGAAGCATACGAAGAAATTGACCTATGGATATCATAGAGCAGAAGTTCTCTCAGCGCTTACAAATGGTATAATACTTGCTGTAATTGGGGCTTTAATAGCCAAAGAAGCATACATGCGCCTGATCGAGCCTCCAACGATTGATGCAACAATATTGATTGGAGTTGCTACCATTGGTCTTGTCGCGAATGCGATAATTGCTCTTATGCTCAAAGAAACCAGGAAAACTAGTATCAATGTAAAGGCTGCGTACCTTCATGTGTTTTACGATGCTGTATCATCTGTTGGGGTTATAGTTGGAGGCACCTTAGTTGTTTTGACAAATTATTATGTCATAGATCCAATAATTGCTTTCATAATTGCAGGTCTGATTGCGAAAGGTGCTTTCAAAATTTTGAGAGAATCTGTACATATTCTGCTCGAGGGCACTCCTTCTAACGTGGATCTGAAAAAGATCTTTTCAGAAATTAAGAGTGTTGAGGGTGTCTTTGATATTCATGATTTGCACGTGTGGACGATATCATCAGGTATCAATGTGCTGAGTGGTCATGTTATAGTAAAAGATCAGATGGTGAGTCAATCTGCAAGGATAATAGAGGAGATTGGTGTAATGCTAAGAGTGAGATTCAACATATCGCATACAACCATTCAGGTAGAATCGGAGCAAACCTTCTCGGACATAAAATATAAGGATTAAAAACCCGATGCGATGGGATCTTCAGGTTTCATTAATTCCCGCAATAAAACCGTTGCATAACATCCTTTATACAGAATAAACTCCAACTTGAGTGATTCACTTAAGGAATGGGAAAAACGATCACCTAATAGTGATGTGTGCCTGAATCCCCCCTCGACGCTAACTTCTTGAAGTTCTTTAACATAGAAATCATTTTTTTCTAAATGTTCATCTTCCATAACCTTTTTGACAAGTGAACTGAATCTATTGTCATCTTTGAAAGCATACCCGGGTAATGGTATTGCTGGTAGTTGTATAACAGCAGGGTTATCTTCATCGAATCTTTTAATTCCAATAAAACTACCATTCGTAAAGAGAAAACATACATCCCTCGTCATTGGTGTACCTATATCATATCCTTCCTTAATGGCTATACTCAAGGATCTGTTAAACAGATATGACTGATATGCTTGAACAAGTAACCGCCTAATCGTTATTGGTAGCCTTCTAATTGCCCTTACTGGATCTTTACTTCTAGCAAGTTCCCATAGTAAGATTCGTTCCAGATCCATTTGTGCAGGCATAATCTTTAACACCTTCTGAAAATTTATGCTATCCTTACATGCTTCCCTCATCTCCATTATTTCCTTTGTGTCATATATGTTAGGAAAGCAGAGGTATAGTTCAACTGCTCGATTAAAATTCCGATTTACTATTTCTCGTCCGACCAGATGTGTTACTGCCCTTGAACTTCCAAATCGTTGATAGCCATAGAAGTTCGCAATGCGATTTCTACGCAGAATCTCTTCAAGTTTACTGATCCTTTGTTCCACACCGTCACATAGGAAACCCATGATAGTAATACTAAAGCTGTTACCCAAAAGATTCCGCTTTGTAATGGGTCTTCTGGTATATCCTAATAGATCCAATGTACAGTGTTTTGTGTTTATGTGCTTTCTCGCATCACGACAGATTCTAACACAACTTGCATATTGTTTCGTTAAGGCTTTAGCGTCCTTCAATCCTACAAATTTAAATTTTAATCCGGCAGTAACTTCCGCTTCCTTAATTGCACGGCTAGAGTCAATACCCACCTTCTGTAACAAATACAATGGATATTCATGTTCTTCATCAGCGTTCGCTGCTAGATCAAATGATGTATCATCTAGAAGCTCTTCAACAATGAAATGGTCTGTAGATCGTTTGATAGAACCAGCTATTCCCTGTATATCTGTTGAATAAACTTCAATGCCTATCGAACGGTCTATTGCTGGAACTATCATCTGTTAAATCTTGCCCGGTTCCATTGTCAAATGAACAATTTTTGAATATGTCAAAGCACCGTATTTCGCACTAACAGTAATTCTATATTCACCAGATTGTAATCCTTCTTCTGGTGCAAGTGTAAGCGTTACGGTCTTTGATGAAGGTTCATCGAAGCTAAGTTTCTGCTCGCTATAGTGCGCTCTCATATTGAAGAGTTTACCAGTAGGTACTATTGTGCCGGATATACGCATTTCTACATCAGACTCCAGTTTTTCTTTTGCTGTAACTTTTAGCTCGATCTTCGCATCCTCCCCTAGCGATACATCGAAATGTTTGTCCACAATTTCAAGCTCTATCGGCAAAGGCAAATTCGAGTTTAAAACTGCAATCTTATTCTCACTCCATTCTGTAAACCATACCTTCCCATCTGGTGCTAGGCTAAATTGCAATGGGTTGGCGATGCCGCATGGGTCCTGATAGCCCTCACATGCACCCCATTCGCTATTTTGCGTTGGGACAAAATATTCTATTAGAGTTTCTTCACCTGGATCGAATACAGCCATAGAATTGCCTTGATGCACGTTGAACCATATTCTTCCCTGTTTGTCAATTGTATTCCAATAGGGTAGTGATACAGGTAAGCCAGCACACGTAAGTGATGAACCGTTTGGCTGTGTCAGGCAATCTTCATACAAACCTAAGGAAGTGCTAGGACGTGGTAGAGATGTTACATACGTTGTTAGTACATTGGTCGCTGGGTTGAGCTTGAAAAAGGCACTTGTCCCATGGTCATTGATCCATAAGTTTCCGTGCCTGTCTATTACAATCCCTACTGGAGAGGCAATTCCTGTGGGCAAGTCGTATGTAGTGAAAGCTGTGCTTTGAGGATTGAATTTCATTAGCTTCCCACTCACTGGATAGGTCAAAGCGGTAAACCAGATATCGCCATTGTTGTCAAATGCTAAAGGACCAAGGGTTTCGAGATCAACAGATGCGGAAAATTCTCTTATTCCTTCGGAAGTCTCATGTCGTGCGTTCGCAGTATCTAGAAATCCTATCTTCTTTCCATAGATCTCGCTAAACCATATATTGCCTTCGTTGTCAAAGTTGAAGTTGATCGGATAGCTAGTCTTGAATTCTGTAGTTGTTGGTATATTGAATAACTCGAATGTTTCTCTTGTTGGAGTAAACTTCCATATTGCATTGGCTACAACATCGACGAACCAAAGGTTGCCGTCTTTATCAAATTCCATATCCCATATAGATGCAACCGGTAAAATCTTCTCCTGTTCCTTGGCATCGGGCAATGGAAATTCGCTAAACTGTTCCGTCTGAGGATCAAATTTGCCTATCTTTCTTGCAGCAGATTGTGCGAACCATACAATACCATTTTCGTCAACAGTTATCCCAACGGGTTCAGAACATTCACCAGGAATTAGAAATTCCTGAACGTATCTGTTAGAGTTTGGAATGCCAGAGCCGCACAGGAAGGCTTTTGCGTCATCATCTTCTTGCGCTGGTGGACTATATGTAACCGCCACAACTGAAACTATAAGTATAACAATAAGAAACCCTGCAATACTAATACCGATAATTTTCTTCATGTAATTACTCTTCTTTCCCTTTCTGGACATAAAATTCTGTTTGATTATTTTCTGTTAGCACTTATATCTCTATTGAAGGTTCATGTTGTTCCTTTCAAATTTTGTTCGTAAATTGAAGTTCCATATATGTGCGCTGTAAGGTCTTATTTCTTTTGCTCTAGTAGAGTTAAAATCGACAATGCTACACGGGGCGTAGTTGGTTTTATCAGTGTTCATAGAGCATCATATATTCATTTCATTTTGGTGTTTTGGATTAAACGTGCATCTGATTCCGATCTGGCAGTAGTTCGCTAATATCTGGCATGATACCCGAAGCTATTACCGCAACTATGAGAGCTACTATAGGAACAAATATGA
>JBHICO010000036.1:0-12133 GCA_046759645.1 Nitrososphaerales archaeon
CAACTCCGGACTCGCAATATACGATTCCAATGGTTCAAAGGTGAAGAAACGTGTTACTCAAATAGCATGGGAGCTTGCAGATGCTGATAAGGGCAAATTTGCTCATCATACGTTGAAGGAGATCAATGAACAAAAGCGTACAATTGCAAGATCTTTTTCACCTAAAAAAAAGGATTTACAAGAATTTGTCAAAGCCTTGGCTAGTTCTAAAAAGATATTGATAACTGGAAGTGGAAGCAGCTATCATGCAGGATTAATCGCCAAGCAGCTCTTCTCAAAATTCTGCAAACTTCCATGTGAGACAATTTTATCGAGTGAATTCCAGTACAGTTCAAACATATTGAGCAAGAATTCATCACTTATGACGATCTCGCAGAGTGGAGAAACTGCTGATTTGTTGCAGACGATAAAGGTCGCTAAGGCATCAAGGGCTAAGGTGCTTTCTTTAGTGAATGTGACTACATCGTCGCTAGCTAGGGCAAGTGACCTATTCCTAGGCATAAATTGTGGTCCCGAAATTGGTGTCGCTGCTACGAAGAGTTTCACTTCACAGTTATCCCTCATTTACAGAATAGCTGATGAGATCTCAAATGGTCATTTGAGCATAAATACTAGTGAAATAGAAAAGTCTGTGGGCAAAATATTGAACAATGCAAAAGATGTTGAAAAAATAGCTGACAAGATTAAACACATAGGAAATATCTATGTGTTAGGGAGGGGTTTGCACTTTCCTATTGCGCTAGAAGCAGCATTGAAATTGAAGGAACTTGTCTATGTACATGCAGAAGGCATTCCAGCAGGAGAATTGAAACATGGGCCGTTGGCACTCATGGATGAAAATACTACAGTTGTAATGCTAAATCCTGAAGACGAAACTTACGAAGATACAATATCCAATGTACATGAAATAAAGGCTAGAGGTGCTGTTGTAGTTGGGGTGTCTAACGTTGAAAATAGTAAGTATGATGAATGGATAAGGATACCGAAGGCCAATGAGCTTCTGTACCCTTTACTCGAAATTATACCGTTGCAGCTACTAGCATACCATACATCTGTCAAGCGAGAATCCAATCCTGACTATCCGAGAAATCTGGCAAAATCTGTTACAGTGAAGTAAACGATTTAACGAATCTTGTTTTATCTTCAAATTAAATATCTCCAATGGAATGGTTCCTTTTGTGGTCAGACCTGTATATCAAATACTGCCCGAAACGCACTATTCAACTAGGCTTTATTTTTGGCAAGGTCGAGAGATAATATTCCAAGAGTTTACTAAGGCTAAGGTAGGAGCTCGATAGCGCGTTCATACTCTTTTTCTACCTCATATAGTAATCTATTTCCCTCTATTGTAAAATTACTCTTGAGCATTGCAGCTATACAAGCACCACCTGCACCAACCCCCTCCTTCACAAAACCTGTGGAGTAAGCAAGTAGACCACTTTTCTTTGATCTGTCCAGGTGTGGGTCACATGCAAGTAGAGGAACGGGTGCAATAGAATTAATCAATTGGCGGATATCTGATGATCTATCATCCAGAATATATTTCGTGGTACCCACGACTATATTTTCAACAGCGTTTTTATCAATCGAATTGATAACAGATAGAACTGCTGCCATCTGCGTTCCCCCAGCAAGTATAACTTTAGATTTTTTAGATACGCCTATTGCCATCCCTGCTATAGTTGGTATCATAGGGTCTCCCAGGTGTGATACAGCTTCGAAAGGTTTGTCTACAAGAGAGCCGAAATATATCCCTGCAGATTTCATTCCATGCTCAACTGTTGATAATTTTAATTCATGGGGATTTGTTGGCATACTGCTGCTTACTTTGAACTTGGCGTCTATACCCATTGCCAAAAGAACCCCTAAAGCCGTCGTGGTCCCACCTGGTATACTTTCGCCAATCACAACATATTTGTTGGTCTCAGCAAGTTTACTACCAAGTTTTACACCATCATCGAAAGCCTTCTTCACAAGATCGATATTCAATGCATGGCCTTGAGCTATGTTTTCGCCGGTTGGGAGTTCTAATGTGACATGAGGAACATCAGGTTTAACCTTACTGCCAGCATCGACCACTGCTAGTGGGATTTCTGCTGTTTTCAGCGCCGCTCTGGTTATAAGCGCTGGAGTTGGCTTGCCATCTGGTGTTGCAGGAACCGAATTGATGCACCTACACTTCCCATGGTGAAGAAATTCCGCATCCGCCGCCGGTGTGTATTGAAGTAACTCAGGATTCACACCTGCTACAGTTATACCAGGTGTTTCACAGGTCTTCGTGTACGAAATTACGCATACAAAGGAACAATGTTTGCTCCTAGATGTTTCAATGAAATTTTTTGCCTTCTCTTCATTTCCCGCTATCAGTATCTCGTGAATTTGCATTATTCCTCACTCTGCATAAATAACAGGAACTCTTCTTTTGTTCTTGGCTGTAGCACATAGTTTGTCTTCTTCTCATAGCCCATCGAGGAAACCGGCTTGCTGCCATAATTGTGGCCTGGATAAATTTCGATCCTGTCGTCAAGTTTAACCAGTTTTCCAAACAAACTTTCATAAAGTTCTGAAGCACTTCCGCCAGGCAGATCGACTCTTCCACAATTGCCAACAAATAAAGTATCACCAGTAAAGAGCCTATTCTCTACGAACAAAGAGATGCTATCCTTTGAATGCCCAGGGGTGTAGATGACATTTATGCAGATGTCGCCTAGTTTGATGATATCGCCATCATCTACTCCCTTATTCTTGTAAAGTTTTGAGTTCTTATGCATAATTATCTCAGCACCTGTCAATTTGGTAATTTCTTCGTTGCCGAGCACGTGATCGAAATGTGTATGTGTGTTGATTATATACTTCAGTTTCAGATCATGTGCCTTTAACGCATCCAAAACCTTCTCCAAATCCCATGAGGGGTCTATAACTGCCGCGAGCTTGCTCTTCTCATCAGCAACAATATATGTGAAGTTCGCCATGGAGCCCACGGCTATCTGATTTACAATCAATTCACACACCTAACGCTCTGCATCAGGCGGTATGCCGATAGGCTCCACCATTATCTTTCCAGATAAATTCTTCCTTGATAGCAAACCTTTCTTCATTCTATGAAATGTTATGGTTGCATTTGCCTTGATGCATTTGTCATTGACTAGACCAGTATCAGGATCGAGCCCAGATGGCACATCGACTGCGACTTTGTATGCTTTGCTTTTGTTTACTGCATCTATAATAGTGGAATGAGGCTCCTTTATCTTGCCCTTCAGACCAATCCCAAAAACTCCATCGATTATTACGCTTGCATTATTTATCATCCTGACTATTTCCCTGCTCACCGCCATCGCAAATATTACATCGATACTGTCCATCCGCTCCAGTATGTTCCAGTTAATTCGTGCCTCCTCTGTTTTCAGATTCGAAGGACTGCCAAGCAAGATAACTGCAACCTTTGCATTGTGGTATAAAAGGTGTCGAGCAGCTACAAATGCATCTCCTCCATTATTACCTGTTCCAGCGATTACAACTATTCTCTTTTTATCCAATTTTCTGAACCTATGAAGTATATAATCGGCAACACCACTTCCTGCATTTTCCATCATGAAGACTTTTAAAATACCCATATTATGCGCCTTCTCCTCTATCTCTCTCATTCTATTAGCTGTAATTGCGTTCACACACATCCTATCAATTATCAAGAATATTGGCTTTGCTGAAGTGGCCTAACTTCTGAACGACATAGCTATAGAGTAACGGCTTTATCCTCCTATATAGAATCTGCATGCAATGAATATGAAGGAGTTACAGGGATCTATAGATGCTCTAACAATCGATCTAAAAAGTGTGGAAGAACGGAGAGAGAAGTTGATCAAAGGCACTAGAGATGTTATATCGCTGTGCTCTAAATCAATAGTGGCATTGCATAATGGAAAATATACAGATGCATCACAACAAATAATTAGGGCAAGAGAATCGTTGGATGAACTGAAGGAGACTGCAAAGGAAGACCTCTACAGATATCTTATATCTGCAGAAACCGAACTTGTTGAAGCTAGCACATTACAAGCAATAATTTCTAGTTCAACAATTCCTTCGATTCAAAAAATGAATGTGCGCTCTAACTCTTACATCCTTGGCTTGCTTGACTGTATTGGCGAACTTAAAAGGATGGTTTATGACAGGATACGTACAGGAAATAGTGATGATGCAAAAAACTTGTTTGAGTTAATGGAGCAGATCTATATAGTGCTCTTCCCACTATCCGTCTACGATAATATAGTTCAAGGTGTTAGGAGAAAGCTAGATGTAGCAAGAATACTTATTGAAGACACAAGGGCTGCTATCACCGAAGATTTAAGGAGACTTGATATGCTGGACTCCATTGACAAATTGCGCGATAAGCTGTCTGAAGGGGTCTAGAGTGAAAGTCAAGTTTGGGATAAGGACGATGCTATATGGGACGAGCTTTGAACCGATAAAGGAGTATGTTCGCAGTGCTGAAAAACTTGGTTATAACAACATATGGGTCAATGATCACTTGCTTCCAATTGTGGGTTCGATACAGAGACCAATGATGGAGTCTTGGACCGTTTTATCATCGGTCGCAGGTGCCACGAATGATATTAGACTGGGTACTCTTGTTCTTAACAATTCCTTCAGATACCCACAAATATCTGCCAAGATGGCTTCTACGCTAGATATTGTTAGCAAGGGTAGGCTGGAGCTAGGTATAGGAGCCGGATGGTTCAAGCGAGAATATGAGATGTTTGGTTTCCCATACAAAAAACATTCAGAACGCTTAGCAATGTTGACAGAAGCTGTTGAACTGTTGAAAAAATTATGGGTTAACAACAGGACAACATACAAGGGAAGGTATTATCATGTGAACAATGCTGTATGCATGCCTAAGCCACTGCAAAAACCACATCCTCCTTTGCTTATAGGCGGTTATTCTAGCAGGATTCTTGATACAGTAGCTAAATATGCAGACAAATCTAATTTCATATTGTTGTCGAGTAAAGAATTTGCATCTAAGGCAAAATTGCTGAAGGAGCGATGCAAGAAGGTTGGTAGGGATTATTCGCAGATAACGAAAAGTTTCTTTTGCGAGGCAATGGTTGTTAAATCAGAGAGACAAGTGAGAGAAGAGATAATGAAGAGGTTGAAGGAAAGACGTATGCCTGCAAAACAAGGGATGAAGTATGGTCAAAAGTGCGTAATAGGAACACCGGAACAGTGTATAAATCGCATAACGAAGTACAGCGAAGCTGGTGCAGGGGAGTTCATGTTGGTCTTCCCCAACCTTGATACAAAACAGATAAGGTCGTTTGCAGATAGTGTAATAGCATGCCTTTAACTATCGATGATGCTATTCAGCTACAGCTCAGGATGGCGAAGACAGTAATAAGACATGACGTGATCAGCTTCGATAAGATAAGAAACATTTGTGGTGTTGATGTTTCTTACCATGATGACAGAGCATATGCTAGTGCTATAGTGATGGACAGATACGATTTTGATGTAATAGGTTCTGCTCATAGTGTAGTAAGGGTCAAGCAACCTTACGTGCCAGGCTTGCTTTTTCTGCATGAATCGGAGCCAATACTAAGCGTATTGAGCAAGTATAAGGACGATTACAATGTACTGATGGTCGACGGCCATGGTGTATTGCATCCTCGAGAGTTCGGGCTTGCCTGCTACATAGGTACACAGATTAACAAACCAACGATCGGCATTGCGAAGAGCCTTCTATGTGGCAGAATTGCAAATAATGGCTCGGGGGCTGTATTGCTGAATGGCAATATTGTGGGTTATGCCATTAATACAAGTGCTAAACCTATATTCGTTAGTGTTGGGCACAAGATTAGTTTACGAATGGCCGTAAGGCTTGTGAAAGAAGTTTCAAAGTATAGAATACCGGAGCCTCTAAGATTAGCTGATATAAATTCTAGAAAAAGGTTTGTCCACGATTAGGCGTATGCTTTTGGAGTTATCTCGAACTTTTCAAACGCTTCGTTGAGTTCCTTCATAAGTTTACTGTGCCACGTGGGAAAATCTCCTGGGATCTCGGGGTAGTTGTTATAATGTCTCACAAGAACCTGATTCTTGTCAGCAGTATACTTTAGTCCTTCAGCGGTTTTCTTGTTAAGTGCTCCCCTTATCAGCATGCCAACTTTATCTATAGTACCAAACTCTGGATGCTCGCCATGTGATATCTTTTCAACATCTAATTTTGATAGAAAGTGTTTTGTTCCGTAATTAATCTGTTCATTTTTTAATGTTTGTAGAAACCTCCTAAAAACTTCGAGGCCAGCTGTTTTATACCCATAGTCATGCATGAAATCAACGTTGTACCTCCACAACCCTTTTTCACTTATGTCGTTGGATTCTATTGCCTGGACAGCAACTTTACCCACAATAGTAGCCGCGATTATTGCTGGGCCTATTCCTCCGGCATCAAGAGGTTTGGGCATCCATGCCGCATCACCAGCTATTACATAGCCATTGGCCACCATGCAGTCATTCTGCCTCCTTACCGACACCTGCCATGTTCCCCAACCATTTCCATTATCCGCCCATCCATCTGCTATCTTTGGTTTCTTTATGACAGGATTCATCGTCACGTAATTATCTATAAGTCTTCTAAGATCCTCTTTTTTGCCCAATGTTCTATTTCTTAATTCTAAGCTCTTCTGCTGGACTCCAAGACCGATATTGACTTTATTTTTACCCTTTGGAAATACCCATGCATATCCTCCGGGAGCAATGATTTGATCCAGATGTATAATAGCGTAATCAGGATCGAAGAAAGTTCTATTGTCTTCACCATTCTCAAATTCATATATGTACCTGCCAGTGGCCTCCAGATCATCCCTGTTTATGATTCTCTGTATATAGCTCTTAATTGGTAGATTCTGTCTTAGAACAGAAGTTACACCTGCACAGTCTATGACAAGTTTGGCAGTTTTCTTGAAGGGGGAATTATCAGTAAGATCAGTGCCAATCACTCCCCTCACGAAACCATCCTCAGTATAAGCAGCACGTAGCGCAACACTCCCTTTAAATTCCACACCAAGATCTGTGGCATCTCTAAGTTGTTTTTGTGGTAGGAGTTTTCTGTTTAAAATGTAACCATCACCATCAAAATATATCGGCGTTTCATGATCAGGAGAATATGCAACTACCCCCTTGACAGGATGTTCTATCTCAGGACTTCTCCAGGTAATTCCTATTCGCCGAGTCATGTAATCTACGCTGTTCTTCCCTACAGCATCGCCACAGATCCATCCATTAATTGTTTTCTTACCTGCCTCAGGCTGTGGGTTCCTGTCTACAACCAAGATCTTCATGTTTTGCCTGGAATATATGGATGAAGAACAAGCTGCGATCATGCCAGCGATTCCAGCACCGGCAACAATTATATCGTAATCCGTCTCCACGGTGCTAAGAAAAATTCCGTCCAATTTAAGTTTCACTTTGGTAAAAATTTTGGGTCGGTTCGTCGCGAGGTCTTCATTGCGTTAAGCTCAGCCTGGAGCGGCTCGTAATTTACCTCATCCCAAGTTTAACTTTCTCTACATAGTATTAATATCTATTCCCCTTGAAATCTTTCTTGATCTCATGAATTCTGGAGCGCAGAGCTTTCAGCGTGCCTGAAGTGCCGAGTGTGATAAACCTATCATTCAAAAACAACAGCGCTTCCATCAGATGTGCATAACACGATAAACTGCATCTAACAATCAAGAAGCCATCTTCATATGATATTAGCTTGAGTGATGCCCTGGACAGGTCCTCCTTGCCAAACTTTTCAAGGTATATTCTCTTTATAAAATTTATAGCATCATCCCCGTTGTAGTATGCTAGCAAGTATCGCCTCTTCTGCCTCAATCCCCATCGCCAATCATCAACATGTTCCTGTAGTTTTCTATCTCCTTTCTGGATTGGAATCTTCTTACAGGCTTCAGTTTGATCTTCAGCGAGTCTACTTGATCAAGGATGATCTTATGCTCAAAGATTTTCTGCTTGCTGATCCTTAAATAAACAGAGTTCTTCTCATCGGTATAGAGATTGAAGTTGTTATAAATTGAGAGACGATCGTCATCAGTCATCATGGCTATTATTTTATATGCAATTTGGCTGGCTCTTTTGCTACTGAGCTTTGCTCTAAAGCGAACGATCTCGTTTCTGAAATGCCCTAGCATAGTGTTGGCAGCAAACTCTTCTGGTTCTATAGATAGTATGTTTTTTATTGCAGACAATACCTTGTTAATATCCTCGGTTGAATGTATCATCACTTCGATCTCCGTTGAGGCAAACTTAACTATGCTCATTTGATTTGATACAAATGCAATTGCCCTAATATATAACGAGTTGCAGCTTTTAAATTAGGATATCAAGGTTGTTACAATACTCAAATCTGAACTTGTTGGACAACAGGCTCCCTTGACAACTGCAGCAATTTGGTCTTCCTTACAGAAATATGCCTTACCCCTACGATTTTTTTTACTTTTGCATGCATTCGAGCATTGAGTTCCGGACCGACTACCGCTTGCACAAACTGATCTATATTTTTTTGTGGTATTTCACTAGCCAAAACTTCATTTATTATAGTTCTTATTTCATGCTTCTTTGAGGAGTTCAATCGGCGCTGAGAAAAGGCAATTGCTGAAACTCTAAATTTGTATTCATCCTGTGTAGTATAATCATTAACATAACTTATCATTGAAGAACCTCTCCGTATCAGACTTCGGAGAAATTCCTTAGCATACTCGTGACCATTGAACCGAGTATAAGCAATACCATTCTCAATCTTATCTATCTGGAAATAGAGCTTTATAGTATGTTGCTGTGGGTCAGTCCTCCATAACTCAAACAGTGTTACTTCAATTATCCTACCAATAGCCTTCTCTTCGTTTGTTACAGGTATTTGAGCTATCTTCATGTTACCAAACGAAGCAGGTGTTTGAACTAACACCCATTTTTTGTCATGCCATCTATCTCTTACTCTACCAGCTCTCTTACCTTTAACCATCGGAGAGCAGGATTGGATTCCAAAATATAAGTGTTAGATCATTGTAGTTCTTCTATATTGTCCATATACGATCTTAACACCTGGGGGACTATTACCGATCCTTTCTCAGTCTGATAGTTTTCAATTATGGCAACCAGGGTGCGCTCTGTAGCAACCAACGTGCTGTTTAGGGTGTGCACAAATTTGGATTCTTCGTTAGGTCTTTCTCTATACTTAACACCAAGCCTCCTTGCTTGATAATCCGTACAGTTGGAGCATGAAACGATCTCCCTGTACGCGTTCTGTCCAGGCATCCATGACTCTATGTCATATGTTTTTGCAGAGATCTTGCCTAGATCAGCTGAACATAATAGCATCACTCTATAAGGTATACCCAAGAGCTGAAAGAACTCTTCAGAATTTTTTAGCATCTCATCATGAATTCCCCATGATTCTTCAGGTGTTGTAAACACGAATTGCTCAACTTTCTCGAATTGATGTACCCTGAAGATCCCTTTTGTGTCACGTCCATGTGCACCAGCTTCTCTCCTGAAGCATGGGCTCATACCTGCATATTTTATTGGCAATTGTCTTACATCAAATATTTCGTCCATATGCATGGCAACCATTGCATGTTCAGACGTCCCGATCAAGTAAAGATCGTCCTCTTCAACCTTATAAATAACATCTTTAAAATCACCTATCATCACTGCACCCTCCATGGCCTTCCTATTGATCATATAGGGTGTCTGAAGCGGAGTGTACCCTTTCTTTATCAAAAAATCCAACCCAAATTGAATAAGCGCGTGATTCATTTTTACAAGATTCCCTCTAAGAAAGTAAAACCTTGCGGCAGATGTCTTCGCAGCACGATCTAGATCGATTAAACCTAATGACGATGCTAGGTCTATATGATCTTTCACATGAAAATTGAACTTCTTAGGCTCCCCCCATTTTCTAACTTTTACGTTATCATTTTCATTGCTTCCTTCAGGCACTGATTCATGTACCAGGTTAGGTAGCGATAGCATTAGTTCGTGGTAGCGTTCTTCAGCATGATCAATTTTACCATCCAATTCAGTTATCCTATCTGATATAACTTTCATCTCTTCTATAGCTTTAGAGGTATCGTGGCCTTGTTTCTTCTGTGCAGCGATCTTCTCTGACACAACATTTCTGTTGCGCTTCAGTTTCTGCGCTTCAGTTATCAATGTCCTCCTTTTTTTGTCAAGCTCAACTAATTCGTCTAATGGAAATTCAATATTTCTTTTCGCAAGCATAGCTCTGATGGTCTCCAGTTGATCCCGGATGATCTTGGCATCGAGCATCGGATCACTCCAGAACCCTGTCCATTATAGAGATATGCTCCAAGACTTCATCAACACTTGCTATCAAACTATCAAATTTGGTGCCGCTTTTGAATGATAAAACTATAGCTGTTCCTTCGGCACTCATATCCATGCTTAGGCCTCTTGGGAAGTTAAGATTGTCTGGTATTAATGCTTTCATAACAGACTCGACTTTTTTTACATCTTTCAGATCGAGTCTTATGGTAATCTTAATCTTCTGCGATATTTTTTTTGATGCACGCAATGAATTCTTCAACCTTGTCGCCAACAACTCTAGCACCAGCAGCTGCGTCATGCCCGCCCCCGCTGCCATTAAATTGTGCAGAACATTCACGCATGAGTAAACCTAGATTTGTATTTGATTCACACCGTAGGCATTTTCTAGATGAAAACTTATATGAACCATCATCTGCTCGGGTTTTTACGAACAGCATTTTACCATAAAGCGAAGGAGAGCCGCTCAACAACGATGACACAGCTCCCAACATATCCTCGGCAATCAAACCTTCTCCATTGACAAGCACAATATTCCCATCATCAATAATGCGCCATTTTTCACTGAAGATTGCGCTTAAGTACTTTCGTAAAGTGCTTCTATACTCAGCCACTATGGACTCACCCTGCTTCAGCATTGATGATCTGTCACCCAAGCATATAGCTACACCCACACCAGCTTTCCGTATTCGCCCACAGGCATTCAGTAGCAAAGAAAACTCCCGAGCGTCCCTAAGCATGCTCCTATTATCTTCCCTAGGGAGCGTAAAGATGTGCCCGACTATATCGTCAATCACATCACTCGACCTTGACGTGGAAGATACGAACTTTGCTATTGTTTCAAGAACCTTACCCTTTTCGTCCTCGCCCAATTCAGCTAATACTCGCCATCTGCCGTTGTCTTTCAATTTGATCCCAGCCATGTTCAACAACGACAGACATGAATCTGCGTTCCAAGTAAGACCCTCTATGTATGGGAATGATGTGTATGCCAGTGATTCGTACAAAGGTCTAGTTTCCCTGCCCATCAGCATAAGGTCTAGGTCTATACTTATGAGGCCGAGTGACTTTGCGGTATCTGCTATTTCTGAATTCAACCCAATCAATGACTTTTTCTCTCCCTGATCCTGCCTGTCTGCCAGAGCAGCTACGACAGCAAGGCATGACAGATCCTTGTTTCTCCTATCAAGGGTACTTGCTACCATGTACGCCATCCCCCCGGCGCATACTTCCTTTCCGCCATCTATGCCGTACTTCCAAGCATTAAACACTCTGATATCTTTCATCTCATTTTCAGGCAACTGGTGATGGTCTATGACTAGATACTCTTCTCCAAAGGCTTGCTGAATTTCCGATGCAAATCCAGCTCCAAGATCACATATGATATAGAATTCATGACCTTCCTCCTTCAATCTAGTTATAGTACTTGAATTCATATCACTAACCGTTCTAAGAATACACTTTGCATTCTTTCTGATCAGCGATTTTGTAACAATGCTGCCAGAAGTTATTCCATCAGCATCTATGTGTGTTATAACAGCAATCTCCTTGTCGGCAGATATTATGTCGTATATATTGTCGCAGATTGACCGAAGTGCTTCTTGGAAGCCCTTATTCGACATAAGATCACTCAAGCTTGGCTATCATCGCAGAGTACTTCCACCTTAGGGGTAATCTGCCCTTCTTCTTGTAGTATTTCTGAAGACGGTGTATCTTAGCCTCCAACAATTCAAGGGATCTTACATTGGTCCTATCTCCAGGATGAGTCTTGAGGTGTTTCTGTAATGCA
>JBHICO010000037.1:0-12032 GCA_046759645.1 Nitrososphaerales archaeon
CTTCTACTGCAAGAAAGGTTTAATTGATCTCAGAATAAATCTCTAGTATGAACGATGTTATAATTTCTAATATTTCTTCCCTGGACAAATCGGGAGGTGGCTTTTGTGCTAAATGCAGATGCAGATGTAGTCCTTGTGATTGTGACAGTGCAGTTTGTGTAAAGTGCAGTTGCACTTCAATCCTACCAGAAGATGCCTTCACGTGATTTCCATAAACTCTTACAGGAATTGATAAAATGCTCTTAAAAAAATGTTTTTTGCTTGATTAAAATACATTAAAATCTTGGTCCACCAGACATAGTCCGTGAATAGTATAGAAGGACACATACTTAAGTTACCTAGATTTTCGTTAGGAATAGTTTTCCTACTTTTTGGCATAGATAAATTCGTAGGCTACGAGAGTTATGTTGCATGGTTTGTTGCCACTGAAAGGGCACGGGTTATAATTCCGACGCAGGACATAGGTCAATTTGTTTATGCGTTAGGTATAGGAGAATTAATTCTTGCAGGGTTACTTTTCTCCGGCATAATCAAACGTGCTACAGCTATAGCTGCATCATTAGCATTGGTGACAATACTGTTAGTTGCACAGTATCCTTCCAGCTATCCACAAGACTTGGGGTTACTTGGTATAGCTGTTGCATTGGCAATTTTTGGTAGTAATAGTAAAATAACACCAATCGATCAATGGTTCAAATTATCAAAAATAATTAGATTTTCTCTAATCACAGTATTGGTACTTTGGTCCGTTGATCAGATTGTCAACACTTCAACTCATGCTGACTGGTTACAACTATTTAATTCCATAGCAAGGGGTTTGAGCACAGATCAGATCTTCGCTTTCATTATTTCCATAGCGATAATTGAATTGGTAATAGCCGCGTTTGTTGCTTCAGGTAGACTACCCAAATATACTTACATTGTAGCTTCAGTTTTCTTTGCCGTGGCAATGACTCTTGAACCACCTTTGAATGGTTTTCAAAGTATCGGACTCGCTATGGCAGCATCTTGGCTAGCCTACTTGAGTTTAAAGAAAAGACCCTGACTTCGTCTAATCCTGTAGTTAAATAAAAAAAAGAAGGGCCTTATGCCATTACAGGCTGGGGAGATTCTTGCCAGACCTAATTCTCATCACAGCAACAATTGCTGCAAATGCCAGCATTAACGGTAAAAGTGCTGCTATTGGAAATTCTGGAACTACGTTCATGCTAAAGTCTTGACTTATTGAAGTAGATAATGGTTTGAATTCTATACCAGTTATTTCTGCCTTGATGTCATAGGCACCATTCTCAGATAGTACTGTTCCTTGGACTCCAAACGGTCCAGTAATTAACTTGCCCGGATCGTCAACAGCAGGGTCCGTGACCATCGGCGCCTGATCCATCTTCTTGAATTCAAGTTCTAGAATTCCATCGTGGTCATGGAAGTTGTGCTTGAATATCTCTTCACCATCCTTCATGACAGTAATTCTATAATCGGTATGCACAATCGGATTGCCATCGCTTCCTTTGGATTTGAAGGTTAGCATAAAGTCATCATATTCAGCGATATCAAGTGGGAGCTCGTGATTCACAGCAAGATCGATTTGTTCTCCCGGCAGTACAGTTTCTCCAGGCATCTCTTTTTCTGGCATTTCTGGTCCAGGCATCCCCGCACCTCCTTCAACAACAATCACCTTTCCTATCATCCATGGATGCAATTGACAGAGATATGGATATTCACCTGCAGTATCGAATGTGTGCTCGAATGTTGTCTTTGGTTTACCCAGTCCGGACTCAAATATTGCACTCCAATTATCAGGATCATTAACATCACCACTTGTTATAGTGTGTGTCGCAGAATCGTCATTTAACCAAACCACAGTATCTCCTACATTGACCGTTATTTCACTTGGCACGAAGAAACAGTCATTGTTCGCATCACCAGAACCTGCACACTGGACTACCTCACGCATTTCGGCATAGGCATTGTCTATGTTAATAGCAGCAGCAAATGGTAACAGCAATAGGCCCAGCACGACAACTTGAGTTAGACTCTTCATTGGGATCAGCATCAGATGTCTTACACTTAAAAGTTTCCATGAACTGGCTCTAGTTTCGGCTAAAGGATGTGGATGATACAGTACTGAGGTACCATACCACTCATCCGCATTTCTCATAATAGGAACCTATTCAGGAAGTAACACTCCTACTCATAAATTTCTGAGACCTTTACTTCGGCTGATATTGATGACTTCTTTTTACTGATTAACCTTAACATTATTTCCAATAGTGAAAATAAGATTGGATTTACCAAATTAAATGTTAGATAATTCCAACGATTTGCATAAGTATAGTAGATATAATAAGCACAGGAGCAACTACTTTCACCACAATTAGTAACCAGTTTGGTATCTTAAACGGACTATTCAAATTTACTTGTTCCATTATCTTTTCTTTTTGCATGAACCAACCAACCACAATTACAAAGATTGCAGCAGATATGGCAATTCCGAATGTCCCAAACATGGAATCCATCACATCAAGAAAAGGCACTCCGAATGCCTGCAGATTCAAGGCACTGTAACTTAATGCTGATGGCAATCCAACTGCTAGCAGTAACAGAGCAATTATCAATGAAGATTTCTTCCTGCTAAAACCAAAAGAATCCCCAAGCGATGCTACTGGCAGTTGGAAGATTGATATCGATGTTGTCAAGCCAGCTATGAGAAGGAGAAGGAAAAACGAGGCACCTATAATCATACCGAACTCCATGTGTGAAAATATTGATGGCATAGCGATGAATACCAGGGACGTTCCTTCGGCAGGATCTATACCAAAAGCAAAGACTATGGAAAAGATCATCAGCCCTGCAATGAATGCGAAGAAAAAATCGGCAATTATTACTATTAATGAGGAAGATACCAGCGATCGCTTCTCCCGCAGATAACTTCCATAGGTAAGCAGAATACCGGTTCCAATAGATAAGGAAAAGAAAGCCTGCCCAAAAGCAACAGACCATATTCCAGGATCAGATACTTTAGAAAAGTCTGGCTTCAGATAAAATTCCAAGCCACTCTCAGCACCAGGTAGTGATAAACCTAAAATCAATAGTGGAACCATGATTGCAACAATTACTAACACGCCTATCCTGTTTAGACGCTCTATCCCTTTTGATATCCCCGTTCTTACCACAATGTAGTTGATTCCTAACACAGCCAAGAATGACATTACAGGGTACCATGAGCCTGTAAATGACTCGAATTCTAATGAGGATCCTGATAGCATCAGTACGAAATACGATATTATCCAGCCTAGAATTACCATATAATAGCTCAGAATCGCAAATGCTACTCCTACCATGATTGTGCCTAACCATCTGAAACGCTTCCGTATCTTTTCAAAACTTGTGATAATTGATGTTTGGTAATGACGACCAACAGCAAATTCCATTATCATCAATGCTAATCCAAAACTGAAAATAATTATCAGATACGGAATTAGAAATGCACTCCCACCGTTGGTGCCTACGATGTAAGGAAAGCGCCAAATATTTCCTAGACCTACAGCAGAACCTACCGCAGCAAAGATGAACCCAGTATACGATCCCCAATATTCTCTTTTATTTTGCATGATCTTTGTATGTGATTAACCATGCTCTTAAAAGTATAATAGATTTTTTCCATTCCTTTTTAAAATTTTGTTAACAACATTGCAAACCAAAACTCAGCAGAGGTCTTTATAGTAGGCCATCCCCAGTTGCTATTTTCTTCTATAACCAAGGGTCGAACTTGATTAAATTGCTATATACTGCACATATATTATGATACGCATGCCATCCGCATATGTCCTGATAAATTGTGATCTTGGATCAGAGAATTCAATAATGAAAGAAATAACTGGTCTTGACGGTGTGAAAAAAGTAGAGCAAGTACAAGGTGTGTACGATTTAATAATAAGTGTAGAGTCTGACAGCATGGAGCGCCTCAAGGAGGCTATTACTTGGAAGATTAGAAGAATGCCAAAGGTTCGCTCAACAGTATCACTGATTGTGTTGGAAACGTAGGGCTGGCAAATCAGTAGCTTAACATGGACCATAATATTTCGATACTTTAAAATACAAAATTTATACTTCATACTTCATGTTCGGTATTGGCAAGAAGGGTTCATTCAAGGAAGGTGATTATGTTTTTGCAGTGATTGGTTCGAGTGATTCTCCACAAATAGTCGTTGGTGTTGTTGAGGTGCCTGGAGAGAGCAGGATCAAATTAGCTGGTTTATACATCAAACCAACGGGACTTTTAGAAAAGATACGTTCAGGAAGAGGAGGTTCTCGCTCTATGGAGGTTTTAAGGACGCCACACCCTGATAATGTGATTCAGATCTTGCTTGACAAGGTAGATTCTGGTGATTTCCATGACTATGTTGATATCAGTAATAGCGCAGTTAAGATTGGACCAAAAAGATACACTGAGATAGATACTTGGTTACGCCAAGGTTTTCCTGAGCTACTTTCGGTTATTTTGTCTCCTTCAGATCAGCGAAGGGAAGAAGCGAGAAGAGTCTTTATGGAGAGAATGAACAATATGCAAGACCCTGAACTGAAACAAACAGTGTATGCTGTTGCTCGGCAGCTTAAGATCCTCTAAAATATCTTACAAAATTTTATATTATGGTTCCTTCAAGGATGTGTGAATTAACCATGGAGTACGTATATGCGGCTTTACTCTTACACAATCTAAAACAAGAGGTGAATGAAGCTAGTGTTAAGAAGGTGGTTAAAGCTGCAGGCGTGGAGCCTGATGAGGCCAGAGTTAAAGCCTTAGTAGCTGCCTTGAGTGAGGTCAATATTGAAGAAGCGTTGAAAAGTGCGCCAGTCGCTGTCGCCGCAGCACCCGCAGCACCAGAAGCACCCGCAGCACCAGCAGCAAAAGGAAAGGGTGCCGAGAAGAAGAAGGATGAAAAAGAAGAGAAGAAGGGAGAAGAAGAAGCCCTTGCAGGGTTATCTGCGCTGTTCGGTTAGGAATAACCGGATTTTTTAGCGGTTTCATATAATGCCTGTGCTTTTGCATTAGCCGAAAGTAGTATATCCTTTATTGTTTCCGCAGTAGTATAGCCGCTATATATTGAGAGCCTTCTCGCATCACCAAAAGCCTTTCTGAGTAGATGCTCGATCGATTCCTTTGTTGCATACGAAGCATTCACTGCCAGCGCCAAGGCTGAATTAAAGGAGGCAAGTAATTCCTGCTTAACCTCTTCGATATCAATCCTAAGATCTTCATTCCTATACAGTAAACCATCCTGCAGAGCCATAAAAATCGATAATCCTGCCATTATTGGTTTAATACCCAACTTGCTAAGGAGTGCTGCCAGTTTTTGTGAAATAACATTACCAGGTACAGCAACTACTGTGTCTTCGGATACAGCTATACTGCCTGCATCTATCTTCGTTGGTACCTTCGCCCCCTTGAATTCAGAAAGAACAGGACCAGGGGGTATACCCGTGTTTCCTGCTGGTATTACTATTTCATCCGTTGCGATGTCCCCTGTCTTTGCAGGGAGATAGATCTTACTTTTATCTAAAGCAAGATAAAGCTTGAAAGGGTCCATATCTGTAAAGATGAATGCACGCTGTCCATCGAGAGCCTCTATTATGTTATCCATTCCCTTCTTATCCACTTTTGCTAGTGCCTTCTTGGCAACGTTATTCTTCATCATCATTATCTTGATCTGCTCCCTAAACTTCTTTCTGACCTGCATGAGTTGAGTTGCACGCACCTTCTCCATCTTAACCAGTGCGACTACCCTATACTGCTTGATCAGCTCTAGGAGATCGTTGTACATCTGAACCTTCTCCTTCGAATACGTTCTGGTTCTTTGCATACTATGCCACCTTAGCTTCTACCAGCTTCGCAGCTTTGCCCATCGTTAGTTTTATCATTATATTTTTTATGTTCTTATCAGCATTCGGCAGCTTCTTCTCTACTGCACTTATAACAAGAAGTGCATTTTCGGCCAGATCGGCATCGCTCATACTCTCATCGCCAATTTTGCAAGATGAATTTAACTGTACCTTAGACCTCATCCTTACAGAATTTCTAAATCGCTCCAGCATGTTTTCTATTGGAGCGTTGAAAGGCATAGGCGTTGCCATCTTTCCCCTAGGACCAAGGTACTGCCCCAGTGACTTACCTACGCTAGGCATCAGTGAAGTATCAGCAACGAAGAAATCATAAGATCTTGCAAGCTTCTTGGCTTCGCGTTTTTTGGAGCCGATGCTGTCCAATTCATTAGGTTCGATGATCCTGTCTGCGTTGACTTTTTTAGCTCTTAAAGCCATATCTCCGGAACCTATGACGCAAACGCTAGCTTTCTTGCTAGGAGGGTTGGGAAGATTAATAACTTCATTAAAAGCAAAACCTTTCTTAACATCAATATCCTTAAGGGTAATTACGAGTTCAACTGACTGGGCAAACTTCTTCTGTCCTGCCCCCTCTCTTGCTTTTTTGATTATATTAGTAATTTCGTCATTTGTAACCATTGCATTAGTTGCGTGGATCCGTCATTTAAAATCGTTTACAATAATTAGCAAAACTTTTACTTAGTTGAGCAAGTTAGCAGAACATTTGAAGAAAGTAGCAACACTGATAGCTAACTGATTACATGTAGCGATTCCCCTCTTAAATACATAAAAATTCCGTAAATTATCGATTAAAATGCTTGAATTGTACTCGGCAAGCCTATTGGTCACGTATAATTGCTATATTATCACAGTGTTATCAAAAAATTACATTTATTAGGTAAAATAACAATACGTTATTGGGTATCTGGAATGAACAAGTTTGATGAGCTTGACATGAAGATATTGTCAGAACTGACCAGAGATGCAAGCATATCTGTACCAAAACTAAGCAAGAAACTCAACATTAACGCTTCAGTGCTATATAGCAGGATCAAGAGATTGATCAAAAAAGCCTTGATAAAGAAATTTACAGTTGTTGTAAACGAAGAAATGCTGGGCATTAAAATAAGTGCTCTGATTGGGCTGAATAGAGATCCCAAGCTGAAGGAAGGCATACATACAGAACTTTTGAAGATTCCTGAAGTGCGGGTTATCTCTGAGGTTACTGGAAGATTTGACATGTTAATCACTGCAAATACAAGAACTCTAGAGGAGCTTCATGGTCTTGTAATCGAAAGAATAGGGAAGATAGAAGGTATTCAGAATACGGAGACGTTTGTGGAGATGCAGCGCACAGAAAAGGAACCTCAATATATTTCACAGCCACTGCTTGCAAGGTAGAGCTTTGGGAGCAGATAGCGGATAACGAACTCTTGCTATCTTAGCTATGCAATGCCTATCTTCAGGGTCTTTGGTTGTGATAATGGAGTCGGATTTTGAAAGCTCTCCCATACGAAAATTTCAACCTTGAAATCGCCCTTATCTTCTGGTATCCAGAAAATTGCTGGCTTGATACTCATTGAAGGTTTGAGCACAATACCTTTTATCCACGATACCATTGCAGTAAATCCTTGAGCATCGGTCACTTGTACTATGTACGTTAATGCTATATCCTGTCTCTCATCATTTGCCAGTTCTGTCTGTATTCCTATTGGAGAACCCAGTAGTCCTTCATCAAGAGTTTCTCCGAGGTCATTCACAACAGATGATGATCGTACAGCAACCTGAAGGAATTGGCTAGGTATTTCTTTCACATTAAATGAAGCTGTTGATTGGAACGCAAAGTATGTCACGGTAACCTTCCATTGTCCAGCAACTGCGAGAGGACCCAAGAGTTTGATTTCGTCTTTAAATGTACCATCAGCATTAGGTGTAGCATGACCAAAATTGTATGTCTCTCCATTGGGGTTGACTACGTTTATGAGAACCACTCTTCCCTCAACTACGGGCTTAGCCGTACCTGTGATGACTATGAAGTCCCCTAGACCATATGTATCCTGACCTAGTTTTACATTCAAATCCACTGGCAGGTCAACCGTGGCAGAAGCCGTAATAGTTGCAGTCCTTGTTTCCCTCAAATATTCTTCCTTATCAGCTATCACAGTTACCTTATGAAGTTTTTCTGAAAGAGGGGGGGAGGTGAAGAAGTATGTTCCAATGCTCTGGCGCACAGGAGATATATTGGCCGAGTCAAAGAATATCTGAATAGTATCCGGATCAGTTAGTTCCAATTCAGCATCCCTTATTAAAACAGTTACTTGCGCGGCTTCATTGATAATATAAAGAGGCTTGTCGGTTGTTATGCCAACATCAAGCCTCAATGGTTTTAAATTAACTATATACCCGCGGCTAGTTGATTTAGCATGCGAGGAATCTCCATCATAGACACCCAGAACCTGCAGTCTTAGGTTTTCTAATGCGGTAATCCCTTCCTTAATATCTAGAAAACCGAGTTCCTTGAACTTCTTAACACTTACTTCCCATTCGAATACAAAGTACCCTTCCTCGTCTGATTGAGCAGTTGCGAGAACTATAGGATCTGTTGGTCTATTGAAAATATCAATCAGCTTAACCTGCCCATCTGGAAGCGGTTGGAAGTTTTTGCCAGTTGGGAACTGCATCAACCTCCCATATACCAGAACTGTTTCACCTACGCTGACAAGACTCGGGAGAGCGTTTTCTTGATCACCTGCAGGTTTACCATCGAAATCTTTCTTTATACCAAGAGTTAATAGTGTTCTAACATGTCCTTCCTGTGCGTCTACAGGTAACGCAAAAGTAGCAATAGAAGTTACCAGTAATGCAGCCAAAGTTAAAGCAAATTGTTTTGCATAGCGCATACGTGAATTAAAGCCTCGTGAATATAAAAGGGGTATTGCCAATTTATAAAGGATACTTGGTAAGGTTCTGTTAACTTCTCGAATGAATGAGTGTAGGGTTCACTTACTTTAAACGGCCGTCCCACTTTCCCTCGTCTACCTCTTGTAATACTTCTCGTACAGTCTTACCTTCTACCTTAACACCCATGCTCACGCATGAACCCAGAACCTCTTTCACAGCTCCCTTCATATTGTATGCATATGAACCCTCGATCTTCTGTTTTGCGACCTTTACTATCATATCAATCCCTACATCAGCTACAAATTCTGTGCCTGTCTGTCCAGAACCTTTCTGTATCCCAGCCTCTTTTGCTACGAGAGCTGCGGTGGGTGGCACACCAACTATTACATCGAACTTCTTTGAATCAATATCAACCTCCACCTTAACGGGAACCTTCATCCCAGCATAGTCCTTTGTTTTTTCGTTTATCATGTTAACAATGGAGAGAACATTGACTCCTAACGGTCCTAGGGAGGGTCCCAATGGTGGACCGGCATTTGCTTCCCCTCCTGTAACCAGAGCTGATACTATCTTCTTCTCACCCATGTTTAGCCACTACTAACAAGCAAATTATAATCCTTGCCATTACCGCTAGGACGCACTCTGTGATGCCTTCTGAACCAGCTTGAGGTAGTTCGCATCTACGGTAACTGGCAACTGATATGGTGCATCGAGCAAAATAACAGTCGCTTCCTGCTTTTCATAGTCAACGCGAGTTATCTTTGCCCTCATGCCTTTGAATGGACCTCCGGTGATCTCCACAGTATCATCAACTGATAGTTCTGTAACGGTAGGTTTCTTCACAAGGAACCCTTCGATGTCCTTAAACTGCAGCTCTCCTCTTATCTGACCGCGAACATGTCTCACTCCTGCAAGAGTCTCATACACCACGTTGGCATCAGGGGCTTCTATCACAATGTAGCCTTTCAGATTGTCCAACACAAGTATGGATTGAATACCCAATTTCTTTATTGCAATTCTGTTTTCAAGCAATTTCGCTACAACATGTTCCTGCCCACCAGTGGTACGAATGGCAAAGAACTTTGAAGTTAATTCAGAACCCAACTCTATCCTCCACTGAAGGAGATTAGGGATGATATAAACTGAATGATAAAACCTATGGCACCCACCACGCCCATGCCCAAAAGAACAAGTTTAAGATGAATCTTATATTCGTCCCATCCACCTTTCTTCGCAAGTTTTAACGTGTTATACATATCTCTAAATCGTTTCTCTAGATTTACCTCTAGTTTCATTCGAATGGGATATAAATAAACTGACTTTTATATTTCTTTATAATGGAACCTTTACTTGTAGCATCAAAACTTGATACTGCCGGTTACAATATGGCTCGGTATATGACTCAAAACCACGGTTTTACGCAGCAAGAAAATGACACCTATGTAAATGAAACTGCAATGCTATTTGTTGGTGATGGGGAATCCCTAACGATGGAATGGTTGGATAGTAGGTTCTCTCCGTCATACTATGTCTTTCTATCAAGACATAGGTCTGAGAGTGGGATGCCCACACTTACATGTCATACTACAGGAAATTTTTCACCTTCCACTGAAATGGGCGGCAGACCAAAGGAATTGGCATATGCCTACCCGAGTCTTCAGAAACATTACATGAAGACCATTTCTAATGAAATATCAAGAGTTCCAGATTACCAACTGGTTATAGAGGCAACGCACCATGGGCCTACCTCTCTCATAAAACCTATCCTGTTCATAGAAATAGGCTCCACTGAAAAACAGTGGAACGACCAGCATGTTGTGTCAGTTGTCTGCGACGCTGTTATGCAGACGCTGAAGAGCGTAAAGACCAATGGCAATGTTGGAATAGGCCTCGGTGGCACACATTACCCTTCTAAATTTACCAATATGTTGATCGATTCACGTTATGCTCTTGCATCTGTTGCGTCAAAACATTCGTTGGTAAATCTCGATAAAGCTATGATCGAGCAAATGATTAACAAGAGTGTTGAAACTGTGGAGTATGCCTTTATGGACTGGAAGGGCCTTGGCAAGGAGAAGGAAAGATTAAATAGCATCGTCACAGGGCTCGGTCTTAAAGTAATGAAGTTATGAATTTAAGCGAAAAAGTTTATTCATTGGTTACAAAAATTCCAAGAGGAAAGGTTACTACTTACGGGGAGCTAGCAAGAGCTGTTGGCAGACCGAAATCGAGCAGAGTGATTGGGCAGATATTGAACAAAAACCCTGACCCGATAGTTGTTCCTTGTCATAGAGTTGTCAGGTCAACGGGCGATCTAGGAGGATATGCCAATGGGTCTAAGAAAAAATCAAAACTGCTTGAAAGAGAAGGCGTACAACTATCAAATGGGAAGATCTTAGATTTTAAAAAAGTTAATTTTAAGTTTTAATTCGGTGCGGCAGCAGCAAGTTCTCTTAGGTGGGAAATCGATCTTACCTGACCACCATTGATCTGTTTATACAATGCCCAATACGCCCTATTGCTTATCTCACCCCTAATCTTCTGTATTTTTATGCGACGCCTCATTGACCTCACCTTCTGTACCCATAGCTGCTTTTTCCCCTGTCTTGCCTTCTTGCGTCCCTTCTTAGAACCTGGTCCTTTTCCATGTCTTCTTGTCTTCAGATGCCTTGCTCTTGCTCTCCCTCGAGATGTTCCCTTTGTCCCAGCAATATAGATGGTCTTAGCCGTGATCAAACTTCTGATATCTTCTCTAGTAATAGCATCCAAAACATCCTCCATAAACTCTGGTTCGAACTTTATCCTATTGACACCAACACCAAGAGTTCTTGCTGCAAGTTCACGTTTATCCCGCAGATTTATGGGCATATACCATCACCTATGCGTTAAGCACCTTCAGCTTAAGACTCTTCGCTCTTTTTATAATGTCCTTTCTCTTCTTCCTGCCAACCGCAGCTCCTATCCTAGCAGCATCTTTCTTCGGATCCAGAAGACTCAATTCATTAACATTGTGAACAAGTTTATCGTAATAACCAGACGGATGTAGGTAACGCGCAGCCTTCGGCCCTCTATAACCGATCCTAACAAGTTTGGGCCAACCCTTCTTCTGCTTTCGCATCTTACTGTCTATCCCTCTTGGTTTTCGCCAGTTTGGTTTTATACGCTTATAACGCCAGCTCTCCTGTCTTACAAAATCTGGTTTGTTTCCCTTCACCTGCTTTCTTAATTTTAACAACTCTTCTCTGCTTACC
>JBHICO010000038.1:0-11852 GCA_046759645.1 Nitrososphaerales archaeon
AAGGGGTGAAAAGATAGAACCGCTGGGAGTCCATGGTACAATGGTAGCTGTGGATTTTGATTCTTGTACTGCAGATGGAGCTTGCATTGAAGCATGTCCTGTACAAGTGTTCCAGTGGTATAGAACTGAGAAAGATATACCAGCAAAAGATATTCCCAATCATAAGTGGGAGGGAACTGGTAGAGATGTGAAGGATGAGAGAAAGGATTACACGGACAAGGCACAGGTTGTTCGTGAACATGACTGCATATGGTGCATGGCGTGTGTATCAGTCTGTCCTCCACAGGCAATAAAAGTAGATCAGTCAAACTTGGAGTTCCACGAGAAGGCAGCAGGTACATACAACGAGTCAATAGGTAAGAGCGCACAGCCACCTCCACATGGTCATCACTAGGCCTTACAAGTTCTTTTTAATTATACATCAAAAATCCTAGCCATTTTTTTTATATCGAATATTATTACTTGATTCGGTAGGTTCAGAGACAGCATCTTTTCATCAGGTGGATTGAACTTTAAAACATGTATCAACGCGGTAGACTTCTTTACTCTAATGTTTCTCTTCGTCCTCTGAGGTATTTCCCTCTTTCCGATAACTATATTTGGGCCGAATAAACCGTCGAAAGTATGAAGGTAAGTGCTTCCCCACAGGTTGAAGGAATACTCTACCTTATAATAGGGGATAGATATTGCTGGGTAGCCAAGGTTACTTGCATAATGTAATGCTTGACCTTCAGAATAAAACCTGCCACGAAAATCATCCACGAAGGGAACCTTCGCATACACAGTGTATCTAAAGCCCTTTCGATCACATATCATAGAATACTTCTCGAACTCTTGATCAGGTATAATTGATAATCCATATTTGTGATCATCATATATGCTTATCTTCCTATTTACAACAAAATGCTGCTCTGATTCGATGAGTCTCCTTATATTCTCAACAAACTGGTTCTCGTTACATTCGTAAAAAGGCAATCAATCAAACACCCCGATGATTTTGTTTATTGTGGTTATCGACCCACAGATTGTAATGACAGGGTCTTTTGGATAAACATCACCAATCTCTTCGGATAGACTAACTATTTCTTCCCCGCGTACGAACAAGCTCTTATTCCAGAATCTTCCGTCGCTTACCGTCGTAGCGGTATCAAATACGGCAAAGCCCATCTCTAGCAGACTATCATGAACCTGCTCGCCAGGTACCCATACTGCAACTGACTTTACCTTCAGCTTCATTTACATCTACTAATTTACAGATCCAATATAAAAATTGGATGCACTACCAGTCATTGACCCTGTTAATACAGGACATTTATCAAAGTTTATCTTTGATGATTTTCACAAAAGCTTGTGTGTTCAGTAGGTATTATGTACGGGGATGCTCTCACAAAGTATGGTTTTGGGAGCTCACACCCATTGGGTTCTGATAGACTAGGCGCATTTTGGTCCAAGTTCCAGGCGGAGGGGTTCGACAAGGCACAAAACATTGTGATAGAAGGCCCAGTCATGGCAGAGGAAGATGCGTTACTAAACTTTCACTCTAAAACATATGTTGAGTTCGTGAAAAAGGCATCGGAATTTGGCCATGGTTTCCTCGATTATGGGGATACACCTGCGTACAAGGGAGTCTTCGAAGCAGGCAGTTACGTTGTCGGTTCTACGTTGAAGGCCCTTGACATGGTAATGAATGGCAAGGTTGATCATGCTTTCAATCCTATAGGTGGATTGCATCATGCCAGAAGAGAGTCTGCTGCTGGTTTTTGCGTATTTAATGACATAGGCATTGCTATAGTAGCAGCTAGAAGTTATTATAATGTAAGGAAGATAGCTTATGTTGATATAGACGCACATCACGGGGATGGTGTCTTTTATGAATTCAACAAGGATCCAGATTTATTCATAGTTGATGTTCATGAGGATGGCAAATATCTTTATCCTGGAACTGGTTTTGAGTATGAAACTGGTGATGAGGGTGCAGAAGGAACGAAACTAAACCTTCCCATGAAACCTCACGCCGACGACGGTGAATTTATAAACGCCTTCATGCGTGCAGAAGAATTTCTTGCTGATACGGAACCTGAACTGATAATTATGCAGTGCGGAGGGGATTGCATAAAGGGGGATCCTTTAACACATTTGAACTTTAGTAAGAATGTACATATACATGCTACAAACTTTCTTCACAAATTAGCACACAGACACTGTAGTGGTAAAATGGTAGCTCTCGGCGGTGGAGGTTATAACAGAAACAACATTGCTATGGCATGGGTCGAAGTAGTAAGGACCTTTAGCAACAGTATATCACATCTCTAATATATTGCATCATTTTACTTTAGATACGCAGGAGTGGCAGAGTGGCCGAATGCGCGGATTCTCCAAAAGAGAAGTGTAAGCCTTGAGTCCACAAAAGGTAGCCCGTGAGCCGCAAGGCTCTCAGGAGTTCAAATCTCCTCTCCTGCGCTTACACTTTCGATTCATATTTTCTATCATAGTAATTTTGATTTATACGTGATGTTTTTTATACCAACTTAGGCTAGATTAGATGGTTGCATATGAAAGCATTGGAAGTTAACAAAATCTATAATATGGATTGTGTGAGGGGGATGAAATTAATTCCAGATCAAACCGTAGATCTTGTTATAACTGATCCTCCTTTTGCGATAGATTTCAAGGCTAAAAGAAGTAACTATAACAGAACTGCATCAAGGGTTATAGGAGGCTATAATGAAATTCCTCGAGAAAAATACCTTGAGTTCAGCATCAACTGGATGAAAGAGTGCTTCAGAATCCTGAAGGAATCAGGAAGCGTGTATGTTTTTTCTGGATGGAATAACCTGAAAGATATCTTACATGCCATTAATAATGTAGGTTTCATAACGGTTAACCATATAATATGGAAGTATCAATTTGGCGTGGTGACGGAAAGGAAGTATGTGACTTCACATTATCATTGTCTTTATGTTTGCAAGAATGATGAGAAGAGAAAGTTCTTTTCTCATGCTCGATTTGGCAAGGACGAGAGGACTAAAGAAGGACGGAGCCTTCACTATGAGGACAAAGAAGATGTATGGTACATAAAGAGAGAGTATTGGACCGGTGACCAAAAGACTCCTACCAAATTACCTTCTGAGTTGATAAAAAAGATACTAATGTATTCCAGTGAGGAGGGTGATGTCGTTCTAGACCCATTTTTAGGCTCGGGACAAGTAGTTGTAGTAAGCAAAATGCTGAACAGAAAGTATCTAGGATTCGAAATTGTAAAAGAATACTTCAATTTTGCCAAAGAGAGGTTAGAGAAGGATATGTACAGAATTAAAGAAGATGCCGAATTGACCAAGACTTTGGACCTTTTTACAACAAAAGAGTCAAATTGAATTCTTACTATTCAGTTAGGAAGTCATGTTTCACCTAATCGTGCATATTTTTTCTCACCTACAGGTAAGAAAAACCTTGTTGGTTATTTTCCTTAGTTTGCTATAAGGTATTATTTCTTGCTTGTTACTTAAGGGATGGAATGAGAAAAATGATCGGCTGTGCATATGCAAAATATTAACTGATACGCATGTAATACTTAAAATTGGTTGATATAGTATTACAGAATATGAGCGAGCTGGAGTTATTTGAATTAACATGGTACATCAGGGATCACCTGTTTAGGCGTTACAATCAAGAAGGCATAGAACTTATAGCGGATAACATCCCTGTTGAGTTGACCAACGTCTACCTCAGATACAGAGACAGCGATATAGAACATTTGAGGGAACTGGCAAAAGTAGTATTGCGAAGATTACAGGAAGTGTCGGTACTTGTTCCCTCCAAAAGTTCAAAACTTAGTATCAGTGCTATGCTAAATAGATATCAGTGTTCTAAATGCAAGTATATATCCTATTTGACAAAACTTGAGACAATGAGGTGCTTTAGATGCGGATCCGATATTATAGAGGAATTTACTGGTAAAAGAACTTCACCACACAATTCTTAAAACTTAGGAGGTATAACCTTCCATATGATACCAAAGGCTGATGCTAACCAGATAATCCAGATGCTTGCTCAAGGCTTGGCAAACATTCAGGTTCAGGCTGATCAGAAGGATTATGTATTATTGGACTTGAGTAATGACGTACAGGGGGAGGCTAGTAATGAAAAGTATTACATAATCGGCCCCCTGATAATAAGCAATAATCCTGAACAGGCGGCTAGGCTCCGGCAGCAGTTGCGGGAGATCATCGATAAAGAACTTGGCCTCAAGCAATAACAGGATAGACACTCCGATTCGAAGCTTTAATAGTAAATGTACTCTCAGTGGTGTTATAGGATCGTCAAAATATTAAATATTCCTTAATATATCATTATTTTTCTATAATTCAAATTACTTGTCTTCAAATACTTCGACTTGGCAAATCCATTTTGAGATCCGCCACTACATCAAGCCGGTGCGAAACCATAAAAGCCCGGCGTCTGCTTCATCTCTTCCTCTTCACTTAACTTCATTTCAATTATCGATATCATGTATCCATCAGGATCTCTTATTATGGCATTTTTACCATATTCCTCTTCGATGGGTTCCTGCACAAACTTCACGTTCTTCTTCTTTAGTTTTATACAGACATCATCTAAATTGCCTACCTTGAACCCTATCAGAACGCCATCCTTCATAATGTTCTTGATCTTTGTTTGATTCAGCGCGAGCACTGTTCCATTTTTTATAAACTCGGTCCACTCTTTTGATCTATTCTTCAGTTCTAGTCCTAAGGTATTCTGGTAAAAATCAACAGAGCTATCCATATTCGACACCAGCAGAATTACTGCGCCAATTTTCCTGAACATGTAGAGACATTATCTCGCTAATTTAATTAAACTTTTGTGGTTTACCATATATTGGTATCGTAGGGTTGTGCTCAAATTATTTATTCAGTTTGATTGGAGTTTCAAATGAAGCTTCAACCTATACTGCGAATGAAGTACGAATTCATTGTTATCGAAGTAGATTGTTCGTAGACAAATTTATTCTCCTTCAATATTGCACAGACAATAGTTCCTTTCACAACAACGCCAGCATCATCGATCTTTTATAAGGCTATAGGAGTGTGTGATAATATTGCAGCGTTCTTCTAATCTTGACCATAGTCACAAATCGGAATAGAGGATGATAATTCTATGGTACCATGTTAACTATTTGACTCCATAATAAGACATATTTTTATTCCCTTTATCCTATCTCATTTCATGGATTTGCTAAATTATTTACGAAAAACTTTTGACGTGCCTGGAGTAAGCATTGAGGCGAGGTGGAAGTTTGTGGACTGGTATGTAAAATCTGGGAATAGATATGCTTCACTAGAAAGGGTCATATATGAATCTTCCATAAGTGATCGTAAAATCAGGCGATTATTTGATGAACTCGTGAATGCTAGAGTACTGGAAGAAAATGTTGATGAAAATACAAGGACACCGATACCAGACACTTTCGAGCATCCGCATCAAGGTACTGTAAACACTCCTGGCTATCGGTTCGAAAATAAATATTTTGAGATCTTGAAAAATCAGGAAACACTAGCAGAGCTTTTGCAGTGATATATGATGGCACATAGATACTTACTTTAGTTAATTGTTCCACAGTTTATCTATAGCATTTTAGTGATCATATAAAGAACATTATACTATACATTATCTCACCTATGCCACAACTTTAACAATTTCTTGAGCGGGTGTAACCTCATTTGAGAACCTTATTTCTCAACGATGTACTCCCCCACTTCCATACCAAAGTGCCTTCCTATAGCACTCTTTACATGCACAAGTATACTATTACCTTTCTTCACTTTCGTAACTGGAATAAGTTTACCGTTCCTTCCAACAAACCTGATAGTTTCTGCATTCTGCGCTATTATGCTTCCAACCTCACCATTTACAAATGCCTTTATCAGACGCATAGGTCTAGTTTCAACCTTTGACCTTCCAACAGTAACCCTCCGAGCCTTACCAGAGGTATCTACAACCAGAACCTCATCACCGGCTTCAACTTCGGACAGGTATTTCGTGTTACCATCAGGCATTAGTGTATAGCAATGAACGGCACCAGCATTTACCCTGAACGGTCTTGGAGATGTAAATGCAGAACCTACTGATTCGTTGTGAATTAGAAACATGAAGTTAGATCTGCTTCCAATCAACATTCCCTCCCCCCTGTTAAGGACAGAAGTCGTGTCAACGCATACACGTTCACCAATACCGACGTCCTTGATCTCTACAACCTTTGCATATTTTAGTAGAAACTCTCTACTTCCAAGATATAAAATAGATTTCTTTATTGCAGATATGTTAGATGCATTTAGAATAACACCATCAACACCCAACTGCAGAACATTAAACATAGTTCTTACCTCATCTGGACCTTTAGCAATGGCATATATCTTGGTCTCCCTCTTCTGAAGTTTTGCAATTATATTTTCCAATGGGATTATCTTCCAGCCTTTGGTATCAACAACAACAAAATCGGCACCATTGTGAGCTGCCTGCATTATAACATCCTCGTCCTTCTTACTTGTTACCTTGATGTAAAATCCCGCAAGCTTTCCATCCTTCTTGACCTTTTTTATATCATTCAGATCCTTGCATACCACAGAATCGGCATCATCCGAAGTATGCATAATATTGAAGTCGTTTCTGAATTTCCAAACAGTCTTTGGGTCTGCGTAGATGCTGTTTATACCCTCCTCCTTCATCTGCGAAAGGAACGACCCTATGGACTTGGTAGGAACATTTGGGCTTATAATTAGTTCTTTACTTATCAATTTCGAGCATGGCCTCCTTCACACTTGCCTTCTCGAAAATCACCTTCGCAAGTGCCTTGCACATGCCTGATGGATTCTTGTGCTGGAAGATATTCCTACCGAAAGTAACACCAATGGAACCAGCTTCCATAGCTCCATGGGTCATCTCCAAAACCTCTTCATCTGTCTTCGCCTTTGGGCCTCCAGCGATAACAATAGGAACTGGGCATCCCCTTATAACTCGCTTGAAGGTATCAGGATCACCAGTGTAAACAGTCTTGACAATATCGGCACCTGCTTCTGCACCTATTCTCGCAGTATGCGAAACAACCTCTGGGTCATGAGGGTTCTTGATATTTTCTCCTCGAGGGTACATCATGGCTATGAAGGGCATATACCATTCATCACACTGATCAGCTACCTGCCCTAGCTTCACCAACATTTCCGGCTCTTCCTTGGCTCCTATGTTTATGTGAACAGAAACACCATCAGCTCCTAACCTTACAGCTTCAGCTACAGTTCCCATGAGAACCTTTTTGTTTGGTGCAGGTCCGAGGCTTGTGCTACCAGAAACATGAATAATTACTCCAACAGTAGTTGGTCTTGGCATGCTCCTTACAATACCTTTGTTTACGAGTACTGCGGTTAACCCTGTTTTCTCGCACTGGTAGATAGTGTTATGTATATCTGTGAGTCCTGCTATAGGCCCATTGCTTATACCATGATCCATAGGTATGCATAGCATCTTGCCATCTTTCAGTATCCTACCGAGTCTAATGTCCCTACCGAATACCATAGGCATAAGAAAATCAGTACCCTACTTAAAAGTATGACCTAAAACCCCCTATTACTTTTCAAAGTATTTCAAAAAATTGGGTTTGATGTCAAACCTATATCAAATTCCCTTTTCTTGCTGGTTTCTCAATGGTTCAAATTCCATTCGAATTCATACGGGAACTGTTTCTGTCTTCCCATATGTTTCATCATTTGGTTTTCGTTATCTTCACAAATCTTATACACCAACGGCTGTGGGCAAAGAGGAAATCTATGGTCTTGGAACCATCTATCAAAGGGATTTTAGCCATACAGATAATGCTTCATTACACCTTGACAGTATGTTAGAACATTGTCAGGGCGATTCTAACTATCAAAGACATTATTCATACCAAAATCACTAGAGAGGTTTTTTCATCGCATTATCCTCAAAAATCACAACTACTTAAATGCATTAGAACGATCTTCTTGATTGAAACATATGCGATTGTATAAGGTGGTTCAGATCGGTTTCGGTAGTTTGGGGAAAGAGATCTTCATAGAGTTGTGGAAAAGAAAAAATCTCAAACTCGTCGGTGTAATTGATATCGATAAAGACAAGATCGGTAATGATGCGGGTATCTTGGCTCTGAATAGGAGAGCTAGCATAAAGATAATAGGTAATATCAATCTAATAAAATCAAAACCAGACGTTGCAATACACGCAACGACGTCTTCGCTAAAGGACTCGTTTGACCAAATTTATCAACTTCTGAAGCACCGCATAAGCGTTATATCTACATGCGAGCAACTTGTATATCCCTACGGAACCAACACAAAACTGGCCAAGACGCTTGACATAATTGCAAAAAAATACAAGGTTAGTGTTCTTGGTGTGGGTGTGAACCCCGGGTTCGTGATGGACTCATTCGTTCTTATGTTGACTAGCCTTTGTAGTAAAATAGACCACCTAAGGATTGAGCGTGTTGTTGACATTGCACGCAGGAGGAAGGCATTGCAGGAAAAAATGTGCTTGGGCTTCACGTTGGAGCAATTCGAGAAAGTCAAACATAACGTTGGACACGTGGGTCTGCATGAATCAGCAAGAATGATATGCGATACATTAAAAGGGAAAAGAACAACATTTTCTTCCACGATAAGACCAGTTATCGCAAATCGTCCTCTTCAATCTTATGGTGTTAAAGTAGAAGTAGGACAGGTTGCTGGTATAGAGCATAGATTAGTTGCTAGAAAAAATGATTCGAAATTCCTTGAGATATTACTATACATGTTTGCTGGAGCTAGTGAGTTCGACCTTGTAGAGATCGAGGGAATACCACCAATATATGTAAGAACTAATGGTATAAGCGGTGACCAAGCAACTGTTGCTTTAGTGCTCAATTACATCCCAATAATACTTGGAGTAGAGGCAGGGTTACACACTGTTAAAGATTTACGGATACCAAGCGCCACTTAATTTATGATGCTAATAAGCTTGTTAATTGATAAAATGGGAAAAATAAAAGTTGCTTATCTTTCTACTCTTTATATTCTTCATCTATTTTAGTCCTCAGAGTATCATGAATATGACATCAGTGCAATTTGGATCTGTACACCCCCTTTGTATTCTCCGCGTGGAGAACAAAATTGTCCGAGTCTCTCAACAACTAGCTGCCTTTGTATCTATTTATACTATAGTATTATAAGGAATCACAATGCAATTAAAACATATACTTGTTTTTTCCATATCAGTCATTTTACTGCAAATACCAGATTTTACAACAGCTACGCCCGTTTTAGAACTCGACAGGTCAACATACACACCGTTCGACAAGATAATTATAACATTAACGGATTCCAACCTTAACGCCAATGATAAAGCTACAGAAACTGTGGAGGTTTCTATTTCGGGACCAGGACAAACTGAAAAAGTCAAGTTACAGGAGACAGGTCTGGATACGGGCATATTCGAGGAAGAGATTAGGCTTACGCCTGACCCCTCAAAATATCTTGGTGATATGCAGGTTCGCAGGGATGATGGTATCACAGTATCGTATCGAGTAGATGCTGAAAATGTGATGATCGAGACAGTATTCATTCAATACCAAGAAGCCTTAGTCTCTTTTGGCAAGTCTTCCTATCAGATTACCGATATTGCTAGGATAAGCGTTACAGACCGTGACGCGAGCATAAACTCAAATGCTGTAGACACTGTCACAGTAAGGATACGGTCAGATACAGATGGGAACGGTTTGACACTGGTGTTAAGGGAAACCGCTAGAAATAATGGCATCTTCGAAGAAAGATTGTTGTTTACCTTTACTGAAGCAAGCTCTGGCAACCGACTCGAAGTATCAGATGGGGATACCGTTAGCGTTTCTTACGTTGACAATACCTTGCCAGCACCCGCAAAGTTATCTGCTGATGGCATAACCACACTTGAAACAAAAACCGTGGTTGCCAACGCTGTATTTGGCAAACCCGTGCCCCCAACACAAAGAGCACCTGCCGCAGAACCAATACTCCTTAATTCATTTGGTGAAAGCGTCTCACAATTATTTACTGGAGAACAGGTGCTTATACAATCAGAAGTAACTAACTCACAGACAAGGAAGCAATCATTCACATATATAGTACAAGTAAAGGATTCCGCAGGCATAACAGTATCATTATCCTGGGTTACTTCAGAACTTCCTCCCAATGAGTCACTTAGAGTGGCGCAGTCATGGCTTCCATCTACTGCCGGAAATTATTCTATAGAAATTTTTGTGTGGGAGAGCCTAACGGATCCGATTGCATTATCTGCTCCAAAAACGAAAAACATTGAGGTTCTGCCGTAATTATGCAGAGGACAATCCCGAACTTTCTATTGACCCCAACTACTGATTTCTAATATCATATGAAAAATGGATATGCTAATGGATTGTAAAATACATCAATGGGGTCGGTGGGATTTGAACCCACGACCTCGAGCGCCCAAGGCTCGAAGCATACCATGCTAACCTTCAACAAGGCGTAATCTTTTGATGAATCTAGCCCACGACCCCATTTTATCAGGTATTGCTGGGATAATGAATCATGCATTTATAGCTGTGTTTTTACACCGTGGCGATAAATTCAATAATCCTGAGCTATATACTTCATAAGTTCAGAAGCAAAGCTGGGGACAGAAAAATTTTTTATACTGTGATATTGTACCGAACCGTGATCGTACTATGCCAAAGAGTGGCTTCAAATCAATCACTGTAAGCGAGTATGTGTACAAGAAGTTTTTCGATGCCTATGAGAAGAGCAAAAAGGGTTTAGAAATGAACGGCATAACGAGCTTCTCTGGATATTTGACTAGCATGATGGAAGAGCTAATGCAGAAGCATGAAGTATTTGCCAAGTATGCGCCCATGATGGAGAAGGTTGCCATAGATGACAACAGGGTTGTCGTCAGGGATAATAAGAAGAACAGGATTGCAGAAGTGCAGATCAAAGGTGTTGAGCTTTACTGCATGCTTGACGAAAAGAACGACTGCGTGCACGTAGGGTTTGTCTATTCTCTCCCAGAAGTGTATAAAACGCTATACGAGCATGGAGTAAAGATGCCTAACATAAAGTGATCAATCTTCGGTTCCCTAATTTTTGATGTAATATATGGATGGTATGCAACCTGTTTTCCGCTTTCAAATAATTGCAACTTGTGCATTTAATAATTTATTATACGAAGAGTTTTGTAAAATCATCAAGACTATTGATAAAGTTAAACCAATATGAGTGCTTAAATAACAGTTGTATATAACCCATTGATATGAATCTGAAGAGAGGTTCCCTAGCTGTTTCTTTCCTCATAACTTTGATGGGTTGGCTTGGCACATTGAATATAGATATTTATGCACAAGAGGAACCCCTAACTGTTTTCCCGTTCAAGGGAGTGTACAGCGTTGGTATGACAGTTACATTGTTTGGTGATGTTACCGGTTCCTTTGCGGAAGGCGATGATGTATCAGTAAAGGTGAATAACCCTAATGGGCAGACATACCAAAATGCGATTGCCAAGCTAGACGATACGGGTTCATACACATTTGAATATAAGCTTGAAGGAGCAGAGGCATCGGTTTTAGGCGTTCATACCGTTGATGCTACATACAAAAGTTTCAACGCAAATACAAGTTTTGAGGTTAAAGAGAAACCCGCCCTGACTATAAGTTTGGATAAACAGACCTATGATCTTGGTGATTTTGTAACTATTTCAGGTAAGGTTACACCACGCCTTCTAGAACCCATCGAAATTAGGATTTTTGGTTTTAACAATACTATCTGGACGTTTGTACCTGTTAA
>JBHICO010000039.1:0-11260 GCA_046759645.1 Nitrososphaerales archaeon
CCTATTGGATTTCGACTTGCTGTCAAGCACCCAGAGAGAGTCCAGTCTTTTATCGTACAGAACGGCAATGCTTACGAAGAAGGTTTACTCGAATTCTGGGATCCTATAAAGGCTTGGTGGAAAGATAAAACACAGGAGAATGAAAAGAAGCTACATTACCTTGTAGCGGTGGATACCACAAAATGGCAGTACCAAAATGGTACACGTAATCCTGATGCCATAGACCCAGATAACTGGATTACTGATCAGGCTGGACTCGATCGTCCTGGCAATGTTCCCATTCAGCTAGCAATGCTGTACGACTACCATACTAATGTACCATTGTACCCAAAATTTCAGGAATACTTCCGCAAGTATCAACCTCCAATGCTCATTGTGTGGGGCAAAAACGATTACATCTTCCCAGCCGAAGGTGCACATCAATACCAACGTGACTTGAAGAATGTCGAGAAATACCTACTTGACACTGGGCACTTTGCACTAGAAGAAGACCTGAATTTTATCGCTGGCAAGATTTCTGAATTCTTGAGCTCTAAAGTCTTAGCGACTGCTTAGTCAAGGACAAAGTTCGCCATTCACCTTTTTTTATTAAAATAAAGAAAATTCATGACTTTTGTATCACTAAGACTTTTGACAAAAAGAAGGTTGACAGTACTCAACTTGACAGTACCTTGATCAAGAACGTTTAAATAAGATTAGGGGAGCCTAATTAGGCATTCCTAATTGGGTGGGCACATGGAGACAAAAAAGATTGCAGCAGTAACGCTTGCTGTAGTATTGATCGCTACGGTAGTAGGGATTACTGCCAAGACACAAATTGCAGAAGGAACACATAAGAACTTCAAAAAACTTGTGATAGGCTTCATACCCACAGAGAAGGCGGAAGAACTTACTCCAAAGGCAAATGATCTGGAAAAATATCTGGAAGAAAAGTTCAGGGGCAGAGTTGATGTCGAAGTATTAGTACCTACCTCTTACGAATCGTTGATGGAGGGACTCCGTTTTGGACATGTGCATGCTGCATTTATGGACACCGGGCCGGGTTGGATAGCATACAACAAGGCTGGTGCTGAAGTTGTATTTTCAGAAGTAGTTAATGGCAAAGTGTATTATCAAGCAACTGTGTTTGCAAGAGCAGACGATGATTCAATAAATACAATCGATGATGCTGTAGGCAAAAGAGTTGCCTTCACCAGCATTACAGGCTCTTCTGGTTTCGTGAGACCGGTTGGAACTCTGGTTGAAATGGGATTGATAGAAATAGAGGGTAATGACGTGGTTGCACTTGAAGCGGCACTTGGTCATGCATTCAAAAGTTACACTTTCACAGGCGGATACAAGTCAGCGCTGGAGCTGTTAGTTAATGGCAATGTCGATGTTGCTTTCGGAGCTGACGATGCACCCCAACGATTCTTGACATCAGAACAGCAGGGTAAGGTAAAGATAGTTGAGAAGATAGGTCCTGTTCCATCCCACGTTTTCGTTGTTGGCAAGGATGTTCCTAGGATAATAAAGAACGTGCTAGTCGATGCGATGATAGAGCTCAACTATGAAGAGAATAATCAAATATTGAAGAAACTCTACGGCGCTGAAGCTCTGCTTCCAACAACAACGACAATGCATATTGGAGATTTTGGAAATAAGATAGATGTTCTCACTGGCCTAGAGGACAGGATGATGGGAAAGTGACACATATGATGGATGTATCAACTCCAACGGGTTCCTTTTCCAACGGTTCAATAATACACATGCATGATGTTTGGACTTCTTACGATGGTAAGAGTTATGCATTGCGAGGAGTCAATGTATCTGTTGAAAATGGTAAGAATTATGTGATTATAGGTCCTTCCGGAGCAGGAAAATCTACCTTGCTCAAACTTGTCAATGGTATGGTAATACCCACTAAGGGTCAAATCGAGGTCTTTGGCAGAAGGCCCAACGTACGTGACAATATGTTCAAGGTCATTATGCCTAAGATTGGATACATCCCCCAGAATTTAGGGCTGGTAAAGAATATCACTGTTATAGAAAATGTGCTCATTGGTGCTTTACCAAGGGTCAGCAAGGTGAAATCCTTCTTCAAGGTGTTCCCAGACAAGGAAATAAGCGATGCGGAAAGTGCACTGAAACTAGTAAGTCTTGAAGATAAGGCTGGAAGGAAAACTCACATGCTCAGTGGAGGGGAGAAGAGAAGGGTTGCAATTGCAAGAGCACTGGTACAGAAGCCAGAGCTTTTGCTCGCCGATGAGATAGTATCTGAATTAGATCATGGTACTGCTAGAGAGATCATGGATTTGGTTATGGATGCGAAGCATAGGATAAATCTAACAGCCATCATGGTGCATCATGATGTGCACCTTGCACTTGATTATGCTGATAAGGTTGCGGTGATCAAGCATGGCGATAAGATAGCTGAATTCAGACCTGACGAAATGAAGAGGGAAGAAGTGCTGGGGATGTTCAACTCGTATGAATCCTAGAGAGAATCTTGTCATAGGATTAGTAATAGCAGCACTTGTTTTTGCTTCCATTAATGTTGGCGTAGAACCTGCAGAGTTCGTGAAAGGTATTCCAAATCTAATGGTAATTGCAGAAGAGATGTCACAGGTAGATCCAACATTACTTGGGACTGCAGTCTGGTCAATGATAGAAACAATACAGATGGCATTCATAGGAACTATAGTTGGTGTAGCGATCGCACTTCCATTGAGCATGTTAGCTGCCAGGAACCTTAACAGCAAATTCGTTTATGCACCGATAAGAGGGTTACTTGCGGCGGTACGAACTTTTCCATCTATACTATGGGCAATCCTCTTTGTGATAATTGTTGGACTGGGACCATTTGCTGGTATACTTGCTATCATAATGTACACAGTAGGTTTCATGTCCAAATTGCAGTATGAATCTATAGAAGCAATAGATTCGGATCCTATGGAGGCAGCTAGTGCAATAGGAGTTTCTAAATCACAGCTGGTGCGACACGTCGTTGTGCCTGAATCTGCTCCTCATTTGCTTAGCCAATTGTTATACATGTTTGATTACAACGTGAGGCAAACAAGCATTCTTGGTCTTGTGGGTGCGGGTGGTATTGGTTTCTACATAATAAATTACATAAAGTTCTTCGAATACGGGAAGGCTGCAGTCTTCATGTTAGTGGTACTTGCAACAGTATTGATAATAGACTGGATAAGTGTAAAGATCCGTGACAGGTATATAGTAAAGGCACAGAAGGGAGTAAAGGTTGAAATTTGATAGACGGTTAAGCTTAAGAGTTGCTTTTTACTGGTTTAATGCGTGCGCAAACAAATTTGTGTTTTAGCTGGACCCTCTTCAAAGGATCTTGCGAAGAGCATGACGAAGATACTTGCAGCAGAAATCATTGATGTTGGACTGAAAGTATTTCCTGATGGTGAAAGCAAGATCAAGATAAACGGTGATCCGTCAGGGAAGTTTGCTCTAATGGTCCAGTCAACATACCCACCGGTTAACGCACAGTTGCTAGAGGCACTCTTCATAATAAAGAAGGCAAGTAAGATGGGAGCTGAAGTTTGTGCTGTTATCCCATACCTTGCATATGCAAGGCAAGACCAGGAATTTGTGAAAGGAGAAGCTGTGAGTATGGAATCAATAGGTAGCATGTTTGATTCATCAGGAGTGAAAAGTCTGATAACTGTTGACATACACAGTGAAACTGCACTCTCGTACTTTACAATACCTGTACACAACGTATCTGCTGTACCCTTGCTTGCTAGTCATTTCAAGTCACAGAAGCTTGTTCAACCAATAGTGGTCTCCCCTGACATTGGAGGGGGTATAAGAGCAGAGGAGTTTGCGAAGATCATTGAAGCTGAATCGATTGCCTTACCGAAGCAAAGGGATAGAAGTACTGGCGAAGTAAGTATCGATTCTTCTGCGCCTGAACTGATGAAGGTGAAGAACCGTGATGCCATAGTAGTGGATGATATGATCAGCACTGGCGGTAGCATAATTAAAGCTGCAGAAGTTTTACTAAAAGCTGATTGTAACAAAATCTTTGTTTCTTGTACGCATGCGCTACTGGTTGATGAAGTGTTGGACAGAATAAAGGCTGCTGGGGTGCGAGAGATCATTGCAACAAATACTGTGCCCAGCGAGGTTAGCAAGGTTGATGTAGCACCCGCTATATGTGATCAAGTTAACAAATTATGAACGATGTATATTTTTTCCTGCACAGTGGGGAACGTGTGAAACTAGCCAACGCTGAATTACGAGCACTTGTAAAAAGTTACTACCCTGATGCGGTATTGCAAAATTTGGAGGAAAGGGTTTCTATAGTTGATGGGAATATAGACATGAAGCAGATAGCATCGCGTGCTACATGTATAAGATACGCAGGTCAGTTGTTGACCTCATCAGATGCTATTAGTTTCGATCCTGATGCATATTTTAGGAAGTACAGGAAATTTGCATGCAAGTTGATCAATCTATCGAAGAAATATGTAAGTATGGAAGCAGTAAGCAGGTTGGGGAAGTATGTCAAAGACAAATCGTCATGGATGCAGGTATCACTTGACGATCCTGACATTATCTTATTGTATATTGTAACAGATAATGGATCCATGGTTGGCTTTGCAGAATATAAGAATGGCGTAAATTCAAGAGTGAAGGATCTAAGAAATAGACCCTACTTTCACACTTTAGCACTAGAGGCAAAATTGAGCAGGATGATGGTCAATCTCACGATGGCAAAGGAGAATGATCTTCTACTGGATCCTTTCTGTGGAACGGGAAGTATATTGCTTGAAGCTGCTGCAATGAAGATACACACGATCGGCTCTGATATTTCTTCTAGGATGTGTTACGGTGCACTTGAAAATACACAAAATGTGAAAAGTTTCATACTAAATTGTGATGCTTTGTCACTTCCGTTGCAAACTAAAGATATAGATGTGATTGCTACTGATCTCCCGTACGGAAGATCCGCGTCAACCATGCAAAGAGCTTCGAAAGTCTTGTTGAAAGAATTTGTGTCATTCATCAATGACGAAATGAGAGCCAAAAGATGCTGCGTCATGTGCAAGAAGGGTGACGAGCAGTTGTTCAGTAACGTTGTGGAAGAGTATGACATATACGAGCACAAGAGCCTTACACGGAAGCTGATGGTGCTATGCAACTAAAAGTTGTATTAATGGGAACTGCATCTGCGATGCCAACTCAGGAGAGAGGCTTGAGTTCTGCTGCTATAGTCAGGGGAAACGAAGTCCTGATATTCGATGCTGGAGAGGGCATGCAACGAAACTTCATAAAGTCAGGTATAGGCATCAACAGAAAGACGAAGGTCTTCGTAACGCATATGCATAGTGATCATTGTGTCGGTTTGCTTGGTTTATTGCAGACCATGTCACTGCAGAATAGGGATATGCCGATGCAGTTGTACGGACCCGAACAGGTTAATGATTTTATTCAAAGCAATATGAAATTGCTTAACTTTGGTCTAACATTTCCTCTAACAATAAATGCTGTAAGAGAAGGTGTCGTAGTTGAAGAGAACGATTATGTGGTAAAAGCAAGACTTGCGAAGCATTCTGTTGAAACCTATAGTTACTGTATGGAAGAACACAAGCGCCCTGGTACATTCTATCCTGACAAGGCAAGAGCCCTAGGTATACCTGAAGGAAATTTGTGGCACAAGCTCCAGCATGGAGAGAATGTTGAATTCAAGGGTAAGTTAGTAAGATCTGAGGAAGTAGCAGGCTCACAGCGAATAGGAAGGAAGATTGGTATTTCTGGAGATACTAGACCTGATCATAATTTAAAGGAATTCTTTCGTGACTGTGACCTTTTGATATTTGATTCAACGTACGGTGATGAACATAAGGAAAAAGCCGTAGAAAATCTGCATTCTACTGCAAGAGAAGCTGCTACGCTAGCTGCTGATGCGAATGTTAAGAAACTCGTACTTTCGCATTTCAGTGCAAGGTATGATGATGTTAACTTACTTGTGAAGGAAGCGATGGAAATACATCCAAACGTTGTTGCTGCAGAGGATCTTTTGACGATTGAGGTACCATACGATCAATAGCTTTTATTCATGAATATTGAATCTATCACATGCGTATCGTTGGTATGATGGCAATCATTGCAGTTATTCTAGGTGCATTTATCCTCTTTATGCTACTTGGTCCGAGCGTCGGTGCTTCCAGCAGTACTAGGGATGGAGTCAATGATGCTAGAGCTATAAGGATACACGAAACAAATGCTGATCCTTTAGTGCAACCCTATCATGACATAGTGAAAGCGAGTATGCAACGTTTGAACGGTAATGAACTGGTGCTAACTGTTGAACTGGCTGGAGACCCGAATTTCAATACAACTTATGAGTCAGTCTACATATGTGTTATAGATTATCCTACTGTGACAGGAAATCAAAGGTATACGATAATAGTGCCTCACTTTTCCCCGGAACTTGGTGTATCATCAGGATGGCATATTGCAATCTTCGATAACAAGGTAGAAAGGTATGTTGTTCCATTGGAGAGCGTCAACACAATGCCAAAAGATAGAGTTGAAGTAAATATTGGACCAGATCTAATAGGAAATCCACCATTCTTCTGGTGGCAAGCTTTTGTTATGGTTAGAGTTGAACAACAATTTGACCGACCGCCGGACTTTTTGTTGGATAGTACGCCAGATAACTCTAATGTGTTACTGTGGCCTTTCACTTGAGAAGTTTCTGCAAGCTTTCTATTGACTTGAAAGGGTCTGTAGCAGATTCGATCACATAAGCACCATAGAAACCATTTCTTCTAAGTTCATTGATCAATTTCTTCCAATTTATTGTACCGTCGCCAACATTGAGGTGACCGTCACTTTTAGCATCATTATCAGTAACATGAAGCTGCATGAATTCTGATCCGTATTGCTTCACAAAATCATCGATATTCCCAGCTAGGTTCGCATGACCTGTATCAAAAACCATGTGAAGATTCAGATTATTGTCTTTAATAAATTCAGTGAATTCTTCCGGTGATGACATAAAACCTACATTGGGAGGCATGTTTTCAATGCCTACCTTTATTCCCCTAGAGTTGCCATAATCTATTATCTGTAACATTGCATCACCATTGAGTGCTTTTGAATTTTTATCATAAGCAAATATCTTGGAACCGGGGTGCTGTACGAACCCTATTGCACCTATATCAGCAGCATGGTCAATTGAGAGTTTTATTTTTGCTAATGCTAATTTTCTAAGCTCATCTTTTGGATTCGATATATCAGATGCAGCTTCGAAGGGGCAATGAACGGTAAGTTTTACTTCCTTTACCTTCTTCAGAGCAGCGATCGTGAAGTCATTGTCGAGGGTAGTTGTTCTGAAATCTACTATTTCCGCCAATGATATGCTGTTTGCATTAATCTTGAGGTCATCGATAAAATTCTCTATAGTGTTTTCAAAGAGGCTGATGTACATGCTGGAGAGGCCAATCACGAGTAAGAACAATATTATTTCGTTTATAAATTGTACAATTGACCCGATCTGGTGTAATATAAATAATCCGATGCTATAGCTAGTGCAGTTTACGGTATTTGACAAGTTTAGGGAATTTATAGTGAGTTATCTCTGGAATTGATGACCATTGGGGTAGTTAGGATACAAGCCAATTAATTATCAATTGTAATTGAGTGCTTGTGAGTGTGACCTTTATTGGTCCAAGCGGTGATTCCGATTCTTCCTCACATATAGATACTATACCTACGAATGCTGCCTGTTTGTTAAGGTAGAACCATGTAGAATTCCCAATTGTGTTATGTTCCAGGACTCTCCTGAATACTCCAAGTATTGCTCGCGATCTTGCATGCTGGTATATTTTACTTAGAGACTCTGGATTTTTTGACACAGCAAGTATCTTGCTGTCGGTAAGTTCTGTAACACAGTTGCTCAGTATATTTTTAACTGCAACGATCACTTTGGCAGAATCTTCTGATGGATAAACCCTACATTCAGCTCTTATGTCTAATTCAATGTCAGGAGCCTTTTTCAACCTCCTTCTTCCACCTAGTTACTATCTTTAGAGCTTTTGCTTGCAGTTCCTTTTTTGTTGTATCGTTCATTATTATACTGTCTGAATAAGAAATTGCTTCTCCAATTCCCACGTCAAGCTCCCTTTTATCCCTGTTCGAGAAGTCATCTTCACTCCTTGGAGCGTCTTGTCTTCTTCTCCCTCTTAGAAATCTGAAGCGGGCTTCTTTTGGCGCGTGTATGCCAAGAATTCTTACTACTCCATGCTTCCTCAATACCTCGACTTCATGCATGCTCCGCAAGCCGTCAACAGCTATTAACATTTTAGGATCCTTTTGCATCTTTTGAACTATGAGGTGCGCAATAGCACCAGGACCCAGTGTCTTCCTTAACTTCAGCATCAGTTTTCCCAAGTTAACATCGTCCTGTTCCAATCCTTGTCTACCCGCCTCTTCTCTGACAACATCGCCCATGGTAATTATGGTAAAATTATTCGCCTTGAGTGTCCGAGCTACGGTTGTCTTGCCCGCACCAGGCATTCCTGTTATGCAAACGATAAGTGGTAGTGTGGGCATCGTAATTGATCCAATCAGGATAGAATAAAATGTTATCCTTTCAATTAACTAAGAACAAACTGAGAGATAGAAATATTATTGGCATTTTATTGGATCAGCGATCATGAAATCAGTAACAGAATATCTAACATTCAATACTCAAACAAGGCGGGCATTCATAAACATAACCAGTAAGGTACAGGAGATACTAAAGAAGAGTGGAATCAAAGAAGGGTTTTGTCTGGTCAATGCCATGCATATCACGGCCAGTGTTTTCATCAATGATGACGAGAAGGGGCTCCATGCCGATTATGATAAATGGCTGGAAGGGCTAGCACCACATGAGCCAACTGATAATTATAAGCACAATTTGACAGGAGAGGATAATGCTGATGCCCACCTGAAACGTCAGGTGATGGGGCGAGAGGTTGTTGTTGCTATAACAGAAGGTAAACTTGATTTTGGTCCTTGGGAGCAGATCTTTTACGGAGAATTCGATGGCAGGCGCAACAAAAGGGTTTTGATAAAACTAATAGGTGATTGATTGTTGCGGCATCTTTGATCTGATGATTCGATATTTACCACAAGTAATATAAGCACTAACTCTATTTGATAAAAAATGCGCACATTTGTAGCAGTTGAAGTTAACAGCAAAGAAGCTTTGCAGAGTATGCTCGACTTTCAGAAAGCACTCTTACAAACAGGTGTAAGGGCCAGACCTGTAGAAGCAAATCGGTTGCATTTCACGATCATGTTTTTGGGTGAAATCAATACAGTGATGTTGGAATCAATAAAGAGTAAATTATCTGATATAAAATTTGAACCCATACAGGTTACATATACGGGAGTTGGAGTCTTTCCAAAACCCGACTTTGTTAGAGTGATATGGGTAGGAGTTGATAATGATTCTGGATCAAAGTTGATAAATCTGGCAAAGGAAGTTGAGTCCAGATTGAATATGCTCGGATTCAAGAGTGATAAGCCTTTCAAGCCTCATATAACACTCTTCAGGGTTAGGGATAAGATGCGCAATCTTGATGCTATACTGAATTTTAAGGACAAGAACTTTGGAACAGATACATTAAGCACGGTGAAGGTCAAGAAGAGCGATCTAACACCAAGTGGGCCAATTTACAGCGATCTATTTTCAGTGGGGAGTAAATGATGTCCCACGTCTTGAAGCAAGCTTTGAAATTGGTAGAACCAACGCAAAAAGAAATAGATTCTGTAGGTGTAGTAGCGAAGAAGGCCCTTGCAGTGGTAAAAGAAACCTCATCGAAGTTCCATGGAGTAGTTGACGTATCCTTCGGTGGCTCATATGCAAAGGGCACATGGTTGAAGGACGATGTTGATATTGATATCTTCGTTAAGGTAAGATCTGATGTAGAAGAAAAGGAATTTGAAGTAATTGGCAGACAGCTTGGAGTACACGCATTGAAAAAATACAAGCCTTATCTGCGTTACTCAGAGCACCCCTATGTTGAAGCTTTTGTTGATAAGATCAGGGTTGACGTCGTCCCCTGCTATGATGTTGAGAAAGGGAAATGGAAGAGTGCTGCTGATCGATCGCCGTATCATGCGAAGTTCATAAAGGAGTCACTTAGTGAGGAGAAGAAGCGAGAGGCGCGTATACTCAAAAAGTTCATGAAGACCATCGGAGTCTACGGTGCCGAAATAGCTACGAATGGATTCAGTGGGTATGTGAGCGAAGTGTTGGTGTTGAAGTACGGAACATGTATGGGAGTTCTGCAGGCCGCTTCAGAATTCAAGGAAAGCCAAGTTATCAGTATAGGCAGCTTCAATGAAGATATCGCCAGACTATTCAACAGCTCCCTGATTATCATTGATCCTATAGACAACAAAAGAAACCTTGGAACGGCTATATCTGATGAATGCGTGGGAAGAATGATACTTGCCGCTCGAAGATTTGTTGCGAAACCTCATATAAGATTCTTCAAAAGTGCATCTAGTAAGAAAGGTCTGACGTTTGCTAACGATCTTGTCTTAATCAAATTCAAGTATAAGAAGAGGAGCCCTGATATAATCTGGGGGCAGTTGAAGAGCAGCGCAAGGGCTATTGCAAAACAGTTATCAATTCATGGGTTCAGGGTTATACGTTATTCAACATCTACCGATGAAATGGAAAGTGCTGTATTTGTGTTCCTCCTTCAAGCAATGAAATTGCCGAAAACGATCGTTCGACAGGGACCAAAAGTCTTTGATGGCAGTGATAGCGAACAATTTTTGAGAAAAAACCTTGAAGATAGTAACTTGGTCTGGATTGGTGATGATAGTAGGTTATTTGCATTGCGGGATAACAAATTTGTTGACGCTATTGCTTTTATCAAGTTTCTTCTCTCAAGTAATATCAGTGCCAGCGGGATCTCAGGTGGTTTGATGAATGATATCAAGAGAGGGTTCCAAATTTATAGCGGAAATAGACTCAAGAGCGTGAAGGAAGGATTTGCAAAGGAGGCGATGAGAGAACTTGTTGCGACAGATCAATTCACATTTGGTTGAAATAAAGACTCTGGTGAATGAACCCTATTCAACCTTATTAGGTTATCCCAAAGCTTCTAGAGAAGAATTAGAAAATAGAGTTAGAGAACTTCAAGCTGATGATGTAAGTGCACTATTGTTTGAAGGAAGCAGTAGTATAGGAAAGTTAAATTTGCTTGGAAAGGGATGTGTCAGTGTCGTCGTAAAGGCA